>JBNMLZ010000042.1:0-18097 GCA_050875085.1 Prevotella sp. | reverse complement strand
TCACCCGTGCGCCGGTCGCCATCAACAATAGCAAGCTATCGTCATGCTGCCCCTCGACTTGCATGTGTTAAGCCTGTAGCTAGCGTTCATCCTGAGCCAGGATCAAACTCTACATTGTAAAATATCTTTTACTGCTAACCTCCGAAGAGGTCGGTATTTGTTTGTATCTGTTTCAGAACGAGCTTCCAAATTTAAGAGTATATCAAACAAACTTGACGGTTCGTTTTTATTCTACCCAAAAGCAATTGATTGAATTGCTTTCGCTTCTTGTACTACTTTATCTGTCTTATGTAAATCTTTTCAAAGAACTCTTTCTTTTGTTGTGCGGCAGACGGGAGTCTGCCGTTCCGGGTGGGGTTAAACCCTCATTCCGGTTGCTTTCGTTCGTTCTCGAAAGCGGATGCAAAGGTATAGCTTTTTTGCTTATCTCCAAAACTTTTGAGGAGAAATGTTTGTATTTTATCTGTATTTTAACAGTTGTTTACAAATAACGCTTAATTTTACCTGCGCACACATTATATATAATATCAATCCGGTATGCAAGCGGTGCCGCCAATGGAGCAAGAAGGCGGGATTTTCACAATGGTGTAATAATCCCCTGTCGGCATCCTTACGCAATTTTTACACCTTCGCGAGGCGGCACTGCGGAAAAATGTCGCTAACTGAGGGTGCCGCTGTCTGCCGACGGCGACACAACCTTGCCCTGCCGACGACTCGGCATGGAGTCAATTGCGGCTGCGGTGGATGAAACTTTTCTTGTGGGATGACTGCAAAGGGACGTGGAGCCAATTTGCCGATCATGGAATGACTGCTTTGCCGATTGCAGAAGACGGTAGGTTTCGTGGTTAGCGGGCGCTGCTGGGGCGCCGCATCAAGTTAGCCGTATTGATGTATGTCAAAATTCAAATGCAAAGGTATGGCTTTTCATGGAAATGAGCAAAACAACGGGGGCTAATTTGAAATATTTTAACGGAACGGCGGACTCCCGTCCGCCGCACAACAAGAATGCAACAGACTTGCTATGCGGCGGACGGGAGTCCGCCGTTCCGACAACTAAAAAAGGCTACACACCAATTGGTGTATAGCCTTTTTATTTCTTTCGAACTTAGGTTCCCAAAAGATTACTCGCCAGAGATGACGCGACGCTCTGCGATACGAGCCTTCTTACCGGTGAGCTTGCGGAGGTAGTACAACTTAGCGCGACGTACCTTACCGTGCTTATTGATCTCGATGCTGTCGATGTTCGGCGACTCGATTGGGAAGATACGCTCTACACCTACAGTTCCAGACATCTTGCGAACGGTGAAACGCTTCTTGTCTCCGTGACCAGAGATTTTGATAACAACACCGCGGTAGAGCTGGATACGCTCCTTAGAACCCTCGATAATTTTGTAAGCGACTGTGATTGTGTCACCAGAGCGGAACTCCGGGAACTTCTTGCCGGTTGCAAATGCTTCTTCAGCAACTTTAATTAAATCCATCTTAAATCTGATAATTAAATTTGTTTTATCGTTCTCGCGCAACATAACTGGGCTACACTTCTTCCCGTCATCGGTTACGCCGAAAAGCGGGTGCAAAGTTACGACTTTTTTGTCTAACTCACAAATATTTAGCGAGTTAAATTACCAGATATGGGCACGTTTGTTCTTGTCGACAAACAGTTTGTCACCCTTCTTCACGCCAAAAGCCTTATACCAGGCATCAATCTGCGGCAGAGCGGCGTTGACACGAGCCTCGGCTGGAGAGTGAGGGTCGGTCTTTATCTGGCGGTCGATGAACTCAGGGCGTGCGTTGCCAGCCCATACAGTTGCCCATGAGAGGAAGAAGCGCTGTTCTGGAGTAAATCCGTCAATAGTCTTTGCTGCCGACGGGTTCTCCTTGAGCACATTCTGGAGAGCGCGGAAGGCGATGTTAAGACCGCCATTGTCGCCGATGTTCTCGCCGAGAGTCAGGCGGCCGTTGATTTTCTTGCCAGGCAGAGCCTCTACTGTTGAGAAGTAGTCGGCAAGCACCTTTGTTCGAGCCTCGAAGTTCTTCTTGTCGGCAGCAGTCCACCAGTCGTGCTGGTTGCCATACTTGTCGAACTGTGAGCCCTGGTCATCGAATCCATGAGACATCTCATGACCAATAACGCCACCGATACCACCATAGTTGACAGCCTCGTCAACATTAGGATCGAAGAAAGGCGGCTGAAGGATGGCAGCCGGGAAGCAAATCTCGTTGGTTGTAGGATTATAGTAGGCATTGACAGTCTGCGGAGTCATCTGCCATTCAGCCTTGTCAACAGGCTTGTTTACCTTTGTGGTGATATAGTCCTTTGAGAGGAACTCAGACACGTTCTCCATGTTCTCAAGCAATGAGAGCGAATCGCTGATGTTCAGTCCACTATAGTCCTTCCACTTGTCGGGATAACCAATCTTGACGATGAAGTTGGCGAGCTTGTCCTGAGCCTGCGCCTTTGTTGCAGCCGACATCCATGTAGCCTCAGCGATGCGCTGTGAGAGAGCGGTCTGGAGGTTCTTGACGAGCTTTATCATCATCTCCTTGCTTGATGCAGGGAAGTACTTTTCCACATAGAGTTTGCCGATAGCCTCGCCGAGCACACCGCTCACAAGACTTGTGGCGCGCTTCCAGCGTGGGCGATCCTGCTCCACACCCGACATCACGCGGCTAAGTTCAAAGTTAGCCTTGCGGAAGTTGTCGTCGAGATAATCAGCCTGGCTCGACACGGCATGAGCCTCGGCATAAGCCTTGAGGTCGTCAAGCGGCTCGTCGGCGAGCACCTTCTCCACCTCGTGTATAGGTTCTATCTGCCCCACGTCGATGTGTGAGAAAGATGGGAAGCCCTGTGCGAGGAACACGTTACCCCAGTCGATGCCCGGGAAGTCCTTCACGAGCGACGTGTAAGGCATCTTGTGGTAGTTTGCCTGCACGTCACGCAGTTCCACCTGACTCTTGCTTGCCTTGGCAAGGCGGGTCTCGATGCGCATTGTGGCATCAGCCTTGCGCTGTGCAGTCTGCTCGTCGTTGCCTGCGAGTATGAGAATCTGCTTGAGATACTTGGCATAGGCATCACGCACAGCCTTCACCTGAGTGTCATCAGAGAGATAGTAGTCGCGCTCACCGAGTCCGAGTCCGCCCTGTCCGAGTCCCACGAGGTTGTTGGCAGCATCCTTCATGTCAGCTCCCACACCGATGCCGTACATCATGCAAGCCACGCCACGCGCGTCGAGCTGTGCTGTGACGAGCTGGTATTCGCGACGGTCAGTGATGCCGTTGATAGTCTTCAGAATTGCCTGCAACGGGGCAGCGCCCTCACGGTTGAGTCGCACGCTGTCCATGGCGAGGTTATAGAGAGTACCTATCTTCTGTCCGAGAGTACCCTGGACCTGTGGCTTTGATGAGTATTCGTTGATAAGACCGAGTATGCGCTTCTGGTTCATCTCGTCGAGGTCGGTGAACGAGCCGTTGCGTGCATGTTCAGCGTCGAGAGGATGAGCCTTACGCCAACCGCCGATGGCATATTCGTAGAAGTCGTTGCCGGGTTTCACCGACGTGTCCATGTTGGCAAGGTCGATGCCCTTGGAAGTCTGCGCGCTTGCCGACATTGCAGCGGTCAGCGAGAGCGCAAAAAGAATTGATTTTACGTTCATTATTGTATTAAACTTTTGTTATTTTGATTGTGCTTATGATTACATCTTGTATATATTAGGATGCAAAATTAAGCAATTTACTACAAAGAAAGGATATTTTTTAGGAATAGTTAACGCAAAACTATTCACATGCAAAAAAAGCCAGCTTCACCCGCACAAAAAGCCAGCAACGACAATACGTCAAAAAGGCCAGTAGCGCGCTTGTGGCGTTACTGACCTTTTTTCATGCTTTGCTGCCGCCTGTATTCCGTCGGCGACACGCCAAGATGACTCTTTGTGAACTTGCCGAAGAACGACAGGTTGGGGAATTCCAGCATGTCGGCGATTTCCTTGATTGACATGTTTGAGTGCTTGAGATACCTCTCTATTGCCTTTACCGTGTACTCATGGATCCACTCCAGGGCGGTCTTGCCGCTCACCGTCTTCGATATGAACGACAGATACTTTGGTGTGATGCACAGTTCCTCGGCATACTTCTTCACGGAGCACGTCTTGCCCTCGTTCTGAGTGAGCAGTCCGATAAACTTGCGGAACAGCAGGTTGGCCTGTTTCATGCTTCCCCCACCCTCGCTGTACTCCACGTGCGGGGCGATGATGGCGCACAGCTCGAACACGGCGCACTGGAACAGACCGTGCATTATCTCCTTGTGGAAATAGCCGTGCGGATGCTTTATCTTGTGGGATATAATGGTATAGTACTTGTTGATGAGAGCCTGGCGTTCAAGGTCGAGGTGTATGACGGGGTGTTTTGAAACATAGTCCATCATGTCGAGCGCGTCACGCGTGATTGGTGTGTTGTGCTGTATGGCACTGTATGAAAAACCGATAATCTTCGACTCAAAGTCGGGCGACATCATGTAGTTCGTCAGATACGAGTTGGGCAGGCATATCACCACATCACCAGCCTGTGCCTGGTGAGTCTTGCCGTTAATCTCTCCTTGCAACCGTCCGCTCATACAATATATCATGAGCACCATGTCAACCTTCACAGTGCCTTCCACCGGTGCCACGCCTATCTTGTCAAGAACGACTATATCGCCATCAGAATAGTCGGCAATGCCTTTCCCGACAAAAAACTCATAATTGATTTTCTTTTCTGTGTTGTTGTCGTTTCCCATATTCTATATTTCCTTTATGCGTGTTATAATGTTGCAAAGATAGTCATTATTACCGAATAGATTATAATCCATATATCCATTTTTGTGTTCTATACGAGACATTTAAATATTTTCAACAAACTCAAAACGACAAAACAACCAACGCGCTGCAATACATATGAATAGCATTTTTGACATTAATAAGCGCAGAATAGATATAAAATCGCCATAAAACATGCGTAGTTTTGAGAAAATATGTAACTTTGCAACAATATTTACAAGCACAAAGAATAACATTTTAAAATATTTAGAACATGAATGTAGCAATTGTTGGTGCGAGTGGCGCTGTGGGACAGGAGTTCTTGCGCATACTCGCCGAGAGAAATTTTCCTATTGACAATCTTGTGCTGTTCGGCTCCCACCGTTCGGCAGGCAGGAAATACGCTTTCAAGGGCAAGGAGTATGAAGTGAAGCTTCTCCAGCACAACGACGACTTCAAGGACATTGACGTGGCGTTTGTGTCGGCTGGTGGCGGCACATCCAAGGAGTTTGCCGAGACCATCACGAAGCACGGTGCCGTGATGATTGACAACTCGTCGGCATTCCGCATGTGCGACGACGTGCCATTGGTTGTGCCTGAGTGCAACCCTGAGGATGCCCTCAACCGTCCGCGCGGCATCATCGCCAACCCTAACTGCACAACCATCATGATGGTTGTTGTGCTCCAGCCGCTTGAGAAGCTGAGCCACATCAAGCGCATCCACATCGCAAGCTACCAGAGCGCGAGTGGCGCAGGTGCGGCAGCCATGGCCGAGTTGCAGCAGGAGTACAAGGAGTTGGTAAACAACGAGCCAGTCACCGTGAGCAAGTTCCCTCACCAGCTTGCCTACAACGTGATTCCTCAGATTGACGTGTTCACCGACAACGGATACACGAAGGAGGAGATGAAGATGTTCAACGAGACACGCAAGATCATGCACAGCGACGTGCGTTGCTCTGCAATGTGCGTGCGCGTCAGCTCGCTGCGCTCTCACTCCGAGTCGGTATGGATTGAGACCGAGCGTCCTATCTCAGTGGAAGAGGCTCAGAAGGCCATCGCCGCCGCTCCGGGCTGCACACTGAAAGACGACCCTGCCAACCTCGTCTACCCGATGCCGCTTGAGACAGCAGGCAAGGATGATGTCTACGTAGGCCGTATCCGCAAGGATCTCGCTGACGACTGCGGCTTGACATTCTGGCTGTCAGGCGACCAGATTCGCAAGGGTGCTGCGCTCAACGCTGTGCAGATTGCCGAGTACCTTGAGAAAGTCGGCGACTTGAAGAAGTAACAACGGAACGTCGGACTCCCGTCCGACGCCCCCCAAAACCGGAACGTCGGACTCCCGTCCGACGCATAAAAAAGGAGTGTCAACCCAACCTGGTTGACACTCCTTTTTTGTGTATATATTATTGATGAAGCATGTTGCTTATTCCACCTTGCCCTTGCCGGTAGCGAAGTTGAGGTGAGCCTTCTGTCCGGCAGTCACCTTGATGCGCGGATTCTGGTCGTCGCCGCGTCCACGGAAGTCGATGTTGCCATTGCGGACGATGAACTCAGTCTTCCACCAGTCGGTGCCTTCAAGGCTGATGCACATGCGGAGATCACCATCCTTAACGAATGTCGGTGAAACGAACTCGCCGTCCTCTGTTTCAGGAACTGTGAACTTGGCACTTTCCAGGATGCTCCAGCCACCGGCAATGTCACCCATGAGGTAGACATTCGGCTCAAGCACCTCAATTGTCTTCTCAATGCCGTTGGTTACGTGGAGGAGGTACCAGCCTGCCTTTGTAGCCTTGCAGTTGCCACCCTCGTTCACGATGCCAGCACCTGCAACATCCTTGATTGTAGCCTCAGCAGCGCCGAAGTCGTTGCCCCAGCCTGCCTGCGGAGCAAACTTGAACTGCTCGCCAGCGTGGAGATAGATAATCTTCCAGAACTGGTCGGTTGCACCCCATACAGGGATGAGCTGCTGCCAAGCGTTGTCGCCAGTGCCCCAGTTGTAGTGGTCACCAGTGAGGAAGAGGTTCAGCGGAGCCTCCTCAACAGAGTAGCTGTTAGCCTCCATGTTGACAGTGATGATGTACTTGCCTGCGTTGGCGATTGTGATCTTCTGTGCGCCTTCGTTGACGAGTGAACCGTTGGCAGAGTCATCGCCCTCAGTCTTGCAGCCAAATGCACCGTCAAGCACGTTGCTCTTCTCAAGGCTTGAAGCCGGAACAATCATGAATGCCTGGTTGTCCTCGGTTGTAGTTACAGTAATCTTGAAGTTCGGGTCGTCCCAAACATTGTTTGCAGAGTGTGTGAAAGCGTTAGCCTTGACAGAGTTGAGATCCCAACCCGTAGCGTCGCTTGCGAGATAGTAAGCCTGCTCGATGTTGGCAGCCTTTGCGATTGCCTTCACCTTGAATGTAGCCGAGGTGTTCACCTTAATGGCTGTAGAGCCGTTGCCGAGCCATTGTGTGACAACAGCGTCGATGTCGCGCTCCTCAGGAGCCTTGCCATAGTTGTCGTTGATGTATTTCTGGAGGTCGGCAGTAGCTATTGTACCATCGGCAGTGATGTCCATTGCCTTAGTGCCGAGCTGAATCTGGTAGGTAGCCTGTGAGTAGTCGGCATCAGATGATGTCGGGGCTGTGATGGAAGCCACTTTCACGCTGGCGTCAGTCACGTCGGCGAGGTTGATGACTGGCACCTCAGTGATGCTGCCGTTGCCGAACTGCACTGTGGCAGGCTGGTCGTTGTGCTGCGGTGCGTTCCAGTCGGTGTAGTCGTCGGTGCACGCTGCCAGCGACACCAAGAGCGACATTCCGAATAATATTTTCTTAATCATAATAGTATTCTATTTTTCTTTGTAGGAGGGTATGGCATCCTTGCCATACCCACTCTATCATGAATGTTGTGATGAATGATTATGCTTTGCATAGTGGGTATGGCAGGGATGCCATACCCTCCTATATTTAAAGTTGAATAATGCTGTAGCAGCCTGTGATGTCGTTGAACGAAACCATGAACTTGCCTGCTGGCAATCCAATGCTCTTGCCACCGGCAACACCTGTGCCATAGTAGCTGATGTCACCGTCGTTGGCGCCAGTTGTGCCGTTGCCCCAGTTGGTGTCCCATGAGCCGGCAATCTTGAACTTAAACTGGCAGCCATCTGCCGGAACATCCATCACGATATACCAAACGTGGTTCTCAACACCCTCAGAGTTGTAAGGCAGCATGGCATGGTCAGCCCAGCCGTCGTCCCATAGCGAGCCTGCAACCTGGATTGTGCCATAGTCCTTCACCTCGCCCTCATACTTGGTCATTGTGGCTGTGTTGTTGGCAGTGTTCACCTTGATTGTGTAGTAGCCGTTCTCGGGAGCCACAATGTGACCGCCGTCACCGCCACCGTTGCGGTTGACGATAGCGCCCTTGGTGCCGTCGCCCTTGCCGGTGAATCCATAATCCCAGTTGAAGTCGGAACGCTGAATCTTGAAGCCGGCAGTGCTGCTCTCATTGCCGTCAGGATTGTCGTAGTCGCCTGTAAGGAAGTAGTTGGTGTACTCAACCTCGCCCGAGCCGGTCTTCTTGTCGTAGTCGTAGTCAGGAATCATGAACATCGGCAGGGCTGTGGCGTCGGACACGGTGCCCCACTTGCCGCCGAACATGTTGCCCACAAGATACCACATGATAGGTGTGGCGTTCTTAAGCTCCACGTAGTAAGGAGCGGCGTTGATAGAGACGATGTTTGAGCAAACCTCCGAGAGAGTCTCCGACGATGCGTTTGCCACGAAGGCACGCACGCGGATGCTTACCTTCTGCTCGGCAGGAACAGCGTCCTCGGTCCAGCGTGTAAGTTTCTCAAGAGCCTTTGCGATGTCGGCTGACGGAACGTCGGCAACACACTTTGTGTAGGTCTCGTCGAGAGCGATGTAGTCGGCGCTGGAGTTGTCGTCGGCAGCGTCGTCATACTTGGTGTTGAACTGTCCCGTTGTGGAGAACTGCACCTCATACTGTGCTGCAAGCGGAGCGTTCAGCGTTGTGAACTGCGGCTGCGACCATGTCAGTTGTACCGACTTCGACTTTGCGAGGTCTACCACAGCGTCGCCCACAGCCGGATTGTTGACCGTGAACTCGGTCGGGGTCACGAGCGTAGGATTAGAGTCCTGGTCGCTCTCGCATGATGTGAACGCCACCATAGTGGCGATCATCATCAGTGCGTATGAAAATATCTTTTTCATAATGGTTGATTCGTTTTTAGTTATACTATTAATGTATTAGTAGCCCGGGTTCTGTGTGAGCTTCTTGTTGGCGTTCACGTCCTCGGCAGGCAGCGGATAGAGATTGCGTGTCGACGAGATGCCGACACCCTTCTGCACGCCACCCTTGAAGTCCCAAACATAGTCGTTGGATGTGAACAGACCGTAGCGGATAAGGTCGGTGCGGCGGAAGCCCTCGTAGTAGAGCTCGCGTGAGCGCTCGTCGAGAATCTGGTTGACCGACCACTGTGTCTGTGTGGCTGCATGTGCGCGCTCGCGCAGGGCGTTGATGTAGCCAGTGCCAGTGGCAGTTGTCACGCCGCCGTTCAGACGCGCGTCAGCCTCAGCAGCGATAAGGTAAGCCTCGGCGGTGCGCATGAGGAAGAAGTCAGCGTCGCAGAACTTGGCGTGGTGTGGCTGGGAGCCGTCAGAGTAGGTGTTGCGGAACTTGCCTACTGAGTAGCCTGATGTGAACTTACCCTGGTTTGTGACAACCAGCTCGCGGTCCTTGCCGTAGAGCAAGGCGCGGTCGTCGCCAGCCTCAGCTACTGTACCCTTGAGGTCGTTAGGTGTCGGGTCGGCATTCGGGAAGAACTTCTTTACGAACTGTGAGCGGGCGCGGTTGCCACTCCAGAACTCTGAAGTGCCGTAGTTGCCGTCGACATCCATATCAGCCTGCCAGCAACCTGCCATAAGGAACAATGTGCAGCCGTAAGCGGCAGATGTCACACCGTCCTGCATAACGGAGAGGATTGACTCTGATGAAGCTCCGCTCTCGCCATTGTCGCCCATGAAGAGCATCTGGTAGGGAGTGAAACCGCAGTTCTTGTCGTAGCCAGCCGACTTGTCGGTAAAGAGCTTGTGCGGACCGTTGATTACCTTCTCGGCATATTCCTTTGCCTCTGCCCAGTGGGCTGTGCCGGTGTAGACCTCGGCGTTGAGATAAAGACGTGCAAGAAGCATGTTGGCGGCATCCTGGTCGGCGCGGCCGTAGCCCTCCTGCTTGCTGTTGCGTGCGGCAGGAGCTGCGAGCTTGGGCAGAACCTCCTTCACCTCCGACTCTATCCATGTGTAGAGGTCGGCACGCTTGATCTGCTCCGGCGACTCAGCCGAGATGGCTGTGGCGAACGGCACGTTGCCGTACTCGTCGAGCAGATAGTAGTAGTAGAGTGCGCGGAGGAAGCGAACCTCAGCCTCGCGCTCCTCGTTCATGCCGGCGCAGACGTCGAGATAGTGGTTGCAGTAGTCGATGCCGGCATACAGACGGTAGTAGAATCCGGCAATCATCGGGTGTGAAGAGTCCCATGTGCCGAAGTCGTACTGGTCGATGCCAGTGTCGCCCCAGTTGCAGATGCTCTCGTCGGTAGGGAGCTCCTGGGTGTTGAAGAGCTGGCGCACGAAACCAGTCGTACCGCCGTCAAGACCGTCGATGTCGCAGTCGCCGTCAGGACCGGTCTGGCCTGCAAGCGCCATGTTGGCGTAGCACTTTGTGAAGAGTTCAGGCTCGTTCACGGTCATGTTGGTCGACGGGTCGATAGGAGTAACATCAAGGTCGCCTGTGCATGAGCTCATGCCTGCCGAGGCAAGGATGAGGGCAGCAACGGGAAGTATGTTCTTGAAATATCTTAAGTTCATAATACGTTTACCTTTAAAATGTTAGTTGATTAGAAGTTGATGTTCAAACCCAGTGTCATTGAGAATGGACGCGGGTAGATAGAGTTGTCGATGCCGCCGAACACCTCAGGGTCCTGACCGGAGTACTTGGTGATAGTTGCGACGTTAGACGCTGTGAGGTACACACGTCCTGACAGACCCTTGTAGCTACCCGACTTGAAGAGCTGGTCGAATGAGTAGCCGAGGGTGATGTTGTCGAGCTTCACGAACGAGGCGTTCTCCACGAAGTAGTCGGAGAGCACCCAGTTGTAGGTCTTCCACTTGTTCGACAAGCCTGTCGGCGTGGTGTTCTGCAGATAGTTGAACGAGTCGTCGTAGCGCTTCTCGGTGTTCACGTAGCCTGCCTGGCGGTCGTTGAACACGTAGTTGCCCCATGAGCCACGGAAGTTGAAGCCGAAGTCCCAGTTCTTGTACTGCATGCGCACTGCCAAGCCGGCGAGGTAAGGAGCAGCCGGGCTCTTGTAGCAGTAGCGGTCGGCCTCAGAAATCTGGCCGTCGCCGTTGCGGTCGACAACGACGCCCTCCAATGGCTTGCCGTCGGCGCCGTAAACCTGCTGGTATACATAGAATGAGTTGGCGGGCTGGCCTACGGTCTGCACCTGGCAGGTGTTGCCCGTACCGGCTGCAATGCCACCGGTCTTTACGATAGACGACTCACCGGTGAGCTCCGTAATCTCATTCTTGTTGTAGGTGAAGTTGCCCGTCACCTCTACCTGCCAGTCGCGTGTCTGGATTGGGCGCACGGTGAGTGAAGCCTCGATACCCTTGTTCTCCAGCGAACCGATGTTAGAAGTCACCTGGTTGCGGAAGTTTGAACCTGCCGACACTGATGCAGTGTTGATAAGGTCGGTGGTCTTGCGGTAGTAGTAGTCGAGGCTACCACGAACGCGGTCGCGCAGAACAGAGAAGTCAAGACCGGCGTTGTAGGTCTCGGTGGTCTCCCACTTCAGACTCTGGTTGTAGGCGTCAGGACGTGCCATGATACCGGTATCGTTCACACCGACGAGCGGATAGCGTCCGTTGGTCGAGTTGATATTCTCGTTGTATGATGCAAAGTAAACGTAGTTGCCTATGCCATCCTGCTGACCAGTCTTACCCCAGCCGAGGCGGAGCTTCAACTCGTCGAGCCAGTTGACATTCTTGAGGAAGTTCTCCTCGTTAATCTTCCATCCGAGAGCCACGGCAGGGAATGTTGCCCAGTGCTCCTTGAAGCGCGACGAACCGTCGCGGCGCACAGTGGCTGTGAGCATGTAGCGGTCGAAGGCGATGTAGTTCATACGTCCGTAGAACGACACGAGGTAGCTCTCCTGCTTCCACTCGTTGTTCTTGTATGAGTTGTAGTTCTTGTCGGTGAGTGCGGCAATCTGGTCGGCCGACAGACCTGCCTCGGTGCGTGTGTCGCGGTAGAACTCGTGTCCCCAGTACTTCATGTGGCTCCATTCGTAACCACCCATGAGGTCGAAGTGCTGTGTCTTGGTGAAGTCCTTGTAGTACTGAGCATAGGCAGAGTACTGCAGGTTATACTTGTTCTCCTTGGTGAAGCCGGAGTTGCCCCATCCGAAGTTCGACGGACCCCATGTGGCGTAGTCGGTATTCTGCTTGCCGTTGGCCCAGTCGCCCGACGCGTTCATGTGGAGACGAAGGTCCTCGAAGCCGTGTACCTTGTAGTCAACCTCGATGTTGCCGAGGAAGTCGTATGAGTTGGCGCGGTCGTCCTTCTCGTTCAAGAGAGCCACAGGGTTCTTTGCAGCGTTGGTGTTGGCGATGGTCGGGAACTCACTTGCAGGCAACTTGCTCTTGTCGCCGGCAGGCTGTGTCCAGCAGAAATATCCGCCATAGTTGTTGAAACGCTCGTCTGTTGAGCGCACCGGCTGTGTCGGGTCCATACGCAGTGCCTCGCCCACGGCGTCGGTATTGGCGTATTTTGTCTTGGCATACATGAACTTGCCGTTCACGTTGAACTTCAGGTGATCCTGGAGGAACGACGGCGAAAGGTTCAAGCTGGCTGTGTAGCGCTGGTAGTTGCCGCCCTTGAGGATACCGTTCTGGTCGGTGTAGCCGAGGCTCACGCGGTAAGGCATGTTCTTCAGTCCGCCGTTGATGGTCACGTTGTGGTCGGTGGAGATGGCAGTGCGGTAGATCTCGTCCTGCCAGTCGGTGTTGGCGTCGCCGAGCAGGGCTGCTGCGGCTGAGTCCTCACCGTAGTACGACTTCACGAAGTCGCGGTACTCGTCGCCGCTGAGCACGTCGTACTTCTTGGCGAGCATCGACATTGACACGTTGCCCGAGTAAGACACCTGGGGCTTCTGGCCTCCGCGTCCTTTCTTTGTTGTGATGATGATGACACCGTTGGAGCCGCGCGAACCGTAGATGGCTGTTGCAGAGGCGTCCTTCAATACGGTGAACGACTCGATATCGTTAGGGTTGACCATTGCCAAGCCGTTAGGAGCACCCTTCACGCCCTGGTTGTCCATTGCCATACCGTCAATCACAATCAACGGGTCGTTAGAGGCGTTCAGCGAGGAGCCGCCACGGATACGGATTGAGGCACCGCCGCCAGGACCGCCGTTGCTTGTCGTCACGTTCACACCGGCAATCTTGCCCTGCATCATTTCCTGGGCGGAGGTCACAAGCTGGTGGTTCTTCTCGTCAGGCTTGATGGCTGTCACGGAACCCGTGAGGTCGTTCTTCTTGGCGACACCATAACCGATGACAACCACATCGTTGAGGGTTGTCGATGTGTTCTTGAGCTGGATTTTCAAGTCCTGTCCGGCCTGCACCTTCACCGGCTCGTAGCCGATATAGGTGATTTCGAGCTGCGACTTCTTGTCGGCGTTGATCTGGAAGTTGCCGTCGATGTCGGTCACTGCGCCCACCTGTCCGCCAACAACCTTGACGGAAGCGCCGATGACTGGCTCGCCGGTCTCGTCAACTACTGTACCCTTCACAGTAACCTGCTGCGCGAAGGCACTTGCCGAAAGGAACAAACCTGCTGAGAGCGTGGCTGTCCTGATGGCATTTTGGAATTTAACCTGCTTCATCATTGTAGCTTTTGATATTTAATAAATTGTTTGAATATGCGGTTTTTAATTGTCGTTTAAGACTGTTTGTAATTCGGTCTTCATCTTTATCTGCTGCAAAATTATGACTTAAATCAATTCCACGTATCATTAAATATCATAAATATTACATTTTACCAGTGCAAACGTTTGCAGCATGTGTAAACGTTTGCACAGTTTGACCCATATCAAAAAACAATATTATTAGTCCTATTTTTATATAATGTTGTACCTTTGCAGCAGAAATAAGAAAGCAAACAATCAAGAAAACCAAATCTTCCAACAACCCCAAACAATATCAAGCAAAATGTCTGAACTGCAACCGACAACAATGAAGGACATCGCCGAGCACTTCGGTGTGTCTATCGCTACTGTTTCACGTGCCCTCAACGGCAGCAACCGCGTCAACGAGGAGAAGCGCCGCAGGATATGCGACTACGCCCACGCGCACAACTTCTACCCCAACGACATAGCCAAGTCGCTGCGCAACTCGCGGCGGCAACCGATAAAGGTAATCGGGGTCATCGTGCCCGAATTCATACACTATTATTTCACGTCTGTCCTCAACGGCATCGAGGCTGCCGCGTCGAAACGCGGCTACCGCATCATCGCCACCACGTCGCGCGAGTCGTATGAGCGCGAGGTGCAGCTCTGCCAGATGTTCGAGGCCCACCAGGTATGCGGCGTGATTGTATCGCAGGCAAAGCCCACGACAAAGTACGACCATTTCCAGTCGCTCATCGACCGCGGCATTCCAATCGTGTTCTACGACCGCATCTGCACCGGCATCGACGCGTCGCTCGTTGTCGTTGACGACTACCAGGGGGCTTTCGCCGCCGTCGACTATCTCGCCAAGACGGGATGCCGGCGCATAGCCTACTATAACATGAAGGAGCAGACCGTCCTCGCCCGCAACCGCTACAACGGCTACCGCGACGCGCTCATCAAGGCAGGTCTGACGCCCGACCCGTTGCTCGTCTTCGAGTGCGACAACCGCGAGGATGCCGAGCGCATCACTCCCGAGATACTACAGCGCCCCGACCGTCCCGACGCCTTCTTCTGCGTCAACGACGACACCGCCATCGGCGTGATGTACACCGCCAAGCACATGGGACTACGCGTGCCCGACGACGTGTCGGTGTGCGGCTTCACCAACGGCAACCGCGCCATCGCCTGCGACCCGCAACTAACCACTGTTGAGCAACGCGGCGTGAAAGTGGGCGAAGAGGCTGCCACCATTCTCATGGATAAGGTGGAGGGACTGTCGCCCAAGGACAAGATTGAGAAGCGGGTGGTGAGAACAAGACTGGTGGTGAGGGGGAGCACGAGAAGCAAAAGCCCTACCCCCAACCCCTCCCCGACGGGGGAGGGGAGTAATATGCTTTAAAGGCATAGGAAAGCTTATGAAGGCTTAGAGAAAAAAATTCAAAAAACCAAATAACAATGAAACCAAAACCAAATCTTAGTTTCTGGAAACTGTGGAACCTCAGTTTCGGATTCTTCGGCGTACAGATTGCCTACGCCCTTCAGAGTGCCAACATCTCGCGCATCTTCGCAACGCTTGGCGCCGACCCCCACTCATTGAGCTACTTCTGGATTCTGCCCCCACTGATGGGCATCCTCGTGCAGCCCATCATCGGCACGCTGAGCGACCGCACATGGTGCCGCTTCGGCCGCCGCATACCATACCTGTTTGTAGGAGCGGCCGTTGCCGTGGCTGTGATGTGCCTGCTTCCTAACGCAGGCTCGTTCGGAATGGCTGTCAGCACGGCGATGATATTCGGACTGGTGTCGCTCATGTTCCTCGACACAAGCATCAACATGGCGATGCAGCCGTTCAAGATGCTCGTGGGCGACATGGTCAACGAGAAACAGAAGTCGCTCGCCTACTCCATCCAGTCGTTCCTCTGCAACTCCGGATCGCTCATCGGCTACGTGTTCCCGTTCTTCTTCACTGCCATCGGCATTGCCAACGAAGCGCCGAAGGGCGTAATCCCCGACTCCGTGATTTACTCCTTCTACGTGGGTGCAACCATCCTCATCCTCTGCGTCATCTACACCACCGCCAAGGTGAAGGAGTGGAACCCCGAGGAGTATGCCGAATACAACGAGGCCGACCCCGAGGCCGACGAGAAGAGCGCCAACTGGATTGAGCTGTTGAAGAATGCCCCGTCGATGTTCTGGAAGGTTGGACTCGTGCAGTTCTTCTGCTGGGCTGCCTTCATGTATATGTGGACCTACACCAACGGCACCATCGCCGACACCGTATGGCACACCACCGACGTGGCGTCGAAGGGCTATCAGGAAGCCGGCAACTGGGTTGGCGTGCTCTTCTTCTGGCAGGCCATCGGCTCCGTGCTGTGGGCAATGGCACTGGCACGCTTCAAGAACGAGAAGCTTGCCTACGCCCTCTCGCTCGTCATCGGCGGCATAGGCTTCGCCATCGTGCCGTTCATCGGCGACAAGAACCTGCTCGTGCTTCCGTTCATGCTCATCGGCTGCGCCTGGGCTGCCATGCTCGCCATGCCGTTCGCCTTCGTCACCAACGCCCTTGAGGGCTACGGCCACAAGGGTGCCTACCTCGGATTGTTCAACGGCACAATCTGCGTGCCGCAGATTATAGCCGCCGTTGCCGGTGGCGCCATCCTCTCGCTGGTAGGCTCCGTGCAGAGCAACATGATGATTGTGGCCGGAGTGCTGCTCGTGCTTGGCGCTTGCAGCGTGGCGTTGATAAAGAAATAACGTGGCGTTGATAAAAATGTCAGCATAAAAATGGGGTCGAGCAGTTTCCGCTCGACCCCATTTTTATTTCCGATAACTATTCGTTAATCACTTAACGACAAACTTCTTACCGTTCGTGATGTACATACCCTTCTGGAGCTGTGCGTTGCCGTTTGCAACCTTGCGTCCGTCGATGGTGTAAACAGCGTTGTCGGTCTTCACCTCATTGCCATTGATTGTAGAGATGCCGGTAGAAGCGTTGACGAAGCGTATTTCCGTTATGCCTGCCTCAGCAAGGTCGTCATTGGTCAAATCCAATGTAGCATAAACGCCAGAGTCGTTAGGATTCTTAACACCGTCAAGAACCATCTTCAAAGCTGTTGTACCCTGGTTTTCGTTGTACTCATAGTGATATGTGTCCTTGCTCTCGTCGATAGTGGCATTTGTGATATAGTACCAAATGCTCTGCGGAGTCTCGTCAGCAGTGAGCACATAGTTCCAAACACCATTGCCTGCAGAAGTAAGCACTTCAGGGTCGGGGTTGCCGTCCTCATCCAAGAAGTAATCTGACAACTTCAAGAAAGCCGACGACGGTGAGCGCAATGTGTTGAAGTCAAAAGTCTGTATTTCTGTTGAAGCGCCATTGTTATAGCCGAAGACAATAATCTGGTAGTTCTGACCTGAGAAGAGTCCGTAGTCATCCTGCTTTATAGTGTAAGAGCCCGTATGCAGACGCTGCATCACATTCTCCTCGCCATAAGGCTCGGTTGACTTCCAGGCCAATTCAAGAAGTGAGAAAGCAGCCGAGTCTCTTGGCACACCATTCTGGTCATACCAGTCAAGGAATCTCTTGCGCTGCACGTCAACAAAGTAAAGCTCGTCGTTTGACGGCGTGATTGTAGCGTTCACGCCATTGGAGCCTTCCTTATTGATAGTCACATCAAAGGTAATATCCGACTTCTTTGGCATTGTGGTCGTTACTATTTTCTTCACCACAGGCGAAGAGAGCTTGGCATCAGAGTCGATAGTGTAGGCATACACAACAATGTCATGTCCCCATCTCACCACATCCGATGTACCAGTGCGGCCCTCGAAAACGCCCTGCACAAGCTCCGTCTCCCACTGGTCATACACTGTGCCACCATACATGTCAGCCAAATTGTTGTACCAATCATAGTCACGCTGGTATAGCTGGTCAAGCGGGTCTGCCTCGCTGTCTGTCCAGTATTTGTTGATATAGTCTACATTACGCATACCCCAGACATATTTTGCATTGGGATCCTTCGGCGTGATTGTCACCTTGCAGTCTCCCCAGGTGATGTCACTCGCCTGGATGTCAAACGGTTGGTCGTTGGTGGCATCCTGTGCAAAAGCACCGACAGCCGACAGCAGCAACAATGATAAAGAGAGTAAAGTTTTTTTCATAGAATTTGTTTTTAAATTAATAAATGTAGAATAGCTAACGCTTTAAATTAGCCACAAAGATACGAAAAAAACAAATTCTCCAAACATTTTGAGCACATTTTAACCAAAACATGCTACATTATCTCATGTATAAGTAACTAATCAAATTTAAGCGGCATGTTTAGAGAAGTTTATATGCAACCCTTTT
>JBNMLZ010000041.1:0-18801 GCA_050875085.1 Prevotella sp. | reverse complement strand
TGCCTCGGCGCGCTCACCACATCGTGCAGCAGCGACTACCTCAACCTCTCGCCCGACAGCGACACCACTCCCGAGGAGATTTTCCAGACCACAAAGGGGGCGCAGCAGGCTGTCAACGGTCTCTCCAAGATGATGAGCCAGCAGTATCTCGGCAACCAGTGGTTCAACGGCGAGGGTTCCATCAAGACTCTCTTCGGCAACTTCACCGGCAACGACTATCAGCGCACGGTCTACGTGTCGGGTCTCGACAAGATTGCCAACCTCGGCAACAGCCAGCTCTCGACAGCCGTCTACGACTATTACCCGTGGTTCTACTACTACCGCATCATCGGCAACGCCAACAAGATTCTCCAGCGTGTCGACCAGTCGTCGGGCACCGACCAGGAACGCGAGTATGTCAAGGCGCAGGCACTCACCTTCCGCGCCTACTGCTACTCAATGCTCGTGCAGCTCTACTCAAAGCGCTGGATGGACAGCAACAACGGCGCCTCGCGCGGCGTTGTGCTGCGTCTCGACGAGTCGCGCGGCGACATTCCGGTGTCTACGCTCGGCGAGACCTACGCCCAGATCTACAAGGATCTTGACGATGCCATCAAGCTGTTCACCGAGTCGGGCAAGAAGCGCGCCTCTGGCAACAACTTCAACGCCAACATCAATGTTGCCTACGCCGTTTACGCACGTGCCGCCCTCAACCGCGAGGACTGGGCAAAGGCTGCCCAGTATGCTGCCCTTGCGCGCAACGGCTACCCGCTCATGAGCAACGACGACTACACATCAGGCTTCAACAAGCCCAACAGCGAGTGGATATGGAGCGTCTACAGCTCGGAGCAGGAGACCCTATACTACTATCAGTACTTCGCCTATGAGGGTTGCAACTCGTCGTCCACATGGGGCACGTCGCGCCCTGCAACCATCAGCAAGGAGCTCTTCGACAAGATTCCGTCTACCGACATCCGCCGCACGCTGTTCCTCGACCCGCAGGGCGACACCTACGCAGCCGCCAGCAACGCCGCCGGCAAGAATCTCATTGCCCGCGCAGTGCGCGACTATGGCGACCGCCTGCAGTCTAATTCAAAGGTTTATGCCTACATGCAGTTCAAGCAGATGGCAAGCGCGCAGCCTGGTGTTGGCGAGATAAACCTGTTCCGCTCATCCGAGATGTACCTCATCGAGGCTGAGGCCGACTGTCATCTGGGCAAGGATGCCGACGCGCAGCAGCTGCTCGTGGCTCTCAACGCCACGTCAGAACGCGACCCTGAGTACACATGCACAAAGACTGGCGACGACCTTCTCGAAGAAGTGCGCCTCTACAACCGCATAGAGCTTTGGGGCGAGGGTCACGACTGGTTCAACTACAAGCGCTGGGGCTTGCCAATCGTGCGCAAGTCGAGTGCCAAAGGCGGCAACTTCCTCACCCAGCTTGCCGTCACCATCAAGCCAACCGACAACAATGGCTGGACTTGGGTATTGCCAAGCAGCGAGGTTGACTACAATTCCGGCATTCTCGGAAGCGCAGAGTAAGAAAAAGCGCAGAGTAAGAAAGCGCAGAGTAAACAATAGGAGGAAGTTTGTAAAAATTACAAAAATGTGGGCTGAAAGCCCAACAAGTCCATAGCCCAGGGCAACGCCCTGGGTGAATAAGAAATGTAAGCAAAACGCCCTGAAAAGGCAAAAGTATTGATAGTGAGATACTTTTGCCCTTTCAGGGCGTTGGCTTGTTGAATACCATTTCCCCAGGGCGTTGCCCTGGGCTATGTACAGTTTGCCCCTTCGGGGCGCGTTGTAAACAGTTAACTGGGTCAACCTACTTTACAATTAAGACCAGAAGTAGTCAACTAAAAGCGTTAAACTACACGTGTCCAATCGTCGGGGGCGAGGGCGCCCCCGCTCCCAGTACCCCCGTAATGCGATTACCGTTGCTTTGTAACCGCATTACGGGATAATTGTAATCGTGTTACAAAGCAACGGTAAGCGCATTACAAAGCAACGGTAATTGCCTTGTTTTTTCCAGTGTGATTTGTTGTTTTTCTCAGCTTGATTTATTGTTTCGGTTTTACCGGTTTGGAATCCATCTGTTCTCCACCGAAACCTCCAGGCTCACATTGTTGTTGAAGTTGTACCTGACGGTGGCGCCTATGCGGTCGCCCATGTTCGAGAGGTCGTAGACGGAGTAGGCTGGCATACCGTAGAAGTTGCGGCTGAAGCCTCCGAACCCTCCAAATCCCGGTCCTCCGAATCCGCCATAGTAGCCACCGTAGTAGCCGTCGTACATGCTGTAGCGCAGTCGGTTGGCGATGTTGTTTGTGATTGACTTCTGACCGTATACGTAAGCCTCCCAGTGCTCGTTGAAGCGGTAGCCCACTACGGCAGACACTCCGGCATCGTGCCAGTTGCCCCCGGCATAGTTGACGTTGTTCAGGTAGCCGCCTACGGCTATAGACAGCTTGTCGGTGATGGGCGCGGCATACATTAGAGCGATGTTCTGCTGGAATCCGGCTCCGCTGTGCGCCCCCTTGCCAAACTCGGCAAACACCGACGCGCCCAGCTCCACGTTCAGTCCCGGATGCAGCGCCCAACTGTTCCATCCCGCAAATGCGAGAGGGTAGCGGTTGATGGCACCGGTATAGGGGGCGCCCTCGCCCCCGGTGTTTATGACTTGCCCCTGCATGTTTACAGGCGGCAGGTTTAGCGAGTCCTTGTTCTGCGCGAGAGGGTCGGCTTGTGTTGCAACGTCGTTGTCGGCATCAGCCTGCTCGCGCCACAGGCGCGACTTTCCGCCGTAGCGTGTAGGCATGATGCGTTGCAGGGCAGAGTCGTCGAAGCGCGGCTTCATGAGAGAGGTGTTGTCTATATTGTGGTTTGTTTCCTGAGCCGTTGCAAATGTTGATGACGCAAGCAGAGCAGCAGTTGCAACAAACAATCTATTTGTAGCGTTCATATATATTGTCAGTCCTCCTTTGTATCGTTAGTGAAAAAAATTATTGACCGCTACAAATATACTTATTATCGGCGTAAATCGCTGATGTTTTCACTCACTTTAACGATAATTATAGTAAGCCTACTGTTTCGGCACAAACAGTATGCTTACCTCATAGAGCATCCATATCGGCAGAGACACGAGTGTCAGCGTGAACACGTCTGACGTAGGCGTGATGACAGCCGCCACCGTTAGTATTGCGACAATGGCGTGGCGGCGGTAGTGGCGCATGAACCGGGCTGTGAGCACGCCCATCTTTCCCAGCAGCCAGCACACCACTGGCAGCTCAAACAATATGCCGAGCATAAGGCTCATCATCACGAGCGTGTCCATATACGACTCAAGCGTTATCATGTTCTCCACATCGGCGCTCACTTGATAGGTGCCGAGAAAGCGGAATGTGAAGGGGAAAATAAGAAAGTAGTTGAGCGCCATGCCTATGGCAAACATTATGTAGCCTCCTCCGACAAGGCGGTAGGTGTAGCGGCGCTCGTTGTCGTAGAGTGCTGGCGTTATGAAGCGCAGCAGCAGGTAGACGGTGTAGGGCGAGGCAACGATGAGTCCGGCATAGAGAGCCACCTTCATGTGCACGGCAAACTGCCCCGCCAGTCCGGTGTTCACCAGACTGACGTGGAAGTGGTCCATCGCTCCCGAGCCAGGCACCATGCTCCCGAGCCAGGCAAACAGCCGGTAGGTGGCGAAGGTGTCCTCTTTTGGGGCGAGGATGATGCTGAACAGCTCGTCCTTGAAGAAGAACGCCACCACCGCGCACGCCACGCTCGCCACGACAATCTTCCATATCGTGGAGCGCAGCACGTCGAGGTGGTCCCAGAACGACATGTTATTTTGTTCCATCCTTCGGCTGTTCGTCCTTGCTTGTTGGCTGTTCGTTCTTGTTTGCAGTCTGTGGGTTGGCAGAGCCGGCATCGTCGATGCCGTTCATGCCGTCCTTGAAGCTTTTCACGCCCTTGCCGAGTCCCTTCATGAGTTCGGGAATCTTCTTGCCTCCAAAGAGGAGGAGCACCACGAGGGCAATCAACAGAATTTCTTGTGTTCCTAACATAATGCTTAAATCTACTTCTTTAAAATGTACTTTATCACTGCGTAACCTCCTATAATCTGCAGCGCCATGCCAGGCAGACCCATGCGCACGTCCTGCAATGCTGCCATGCCGCTGCCGGTGAGTGCCCATTCTGCCAGTGAGCCAAGCAGTTGGTAGAACACCACCACGCCAGCCAGCAGCGCGACGCTTACCTTTCCGGCACGCTGTGCGGCGTAGCCTGCTCCGATGGCAAGCAGCGTCGACTTCGCGAGTATGGCGGGCAGCACCGCTGCCATGGGCATACCGAACATCAGGTGGTTGGCTATTGGCGAGGCTATGGCTGTGAGCAGTCCCACTCGCCACCCATACTTGAAGGCTCCCACCAATGTGAAGAAATATATGGGCAGCCATATCATGCCGCCGTGTGGCATGGCGGCGTGGCACAGTTGTGGCAAGGCTATGTTGCCGATGGCAAACAGCACGGCGAGCAGATAGGTCTTTGTCTCGCCGTAGCCGTAGGAATAGAGTTTTACGGTTGATGCTTGTTTCATGATTTTCTTAATTCTGATAGTTTTTCTTTAATTTTTATGATGCACTCCTCGGGAGACTCGCAGTAGCGGCAGGCAAGTTCCATCGGGCACCATCCCGTCTGCTGCATGTTGACGATGTGCTCCACCACGGTGTCGTGGCTGACCGTGGTATCTGGGGCGCAAGCGGCAAACAGTTGCATGGCTGGCTTGCTTATGGTGTCGGCATGCACCGCCCTTATGCCTCCGGCAATCATCAGTGCTGCCGCCGCCTTGCCCACCACCTTGTCGGCGAGTGTTGCGCCACGCAGGGTCTGTGGTTCGTTGTCGAGCAGGCGCAGAAGGTCGCTTATGCCGCGTCCGTCGAATGTGAGCACCTGTCCGTCGGCTGTGCGCAGGACAAGAGTGTGGGTGGCGGAGTGGAGTAGGGTTGTCAGTTCGTTCATGTCATGTGATTTTTCTTACAGTGTGTCGCCGCTTCTCCGCAGTTGTTCCACGAAAGCGTCGATTTTAGCCAGTTCGTCGGGTATCTGTATGCGTTGCGGGCAATGCGTGATGCACTCTCCGCACTGCACG
The DNA here is from genome assembly GCA_050875085.1 of Prevotella sp. Lineage (GTDB taxonomy): Bacteria > Bacteroidota > Bacteroidia > Bacteroidales > Bacteroidaceae > Prevotella. The sequence continues at coordinate 13,679 of JBNMLZ010000041.1, read as the reverse complement.
CAGTGGCTTGCCTGGCGCAGTTTGGGCACCCGTCGGTCGTAGCCGATGAGGAAGGCGCGGCGCGCGCGTCGGTAGTCGGGATCCTGGTCGCCCTTGTTTGGCATGTTGCCTTCCTTGATGCACTTGTTGTAGTGCGAGAAAATCGCCGGAATGTTAAGTCCGTAGGGACATGGCATACAGTAGTTGCACTCGTTGCACGGCACGGTGTTGAGGTTGTATATGTCCTTGGCGATGTCCATGAGGAAGGCGTCCTCCTCCTTGGTGAGCGGTTTCAGCGGGGCATACGTGCAGATGTTCTCCTTCAGGTTCTCCATGTAGCTCATGCCGCTGAGCACGCACAGCACGTCGTCAGGCGTGCCGGCAAACCTGAAAGCCCAGCTCGCCACACTCTTCTCAGGCTCGCGCGCCTTCATCTTGGCTATGATGGCATCCGGCACATTGGCAAGTCTGCCTCCGAGCAGCGGCTCCATGATAACGGCAGGTATGCCGCGCTTCTTCAGTTCGCCGTACAGGTATACGGCATCGGTGTTGCGGTCGTTTATTTCGTCGGCATAGTTCCAGTCGAGGTAGTTAAGCTCAATCTGCACGAAGTCCCAGTGGTACTTGCCTTCGTCGTGCCACTTCAGCGCGAGGTCGAACACCTTAATGTCGCCGTGGTAGGAGAATCCGAGGTTGCGTATGCGTCCCTTCTTCTTCTGTTCGACGAGCCAGTCGAGGATGCCGTTGTTGATGTAGCGGCTGTAGAAGTCGCCCATGCCGTTGTCGCCCATGCCGATGGCGTGTAGCAGGAGGTAGTCCACGTAGTCGACCTGCAGATACTTCAGTGAGTTCTCAAACATCTCCTTTGATGCCTTGGCAGTCCACGTCTCGGGGGCGAAGTTCGACAGCTTTGTAGCCACGAAGTATTCGCTGCGCTTGTGGCGGTGCAGGGCAGTGCCGGTTGCGGCCTCCGACTTGCCCTGGCAGTAGGCAGGCGACGTGTCGAAATAGTTGACGCCATGCTCCAGCGCGTAGTCAATCTGTCGGTTTATCATCTCCTGGTCGAGCGGCGCGTCGGGGTTCTCGCGTCCTGTTCCTCCTCCAACCACAGGCAGGCGCATCATGCCGTAGCCGAGAATCGACACACGGTCCTTGGTGTTTGGGTTTATGCGGTAGGTCATCTTTCCCTTTGGCGGCTCCTGGTAGTTGCCGGCGGCGTTAAGCCCGCTGTCCTTACCCTTGCAGGCGGTGAGCAGTGCGGATGTTGCCACAGCACCGGCTCCGAGTGACTTCAGAAAGTCGCGTCTGTTGATATTGTTGCTCATAATGAAAAAGGCTATTGTTGAATGTTGTTGTTGGTAGGGCGAGACGCCCCACCTCCTACGTTTTTTAAGCTAAATATACTTGTGCACTTCGTGTCCCTCCACGTGTATTGCGCTGAACGGCTTGGCAGGACACAGATTTTCGCAGGCTCCGCATCCTATGCAGCGCGACAGGTTGACAGCCGGGAACTTTGGCGACGCCTCATCGTTAGGGTCGGTAGGAATCATCATTATCGCCCCTGACGGGCAATGGCGCGCGCAGTTGCCGCAGGCCACATGGTCGGTGAACACGATGCAGTTCTTCTTTGTCCACACGGCATGTCCTATCTGTATCGACGACTTCTCGTCTGCCTTGATGGGCTTGATGGCTCCTGTGGGGCAGACGTCGCTGCATCGGTGACATTCAGGACGGCAAAAACCGCGCTCGTATGACATGGTAGGCTGCATGAGGTGCATCAGGTCGGTCGACGGCCGCAGCACATCGTTGGGGCATTGCGACACGCAGAGCTGGCAAGCCGTGCAGTGTTGTGCCATGTTCTGTGCCGACAGCGAGCCAGGAGGCGTGAGTGGTGTGGAGCGCTTCGGAGCCTCCTTCTGCGTTACGGCAGCCAGTCCACCGTCCACCTTTTTCTTCTCCTGCGCAAGAGCGGCCGATGTGGTGGCAACGGCAGCGGCGAGCAGGAAGGCGCGGCGCTCTGGTGAGTCGGGAGTGGCAGCGATATGCGGCTCTCCGTTCTTCTCTCTTTGTTCTCCCTTCTTGAGCCGTCCGTATGAGAGCGCGTCCTTGTGGCAGCTTTCAAGGCAGTCGCCGCACACCACGCAGCGCGAGTAGTCAATCTTGTGGTTCTTGAAGTCGATGCAGGCAGCCTTGCAGCCCTTGGCGCACAGTCCGCAGCCTATGCACTTTTTCTCGTCGATGCGTACCTTCAGCCATGAGAATCGGGCAAGGAAACTGAGCACCGTGCCCACAGGACAGATGGTGTTGCAATATGTCCTGCCGTTTCTCCACGCCAGTGCGACGACGGCAATGAAGCTAACAGCAGCTATGGCAAACGTCGGCATACTCCGTATCCACACCTCGCGGCTGTAGAAGGCATAGCTGTCGACGCGCCCGGCGATGTAGGCAAGGAGGTTGTTGCCAAGGATGTAGACAGGTTGAAACAGGTTCTGCGCCATGCGTCCGTAAGAGCTATATGGAGCGAGCAATGCGGCGAGCGACCCTATTCCTGCTGCCATAGCCACAACGAACAATGCCAGCACGCCATATCTGAGCCACTTCTTCTCCGGCGAGTAGCCGAAGCGGCGGCGCGCGCGTCCCTTGTTGCGGCGTCCGCTAATCCATGACACCACGTCCTGCATCACTCCCAATGGGCAAACCACAGAGCAGTAGATGCGTCCGAACACGAGTGTCAGCACGGCAATCACGACCACCGTGACAAAATGCAGAGCCAGCACAGCTGGCAGGAACTGCACCATAGCCATCCACGACAGCCATCGGTGAAGTGTGCCCGTGAAGTCGAGAAACATCAGTGTAATCAGCACGAAGAACACCGATGCAAGCGTTATTCTTATCTTCCTTAGCATGATAAATTGTTGAAATAATGTTATTGTTATGTTGATAACTGTATTGCGGTTGCAAAAATAAGGATTTCTTTTGGTAACATCTGTATCAATATTACAGATATTTATACTTAAATTTATGATAATGCAATTTTTTGTCGTACCTTTGTGGCAAATTAAAACTATAATACACACATATATATATATGAACATATTCAAGGTACTCTTTGGAGGCCGCAAGAGCCACCCCGAAGAACAAGAGGAAGAAGTGCAGAATGTAGACATGGCAACGCTTGAAGCCGAGAACCACGACAGTCTTGAAAGCCAGGTTGAGGCCTGCATCACGGCAGGCGACTATTCCGACGCCTACGACCTGCTGCGGCAGTTGTCGGAGGAAAATCCCGGCAATGTGGACATCCTCCTGCGCATGGCTGACGTGGCGCGCATGATGAAGAACTATCCACTCATGTCGGACGCGTGCGAGAAGGCCATCCTCGCCGACAACACCAACGCCCAGGCTTACTATCTCTACGCCCAGGCGTGCCGCCAGCTCGGCGACACCACCAACACCGTTGCCATGCTCACAAAAGCCTTGATGCTCAAGCCCGACTTTGAGGAAGCGCGCCAGATGCTCGACGGTGAGCCAAAAGAGTAGTTATATATTATATATAATAATGAGAAAGCGCCTTCAAAGCGCCCATAAATGTCAAATTTAATGCAAAATGCGCATGTTAATAACATTTTATCGCGAAATATTTGTGTAAAACAAATAATTGTTATACATTTGCATCAAACAAATAAAAGCTAAAGTTATGAACAATACACTATCATACATTTACCGATTTTACTTTTACTTTGCAAGCAATTGTGAAGCGGTAAGTTGTGCGTGATATTTTCAACTTGGTTAAAGAGAGTATAGAATTAAGAAATATATACTGACCCCGCTTCACATTACAATGTGCAAGCGGGGTTTTTAGTTATATTGACATTCAACCGACAAGCAAACATTCAACGAGAAAACAGCATCCCTACAGGAAAAATATGAAGAGAATAGCAATACAGGGTTTCAAGGGTTCGTTCCACGACATCGCCGCCCACCAGTACTTCGCCGGCGAGCAGATACAGCTCATCTGCTGTGCCACCTTCGAACAGGTGTACGAGAACATGAAGCGCGACCCCACCGTCATCGGCATGACCGCCATCGAGAACACCATAGCCGGAAGCCTGCTCCACAACTACGAACTGCTGCGCTCGTCGGGCGCCACAGTGGTGGGCGAGCACAAGCTCCACATCGAGCACTGCATCTGCTGCCTGCCCGACGACGACTGGTCGACAGTGACCGAGGTACACTCACATCCCGTGGCACTCGCCCAGTGCAACGCCTTTCTTGCCAACCATCCCGACATAAAGGCTGTTGAGGCTGAGGACACAGCCGGCTCGGCGGAATACATCGCCAAGTACCAGTGCCGTGGCTGGGCAGCCATCTGCAACGCCTCCGCCGCCAAGCTCTACGGCCTGAAGGTGCTCCAGGACCAGATACAGGACAACAAGCACAACTTCACGCGCTTCCTCGTGGTGTCGAATCCCAACAAGGCCGACTTTCTCCGCCCGCTTGAGAAGGCAAACAAGGCGAGCATCGTGTTCCACGTAGCCCATGAGGAAGGCTCACTCTCCAAGGTGCTCACCATACTGTCGTTCTACGGCATCAACCTCACCAAGATACAGTCGCTGCCCGTCATCGGATGTGAATGGGAATATCTCTTCTATGTCGACCTGACCTTCAGCAATCTCACCCGCTACCGCCAGAGTATCGACGCCATCATACCGCTCACGCGTTCGCTCAAGATTCTCGGTGAATATGAGGGCAAGTAAGAAACAAGACATTCAGAACTAAAAACAAAATAAAGATATGAACACATCTACGCCAAACCCAACCATACGCCCCGCCTCACGCCTCTCCTTAGTGCAGGAATACTACTTCTCGCGCAAGCTCAAGGAGGTGGCAAAGCTCAACGCCGAGGGACAGGACATCATCTCCCTCGCCATCGGCTCGCCCGACATGCCGCCGTCGCAGCAGACCATCGACAAGCTGTGCGAGGTGGCTTCAAAGCCCGAGTCGCACGGCTACCAGCCCACGATGGGCACGCCCGAACTGCGCGAGGCTATGGCAGGCTTCTATAAGCGTTGGTATGGCGTTGACGTCGACCCGAAGACCGAGGTGCAGCCGCTCATCGGCTCGAAGGAGGGCATCCTGCACGTTACGCTCGCCTTCGTCAACCCAGGCGAACAGGTGCTCGTGCCAAACCCCGGCTATCCAACCTACACATCGCTCAGCAAAATCCTCGGGGCAGAAGTCGTGAACTACAACCTGCGCGAGGACAACGGCTGGCAGCCCGACTTCGACGAGCTTGAGAAGATGGATCTGTCGCGCGTGCGCCTGATGTGGACCAACTATCCCAACATGCCAACCGGCGGCAACGCCCGCCGCGAGACCTACGAGCGCCTTGTCGACTTCGCCAAGCGCCACAACATCGTTGTCGTGAACGACAATCCCTATTCGTTCATCCTCAACGACCATCCCATGTCGCTCCTCCAGGTGCCAGGCGCCAAGGACTGCTGCATTGAGTTCAACTCGATGTCGAAGAGCCACAACATGCCGGGCTGGCGTGTGGGCATGTGCGTGTCGAACCCAACGTTCATATCGTGGATTCTGAAGATCAAGAGCAACATCGACTCCGGCACGTTCCGCGGCATACAGCTTGCCGCTGCCGAGGCCTACAACACCAACACCCCCGAGTGGCACCGCAACGCCAACATCACCACCTACCGCCGCCGCCGCGACATAGCCGAGAAGATTATGCAGGCGCTCGGATGCACATACGACCCTAAGCAGGTGGGCATGTTCCTCTGGGGAAAAATACCCGAGCACTACAAGGACTGCGAGGAACTCACCGAGCGCGTGCTCCACGAGGCGCGCGTGTTCATCACCCCAGGCTTCATCTTCGGCTCCAACGGACAGCGCTACATACGCATCAGCCTGTGCGCAAAGGACGAGAAGATACAGGAAGCGCTGGAGAGAATAAAAGCCCTACCCCCTCGCCGCTGAAGCGGCTCTTGCCCCTCCCCAAGAGGGAGGGGAGTGATATGTGACGTTGGGGACAATGTTCTTCAAAATTTAAACAGAGATTAAAAAATTAGAATAAACAATATTTGCTTCACATTCTACTCCCCTCCCTTTTGGGGAGGGGTAAGGGGGTGGAGCTTTAAAACTATACGACTATGGATTTAGAATTACAACCATTAAACCTCCCGAGTGATAACCCACGCCCATTCGTAATCGCCGGTCCATGTTCCGCCGAGACCGAAGAGCAAGTGATGACTACAGCATTGCAGCTGAAGAAACTTGGTTGCCACATGTTCCGTGCCGGAGTGTGGAAGCCGCGCACCAAGCCGGGTGGCTTCGAGGGCAACGGCGAGGCTGCACTGCCTTGGATGAAGCGCGTGAAAGAGGAGACGGGAATGCTCACCGCCACCGAGGTGGCAACACCGGAGCATGTGGAGCTCGCCCTGAAGTATGGCATCGACATCCTCTGGATTGGCGCCCGCACGTCTGCCAACCCGTTTGCAATGCAGGCTCTTGCCGACAGCTTGAGGGGCGTCGACGTGCCGGTGTTCGTCAAGAATCCAGTCAACCCCGACCTTGAGCTTTGGATTGGCGCCATGGAGCGCATCAACCAGGCCGGCATCAAGCGCATGGCTGCCATCCACCGCGGCTTCTCAAGCTTCGACAAGAAAATCTACCGCAACCTTCCGATGTGGCAGATTCCCATCGAGCTGCGCCGCCGCATACCAGAACTGCCAATCATCTGCGACCCGAGCCACATCGGTGGCCGCCGCGAACTCGTGGCACCGCTCTGCCAGCAGGCCATGGACCTGGGCTTCGACGGACTCATGGTGGAGAGCCACTGCTCGCCCGACAACGCATGGAGCGACGCCAAGCAGCAGGTGACGCCCGACGTGCTCGACTACATCCTCGGCTTGCTCGTCGTGCGCGACGAGACCGTAACCACTGAGGGCATACACGAGCTGCGCAAGCAAATCGACGAGCTCGACAACAACCTCATGGATCTGCTCGCCAAGCGTATGCGCGTGTGCCGCGAGATTGGCCAGTACAAGAAGGAGCACAACATGACCATCCTCCAGACCGGACGCTACAACGAAATACTCGACAAGCGCGGCGCGCAAGGTTCGCTGTGCGGCATGGACCCGGAGTTCGTGAAGGAGATTTTCGAGCATATCCACGAGGAGTCGGTACGCCAGCAAATGGAAATAATCAACCAGAAATAAAATTAGGAATTAGGAATTAGGAATTAGGAATTGGAAATTAGGAATTGAAAATTGAAAATTAGTAATTTTAAATTCTAAATTCTAAATTTTAAATTATTATGAAAATACTTGTTCTTGGCGCCGGCAAGATGGGCAGCTTCTTTCTCGACGTGCTCAGTTTCGACCACGAGACAGCCGTCTACGAGAAAGACCCACGCCGGATGCGCTTCACATACAACTGCCAGCGTTTCACCACGCTCGACGAGATACGCGACTTCCAGCCGCAGCTCGTCATCAACGCCGTAACGCTGAAGTACACCATATCGGCTTTCGAGGAGGTGCTGCCCGTGCTTCCTGCCGACTGCATCATAAGCGACATATCGTCGGTGAAGACCCATCTGAAGGAATTCTATGAGCGCTCGGGTCATCCATACGTGTCCACCCACCCGATGTTTGGACCCACATTCGCCAACCTTGGGCAACTCAGCGAGGAGAATGCCATCATCATAACCGAGGGCGACTATATGGGGCGCATATTCTTCAAGGACATGTACCAGCGCCTCGGGCTGAACATCTATGAGTACTCGTTCGACGAGCACGACAAGACAGTGGCCTACTCGCTGAGCACGCCGTTTGTAAGCACCTTCGTGTTCTCTGCCGTCATGAAACACCAGGACGCGCCAGGCACCACCTTCAAGCGCCACCTGCGCATTGCCAAGGGTGTGCTCAGCGAGGATGACTACCTGCTTCAGGAAATCCTCTTCAATCCTTACACGAGCGCGCAGGTAGCGCAGATACGCGACGAGCTGAAGGAACTCATCGACATCATCGACCATAAGGACGAGACGCGCATGAAGGACTATCTGACGAAGATACGCAACAACGTGAAGCAGGACATCGAAGCCATATAGTTGCCTATGACCATATCAATGCTTCTTCTCACGGTGTTCACCTTCGTGCAGCTCAACTGCGAGAACCTGTTTGACTGCCGCCACGACTCACTGAAGAACGACACCGAGTTTCTGCCCGACGGCGACTACCACTGGACCAGCACGCGCTACTGGCGCAAGCTGGACCGTGTGGGGCAGACTGTCATTTCGTGTGGCGACGCTAATGGGGCATGGCGGTTGCCCGACATGGTGGCGCTGTGCGAGGTGGAGAACGACAGCGTGATGCACGACCTCACACGGCGCTCGCTGTTGCGCAATGCGCGGTATGACTACGTGATGACCAACTCGCCCGACGAGCGCGGCATCGACGTGGCGCTGATGTACTCGCCTTACTCGTTCAGACTGCTGCGGAGCCACAGCGTGAGGGTAAAGCCAGTGGCTGGGATGCGTCCAACGCGCGACATTCTGTATGCCGCCGGCGAACTGGCATCGGGTGACACGCTGCACGTTGTTGTGGCGCATCTGCCGAGCCGGCGCGGAGGCGAGAAGCTGTCGCGCCCGTTCCGCATTGCCGCAGCAAGGCAGGTGGCGGCTGTGGTTGACTCTATATATAATGTGTCGCCCGCGGCAAGGATAATCCTTGCAGGCGATTTCAATGACTATGCCCGCTCGGAGAGTCTGCAACTGATATGCGGCAGTGGCATGACCGACGTATCTGCCGACGTGCAGGGCTGCAACGGCAAGGCGCGCGGCACCTACCGCTTTCAAGGCGAGTGGGGAAGTCTCGACCATATTCTCGTCAGCAGCCAACTCACAAGTTTTGTAAAGGCGTGCTACATAAACGACGCTGACTTTCTGCTCACCGACGACGAGAAGTATGGCGGCAAAAAGCCACGCCGCAACTATCTTGGACCGCGCTATATGAATGGGTTCAGCGACCACCTGCCACTCGTGGCTTTGTTTGAGTGGTGAATCGTTGGGAGATATTAAATTGTAATCTTACGGCAGCTTTTTAACGCCAATTCTTTCTTAATATTGAAATTTTACTTTAAATTTGTTGGTTGTTACGCAAAAACTGACTACCTTTGCAATTATATATATATCGTGTTATTCAGGACACTTTATACAAGAACATAAAAGAAATAGATTAACATAAACAATACGCAAATGAAACATCAGTTGAGAAGCGCAGTGTGTACCGAAGGTCGCCGTATGGCAGGAGCCCGCGCTCTTTGGGTCGCCGCAGGTATGAAACACGAACAGTTTGGCAAACCCATTATTGCTATTGTCAACTCGTTCACACAGTTTGTGCCAGGCCACACACACCTGCATGAGATTGGACAGATTGTAAAGAAGGAAATAGAGAGTATGGGCTGCTACGCCGCCGAGTTCAACACCATCGCCATTGATGATGGTATAGCAATGGGACACGACGGCATGTTGTATTCACTGCCGTCACGCGACATCATTGCCGACTCAGTGGAATACATGGTCAACGCTCACAAGGCTGATGCTATGATTTGCATTTCCAACTGCGACAAAATCACTCCGGGTATGCTCATGGCTTCCATGCGACTGAACATACCTACCGTGTTCTGCTCCGGCGGTCCGATGGAAGCCGGACGCTGGAACGGCGAGAACGCCGACCTCATCACTGCCATGATAAAGGGTGCCGACAAGACGGTTAGCGACGACGACTTGAAGCAGATTGAGAGCTGCGCATGTCCGGGTTGCGGATGCTGCTCGGGAATGTTCACCGCCAACTCCATGAACTCGCTCACCGAGGCGATTGGCATGGCTCTGCCCGGCAACGGCACCATACTCGCAACCCACAAGAACCGCATCGAGCTGTTCAAGGCTGCCGCGCGCCAGATTGTGAAGAACGCCTTCGCCTACTATGAGGACGGCGACGAGAGCGTGCTGCCGCGCAATATCGCCACACGCGACGCTTTCCTCAACGCCATGACGCTCGACATCGCCATGGGCGGCAGCACCAACACCGTGCTCCACCTCCTTGCCGTGGCACAGGAGGCTGATACGGAGTTCACGATGGCTGACATCGACCAGTTGAGCCGCCACGTGCCTTGCCTTTGCAAGCTCTCGCCAAACACGCAGAAGTACAGCGTGCAGGAGTGCAACCGCGCAGGTGGCATCCTCGGTATTCTGAACGAGCTGAACCGTGGCGGACTGATCCGTGGCGACGTGAAGCGTGTGGACGGAATGACGCTTGCTGAGGCGATGAAGGAATACGACATCACGGGTGACACCATCTCGGCTGAGGCCGACCGCATATACCACAGTGCTCCTGGCAGAAAGTTCTCTACCCAGATGGGCAGCCAGGACGCGCAGTGGGAATCGCTCGACACCGACCGCGAGAACGGTTGCATCCGCTCTCTCGACCATGCCTACACAAAGGACGGCGGACTGGCCGTGCTCTTCGGCAACATCGCACAGGATGGCTGCGTTGTGAAGACAGCCGGTGTAGACCCGTCAATATGGAAGTTCAGTGGTCCTGCCAAGGTGTTCGACTCGCAGGAGGCAGCCTGCGAGGGCATTCTCGGCGGAAAGATAAAGAGTGGCGACTGCGTTGTCATAACCCATGAGGGTCCGAAGGGCGGTCCTGGTATGCAGGAGATGCTTTATCCTACGTCCTACATCAAGAGTATGCATCTTGGCAAGGAGTGCGCCTTGATTACCGACGGACGCTTCTCTGGCGGCACGTCAGGACTGAGCATCGGACACATATCGCCCGAGGCGGCAGCCGGTGGCAACATCGGAAAGATAAAGGATGGCGACATTATCGAGATTGACATCCCCAACCGCAAGATTAACGTGCTGCTCAGCGATGAGGAACTTGCCGCGCGTCCACAACAGCCTCTCACACGCGACCGCAAGGTGTCGAAGGCTTTGCGCGCCTACGCACAGAGCGTAAGTTCGGCTGACAAGGGAGGAGTAAGACTGATTTAAAAGGAGACAACAATTATGGAACAGATTACTGGAGCAGAGGCATTGATGCGCTCCCTCAAGAACGAGGGAGTGAAGACCATCTTTGGCTATCCCGGAGGTGCCATCATGCCGGTTTTCGATGCTCTCTACGATTATACAAGAGGCGAGAAGAAGGCTTTCGACCATATTCTCGTGCGTCATGAACAGGCGGCTGCCCATGCCGCCGAGGGCTTCTCACGCGTGAGCGGTGAGGTGGGCGTGTGTCTGGTGACGAGTGGTCCGGGTGTGACCAACACGCTGACTGGCGTTGCCGATGCCATGATCGACTCAACGCCTATCGTTGTCATTGCAGGTCAGGTGGGCGTGAGCGCACTTGGCACTGATGCCTTCCAGGAGGTTGACCTCGTGGGCTTGGCTCAGCCAATATCAAAGTGGAGCTACCAGATACGCCGTCCGGAGGACATCGCATGGGCTATAAGCCGCGCGTTCTACATCGCCCGCACGGGCCGTCCGGGTCCTGTGGTGATTGACTTCCCGAAGAGCGCCCAGGTGGAGAAGTGCGACTGGCAGCCTGCCAAGGTGACGTCGGTGCGCAGCTACGACCCCTATCCGAAGATTCACGACGACCATGTGGCTGCCGCTGCCGAACTCATCAACAATGCCAAGCGTCCGTTGGCGCTTGTGGGGCATGGCGTGGAGCTTGGCGGTGCGCAGAACGAGCTTCTTGAATTCCTTGAGAAGGCTGACATCCCTGCCGCACGCACGCTGCTCGGACTGTCGGCACTGCCTTCCGACCATCCGCTTAATATGGGTATGCTTGGTATGCACGGCAGCTTGGCGCCTAACGTGATGACGCAGAAGGCTGACGTGATAATTGCCATCGGTATGCGTTTCAGCGACCGCGTGACCGGACGCCTCGACACCTATGCAAAGCAGGCCAAGGTAATACAGCTCGACATCGACAACGTGGAGATCGACAAGAACGTGAAGACCAACGTGTCGGTTGTGGGCGACTGCAAGATGTCGCTTCCTGCCATCACGCGGCTGCTCAACAAAAACCAGCACACTGAGTGGATAGAGGCGTTCAAGCCTTACAAGCAGGAGGAGACAGAGAAGGTTATCGAGCCTGCCATCCATCCTAAGGAAGGCCCGCTGCTCATGGGCGAGATTGTGAATGCCGTGGCTGAGGCTACAGACGGCGAGGCTGTGCTCGTGAATGATGTGGGTCAGAACCAGATGTTCTCGTGCCGCTACTTCAAGTTCAAGCGCAAGCTCAGCGTCGTTACCAGTGGCGGACTCGGCACCATGGGCTATGGACTGCCGGCTGCCGTTGGTGCCACGTTCGGTGCTCCCGACCGCACGATATGCCTGTTCACGGGCGACGGTGGCTTCCAGATGAGCATCCAGGAACTCGGCACCATCATGGAGCAGCAGGCTCCGGTGAAGGTGATACTGATGAACAACAACTATCTGGGCAACGTGCGCCAGTGGCAGGACATGTTCTTCAACAAGCGCAAGTCGTTCACGCGTATGCTCAACCCCGACTACCGTCAGATATGCTCCGGCTATCACCTTAATTATGATGTCGTTATCGACCGCAAGGACCTCCACTCGGCAGTTGAGAAGATGCTTCAGACTCCTGGCCCGTACATCCTTGAGTGTGCCGTTAAGGAAGAAGACAACGTGATGCCGATGACTCCTCCGGGAAAGAGCGTCGACGAGATGCTTCTTGAGGTGAACCTTTAGTCATAATGTTTAATCTTTAATTGTGATTACAGCATGGAAAAGAAATTATATACACTGCTGGTCTACTCGGAGAACATCGCCGGTATCCTGAACCAGATAACCGCCGTGTTCACACGCCAGCAGGTCAATATAGAGAGTCTTAACGTGTCGGCTTCGAGCATAAAGGGCATACACAAGTACACCATCACAGCATGGAGCGACGAGGAGCAGATTATAAAGATTACCAAGCAGATAGAGCGTAAGATTGACGTGATAAAGGCCGACTATTATCTCGACGACGAGCTTTTCATCCACGAGATTGCCATCTACAAGATTTCTACGCCGGTGCTGATGGACAACCCGGAGGTGTCGCGCGTGATACGCCGCAGCGGTGCGCGCATGATGGAGGTGAACCCGACTTACGCCACTGTGCAGATTGCCGGACTCACCGATGACGTGCAGAATCTGTTCAACGCACTGAACGGCTTCGGATGTCTGTTGCAGTATTCCCGCTCTGGACGTGTTGCCGTGACGCGCAGCATGGACGAGCCTGTGTCGGAATATCTGCATAACAACAAGGAAATGTATTAATCGTACGGGAGCTCGACACCTCCTTTTTACCAGTTTTACTATGAATCTACTAAATAAAGTTGGAAGCTACGACTTCCTCGTTGAACCTTTTCACTGCGATTTCTCCAATCATATCTTTATAGGACACTTGGGCAACCATCTGCTCAACGCCGCCGACTTCCACAGCAACGAGCGTGGCTACGGCATGGACTATCTCAATACGGTGCACAAGACATGGGTGCTCTCGCGTTTCGTAATCGAGATGGAAGAGATGCCGAAGGCATACGACCGCATTACTGTTGACACATGGGTGGAGGGCGTCATGAAGTTCTTCACAAGCCGCAACTTCGCAATCCGCGGC
>JBNMLZ010000040.1:0-19040 GCA_050875085.1 Prevotella sp. | reverse complement strand
TTGTTTTTATTTGTATAATTAATTCTCATTATTGTTTATTGGCAATAACAAGCCAATAATCTCTGCAAAGTTACTAATAATTAATCACATACGTCTCTTTTCGGGACATATTTTTGCGATGGTTTCTCTCACTCGTTCAGCCGACGTGTACATCAGCGTGCCCTCGTCGACATTCTTGTCGCCCATGTACACGTCGGGGTTGATGTATTCCATGCGGCTCTTGACCGGCGTGCGTGCAGAGAAGTGGAACTCGTGTACGCCCGTGCGCTCCTGTATCTCGCGTATGTTCAGCTCGTTGACGCCGCATCCGGCAAGTATGGCGATGCGTCCGTCGGCAAGGCTGTTGAGCTCGGCAAGCAGTGGCACGCCCTCAAGGGCTGTCGGCTGCTGTCCTGAGGTGAGCACGCGGTCGATGCCCATGCCGATGAGCTGCATGAGAGCCTGGCGCGGGTCGCGGCAGCGGTCGAAGGCGCGGTGGAAGGTAACCGACATGCCGTTGGCTGCTTCCACAAGGCGCCGGTTGGCATCAAGGTCGAGCGCGCCGTCGGCACGCAGACAGCCTATCACCACTCCGTCGACACCGAGTTGACGGCACATGCGAATGTCCTCCTCCATGCGCTCCACCTCAAGCGGAGTGTAGAGGAAGTCGCCGCCCCGCGGACGTATTATCACGTGCAGCCGCGTGCGGTCGAGCAGCCGCCGCGCCACCTTAATCTCGCCATACGACGGTGTGGTGCCGCCCTCGGGGATTCCGGCACACAGTTCCACACGGTCGGCACCGCCCTCCTGGGCTGCCAGGCAACTCTCCACGCCATTGGCGCATATCTCGAAAAGAAAGTCTTTGTTCATGCCACGAAATTACAAAAAATATTTATTAAAATATTGTCTTTTATATCAGAAAATCATAACTTTGCATCCATCAAAATTGAAAAATGAGAAAAAAGGGAAAAAGAGTTATGAAAAAGTATTCTGTTTTATTCGTTAGCGCAGCCTTGCTCGTCAGCAGCTGCAATACGGGAGCCGGGGCAGGAGCCTACGCCGGCAGCTCGCTCGGTTCGGTATTGGGCTCGGCAATAGGCGGAATTATGGGCGGCCCGCGCGGAAGCGACATCGGCACCATCGTGGGCATGGCTGGCGGAGCTGTTGTAGGCGCTGCCGTGGGCGACGCCGCCGACAAGCAGCAGCGCGAGGAACAGAGCGAGATACTGGCGCGCCGCAACCAGCGCATACAGCGCGAGAAGGCGCAGCGCAGCCAGGCGCAGCAGTATGGCGACGATGCCTACGGCTACTACAGCCAGCCGGAGACCCCTGCCGACGTTGACCCGTCGCAGATGGTCGACAGCACCAACTCCGGTGACGACCGCATCGACTTCGGTCCTGCCGACACCAGTGCTGTGGCATCCAGCAACGCCATGGCGGGTGGCCCGTCAATCAACGCGAGCAGCGTGGAGAATATAGCCCAGCCAGCGCGCAAGACCGACGGCAAGCTCACGGTGAAGAACGTGCGCTTTACCGACGACAACGGCGACGGCAAGCTGAGCGGCAACGAAACCGCCAAGGTGACGTTTGAGATATACAATGACACCGGCGCGCCCGTCTACGGTTTCGACCCCACCGTTGTCGAGGCAGACGGCAACAAGCGCATCTACATCTCGCCCAGCGTGCATGTGGAGAACATCATGCCTGGTCAGGGTCTGCGCTACACCGCCACGGTGAAGGCCGACCGCCGCATCAAGGACGGGCAGATAAGGCTGCTCGTGTCGGTGCAGAAGGACGGCAAGCCGCTGTCTTACGTCACGGTGGTGAAGGTGGAGACGGTGAAAAACTAAGCCTTCCATACGACAAAAACCGAATAAGGTCGGGCGGCATGTGCCACCCGACCTTATTCGGTTTTTGTCGTATTGCATGAGATAAGAAAAGACACACCATTTATTGGTGGTCTCTCTCGTAATCTTTCACATCGCCTGTGAACAAATCCTTTACGAATCCATCCTCATATATCGCATAGAATTCCTTGCCAACTCCAATATGATAAGTGTCCCATAAGAAAGAATAGTGGAAGCGTCTACCCTTGAATATGTTCCCGGAGAAATAGTTGAGCGCGCTCTCGTAGTTGGTGAACGGCACCACCTCGTCTTCCGGTGAATGGAACACAATCATCGGGTGGCGTGGGGTCCACAGCTTGCAGAGGTTGTTCATGTCGAGTGCGCTGAGAAGTGTGGCCATCTTCTTCTTGGTGGCTGATGACGACGACTTGCCTTCCATGATGTAGTCGATGGTTTCCTTTGTTATGAGCTGGTCGGCTGTGCAGTAGACGTTGCTGTTGCCGTCCACGTCCTTCCATTTGTACTTGTTCTTTGTCTCCGGAGTGTATGGCTCGTAGGTGTCTTTGTTGGTTTTGCGCATCATCGTGAAGTCGGTGTGTGAGCCAGAGTATTCGACGAGCTTCTCCTGGATTTCCTTTGCCGTGTACTTCTTGCTTGCGAGCCAGTCGATGATGCCGGTGTTGATGAATCCCTGGGTGAAGTAGTCGGCTGGTTTGTATCCGGCCTTCACCATCTTCGGGTTGGCGTCGCACATGCCCTTTACGAAAAGCGCAGATGCCACTGGCATGTACACCTTGTCGCTCTTGATGTAAGTCTTGAGCGTTGTCACAGGGCCGTATGGACCGTCGCCGCATACAGATCCGGCGAATCTCAGTTTGTCGAATCCGTCAAGATGTGCGCTCTCGATGAACTTTTGCACAGCCATTGCCACAGAGCCACCCTGCGAATAGCCCACGGCGGCAGTCTGGAAGTCGGGTTCAAGTTTGTGGGTCTTCTCGTAGTAGGCCTTGCCTGCGAGCACTCCGTCGACAACCTGGCGTGCTGTGATGTTCTGGCACAGATACGGGTGGGGCATGTCTGATGTCACGCCGTAGCCCTGGTAGTCGGGGATGATCACGAGGCACTGGTGGTTGGCGCCGAGCACGGCACGCGAGTGGCACGTGAGCATGCCTACGTCGGTTTGCCAGCTGTTGTTCACATAGTTTGACGGGCACTCCTGGTTGGATGTGATGGTCAAGTGGCATCCGATGATGATGTTGTTGGCGTCGCTGTGTGCCGGGTAGGAGATAAGCTCCGAGAGCATCACCTCGTTGCCTTTGTTGTCCACCGACGGGTATTGAATCACCTCATACCAGTAGACGAGTGTGCTGTAGTTGGCACCGTTGCCTCCGGCAGCCTCCGCGTTTGCCTGGTCGATGGAGTCGGTCTCGTGCAGCATCTTGCGTGCATAGTCGGCAATTGCCTCGTCTCCCTCGCTGTTGCCCTCCTCAGCTTCCTTGAGCATCTTGGCGAAGTGGTCGTGGTATGAGACCTGGCCCGACTCAATCACCTTGATTTTGCTCAGGTCTGGAGTCGTGGTGTTGAATTCGTTTTCATTGTCTGGATCGTTTCCCCCGTTGTCATCGGAGCATGCCGTGAATGTGAGTGCTCCCATGAGAAGAAGGATCCAAGACAACACGCTTTTACCTGCTTTTCTCATTGTTGTTTTGTTTTGAAAGTTAATGTTTTATTGATATCGCTTTTACTGTATATTTATCTCAGAAACTCCTCCGGCGATGCCGTGTAGAGGTTGTCAAAGTTTGTGGCGTTCTCCACGTGCACGTGCGACCCGAGCGTGTGGCCCACGAGGTAGAGGTAGAGCTCGCGGTAGGTTGCGGCGGGGTTGGCGCTGAGCAGGCTCACGATGTTGTTGGAGAAGCGGTCGCTCATCCACACGGCGAGTTCCGACGAGTGGTAGTCGGCAAACGACTGCTCGCCCGCGCTTGCCGAGGCAAACGCCAGTATGCCGGGCAGCCCTTCCGTCTGCTGCGCCATCAGCTCGGAGTAGCACGGCTCGAAGAACATGAGCATCTTGCGGTAGCGCGCGTGGTTGTGCATCTCGGTGAGAGTCTGGCGGAGCCGCTGCGTGCTGAACACGTTCTTGGTGTCGCGCCACACGAACCCGTCGCCGTCGTACAGCTGCTCCGTCAGTCCGCCGTGTCCGCTCCAGAACACGAGCACGTTCGAGCTGTCGTCGGTGTCGAGCACCGTCGGCAGGTGGCTGCTGCGGTGTCCGAGCAGTATGTCGCTGATGTCGGCGAGGCTCAGCGTGTCGGTGCTGTAGTCGATGCGGGCGGTGGAGTAGAGGTCGGCGCCGTCGGCGCTTGTCATCACCTTGCCCCGGTATTTGTTGCTGCTGTTGCGCGCGATGTCGTCGGAGATGATGAGTATGATGTGGTCGTCGTCCCATCCGTTGCGCTTGAGCATCTGGTACATGTTGAGCACGTCAGCCTGGTGGCGGTAGTTGCGCCACTGGCTTGAGCCTTGAATGAGCACCGCCCAGCGGTTCTTGAGCGGCTTGTAGGCAATGTCGACGTCGGAGTCGGTGATGGTCTGCTGCTGCCGCGCCTGCCAGTTCCACGAGGCGAGGGTAGACGCCACGCGGTTGTTGCCGTCGCTGCTGCGGTAGTCGATGGCGAGAATCTTGCCCCCATACACCATCCAGTGAACGTAGGTGCTCTCGATGAGGCTCGTGTAGGCCTCCTTGTCGAAGCGCAGCACACCGCTCGCTCCCACCAGTTTCACGCGTCTGCCCTCCTTGAGGAGCAAGAGCAGCGAACGTATTCCCAACTCGTTCCACACGGGGTAAGGCTCGTCGCCAACAGATGTTATGCTCCGCAGAATCTCGTTGGCGGACATCGGCTGCTGCTGCATGTCAAGGTGGCGCTTGGTGAACGCCGTGAATCCGGCGAGCATGAGCGCGTCGTAAACCTGCGCCTCCGCCCCGGCTGGCGTGTAGCCGAACTTCTGCTCGTAGGCAATCTGGAATCCCGTTGTAGGGTCGGCGTATGGCGCCACGCCCTCGGCTCCCTCTGCCAGGTTGCCCATCTGCATCAGTGCAGCCGAGAGCGCGCCGTTGGTGAAAATCACCCGCGGCGCCTTGTCGCCCATCTTGCGGCGCGCCTCAAGCACGGTGCGCGCCTCGCCGGCGCTTTCCACGGCACACACGGCGCAGTCAACTCCCGATGCGAGCACCTGCTGTGCCGCCTGTGCCAGCTTGCTGTTGTCGGCGTATTGCGTGTTGAGCTTCAGGCTCATGCCCATCTCGGTTGCCTGGAACGGCATCCACTCGAAGAACGTCTTGCCGTAGTCGTCATCGGGCGAGAGCAGGGCTATCGTCTTGGCGCCGCCCTCCCATGCCTTGGCGAGTATGGCCTCGCTCTGGCTCACGTCGGTCTCGCAGAGCGACCACAGAAACGGCTTCTTGTTCTCCACTCCGGCAGTGCCCACCGAGTAGCGCCTGATGATGCTCTCGCTTGAGGCGCACGGCACGATGAGCGGCTTGTCGTGCTTGGCGAACGAAGGTGCCATGAGGTCGACGTCGGCGTTTGTGAGCGGACCGATGGTGAGCAGAATGTCGTCGCGCGTGGCAAGACTGTCGGCAAGGCGCGAGAGGTCTTCCTTCTCCTCGTCGTGCCACTCGATGTCGAGGTCTACGGCGGTGGTGTCGCCGTTCTCAAGCACGAGCTTCTGGGCTCCGCGCAGGTTGTCGAGAGCCCAGTTGATGGTGTTCTCAAGCCGCGTCTGGTAGTCGCTGTTCTGGTTGAGCGGCAGCACCACGGCAATCTTGTACTTTGTGGTGTGGATGTTGGTCAGGTGCACGATGGTGTCGTCCTCCTGCCGGCATCCCCACACGGCGCAGAGCACGGCGCAGAGCGCCGCCAGCACTGCTATACGGTATGTCTTCCTATCTTTCTTCATGTTCCTTCTCCTTTTCCATTGCCGCCTTGCGCAGCTTGTCGAGAGGTGCCGACAGACTGTTCTTGAACTTGTCTGCCAAGACAATCTCCGTCATTCCGCTCTCAAGTCCGAACTTCTGGTGAAGCTCCTGCTTCTCGCCGTTCCTCCACCTCGTAATCCACTCTTCCACAACAGTGTCGATGTGCTTGACGATGGAGAACGGCACGCGCTGCGAGTAAATCTGCATGTCGTCGTCAATGCCTACGGTGTAGAACGACTGCGGGTGCTCGCGGTTGTAGCGCAGGAATCCCTGTATCGTGCCTCCGCACAGTGGCAGCACCATCTGGCAGGTCTTGTCGATGTCGTATGACATATGGTAGGCGGAGTCGGCGCTGTCGAATCCATGGTCGCCGTCAGCCATGTAGACATAGTCGGCTGTCACGCCCCGGCTGCCGTCGGCCAGTCCACGTGCAAATCCCTCGCGCATGTCGGCTATGTCGGTGTTCTGGCGGTTGGCAGACGCCACGAGCACGCGGCTGACGTCGGTCAGCGCCTCGTCGGTAAGCCTGCCAGCCATGTAGCACGCCCCGTAGGTGGGCAGCGAGATGGTGTATACGGGCAGCGACGTGTCGCTGCTCTCGGCGAGCAGCAAGCTGACATTGGGGGCTTCGGCAAGCTTTTTGCTGTAGTTGGTGATGAGGTGCTCGTAGTTGTTGTTTGCCATGATGATGAGCGCGCGCCGGTTGGTGTCGACGCTCTTCATGTAGTTGAAGAAGTAGTTCACGGCGAAGTCCACCTTCGATTCTTCGGCAGGCACCTCGGCGAGCGACAGCAGGAGGCTGTCCTTGTTGGCAGCTTTTGCCACGCCGCGGTACATGGCGTCGACATAGCTCATGTCGCCCATGCTGCCCTCGTTGAAAACGAAGAACACGATGGGGCGCGTGTCGTTCTTCAGTTCCTCATCGTCGTCAATGTAAATCGTGTCGCCGCTTCGTGTGCATGAGAATATCGACAATGACATCAGCACCAGTGAGATGATCTCCTTGACCAGCTTCCACGCGCTGTGCGGATGTCTACTTTTTCCAGATGTCATGAGATGTGTAAATAGTGTGAGTGTTTGCTTTGTTTTATAAAAAATGTGTTTTGGCAAAGGTAGAAAAATAAGGACATGAAGCAATAAAATCAGCGTTTTTTTTCAATGTTTGTTAACAACAGCGGTAGCCGTTGTTTTGTAATTCAGTTACAGTTGCCTTGTAAGGCGGTTACAATTATTTTGTAACCGTGCTACAATTGCTCCGTAACACGGTTACAAATGCCTTGTAATCCCACCTTTCATAACATTTAACTACAAAACGCTATGAAATCAGCCAAAAAAGCGTAACTTTGCACTTTAAACATACAAAAGAGTCCGCCACGGACTTCAAGTAAAGAACTTAGAACAACATAACACATACAAGACAATGGCACAAGAAGACGTTTTCAAGAAAATCGTTAGCCACTGCAAGGAGTACGGTTTCGTGTTCCCGAGCAGTGAGATTTACGACGGTCTCGGCGCAGTCTACGACTACGGACAGAACGGCGTTGAACTCAAGAACAACATCAAGGAATACTGGTGGAAGAGCATGGTGCTCCTGCACGAGAACATCGTGGGCATCGACTCGGCCATCTTCATGCACCCTACCATCTGGAAGGCAAGCGGCCACGTTGACGCTTTCAACGACCCGCTCATCGACAACCGCGACTCAAAGAAGCGCTATCGTGCCGACGTCCTCATCGAGGACCAGATAGCCAAGTACGAGGAGAAGATCGACAAGGAGATTGCCAAGGCGCGCAAGCGTTTCGGCGACGCCTTCGACGAGGCGCAGTTCCGCGCCACCAACCCGCGCGTGATTGAGCACCAGCAGAAGCGCGACGCCCTCCACGAGCGCTACACCAAGGCTATGCAGGGCCCTGACCTCGCCGAGCTGAAGAAGATTATCGAGGACGAGGAAATCGTCGACCCGATAAGCGGCACGAAGAACTGGACCGACGTGCGCCAGTTCAACCTCATGTTCTCCACCGAGATGGGCTCCACAGCCGACGGCACAAGCAAGATTTACCTGCGCCCGGAGACAGCCCAGGGCATCTTCGTCAACTACCTCAACGTGCAGAAGACCGGCCGCATGAAGATACCGTTCGGCATAGCACAGATAGGCAAGGCATTCCGCAACGAGATTGTTGCCCGCCAGTTCATCTTCCGTATGCGCGAGTTCGAGCAGATGGAGATGCAGTTCTTCGTGAAGCCGGGCACCGAGATGGAATGGTTCAAGAAGTGGAAGGAAACCCGCATGAAGTGGCACCAGGCACTTGGCTTCGGCGCCGAGAACTACCGCTTCCACGACCACGAGAAGCTGGCCTTCTACGCCAACGCCGCCACCGACATCGAGTTCAAGATGCCGTTCGGCTTCAAGGAGGTTGAGGGCATCCACAGCCGCACCGACTACGACCTGACGCAGCACGAGAAGTTCTCGGGCCGCTCAATCAAGTACTTCGACCCGCAGACCAAGGAGTCGTACACTCCGTATGACATCGAGACATCTATCGGTGTCGACCGCATGTTCCTCAGCGTGATGTGCCACTCTTACCGCGAGGAGAAGCTTGAGAACGGCGAGACACGCGTCGTGCTCCTCCTGCCGCCTGCACTCGCGCCGACAAAGCTCGCCGTGCTGCCGCTCGTCAAGAAGGACGGACTGCCAGAGAAGGCACGCGAGATAGTGAACAACCTCAAGTTCCACTTCAACACCCACTACGACGAGAAGGACACCATCGGCAAGCGCTACCGCCGCCAGGACGCCATCGGCACTCCTTACTGCGTGACCGTGGACTACGACACTCTGAAGGACAACACCGTCACACTGCGTTTCCGCGACACCATGGAGCAGGAGCGCGTGAGCATCGACCAGCTCCAGAGCATCATCGAGGACAAGGTGAGCATCTCAAGCTTGCTCAAGAAATTACAGTAATAATAAGCAATAGATGAAGAAATTCAGTTTATATATCCTCTTCACATTCATCGCTGTGCTGACGGCAGGACTGTCGTCGTGCAGCGAGACCAGCAACGAGCCTGAGGAATATCCCGACTGGCGCAAGACCAACGACACCTACTTCGAGAATAAGTATGCCGAGGTGAAGCAGTATGTCAGCAGCGGCAGCACGGAGTGGAAAATCATCCGCTCGTGGAGCCTTGAGGAAAATGCCGCCACACAGAGCTACGACAATATTCTCGTGAACGTGCTGAAGACTGGCACAGGTTCTGGCTGCCCGATATTCACCGACTCCGTGAAGGTGCACTACACAGGCCGGCTCATCCCGTCGAGAAGCTATCCAGAGGGCTACCAGTTTGACAAGTCGTGGACTGGCGACTTTGTCGAGGGTGTGTCGCATCCCGCCAAGTTCTATGTCGGCGGTTTGGTTGACGGCTTCTCAACAGCCCTGCAATATATGCACATCGGCGACAAGTGGCGTGTCTACGTTCCCTACCAGCTCGGCTACGACTCTGGCACAAACGTGGGTCCTGCTTACTCGACGCTCATATTCGACGTGGAGCTCGTGGCTTACTATCACGCCAACTCAACCTCGAAGAATGCTCCAGCACTCAATGGCAGCCGTGAGGCACCACGCGGACAGTGGATTTACGAATAGAAAGAGGTATATATATAATAAGGTGTAGCGCGGCGGCAAGGTCAGCAATGACTTGCCGCCGCGCTTTTTTCGGCTTCAGGGGTGGCTTGGAGGGCTTCATGGAGTATGGCTGTAATGATGCCATTGGAAACGTTTGCAGGTGTGTGCACGCACACAATCATGTTGACATACATCAAAAATGGGGCGAAAATGCGAAAAAAAAGGTTGCAAAACTTGTGTGTGTGCGCAAACAATAGTACCTTTGCATCGTCAAAACAAGGGAACCGTGAGGCAACCGATGACAACATAAAAATAAAAGGTATTAGAAATTTTTGAGAGAAACAACAAGTATTAGTCTCTTAAAGGTAAACAAAAAAAGGTTGTAAAGGATAACAAAAAGGTAAAGATTGAGGATAACAACACTAAGGGTATTAGCAAAGAAACAAGGTAAGTGATTGTTCAGGAAAGTATTCAAGAGAAGGTAGAAAGAAATTAGGATGACAACAGAGAGAAGGTAATAAGGTTAAAGGGTAACAAAAAGTCAATAGGTAGATTCAATAGGTTTGTTGTAATAAGGTATTAGGATTTAGTTAGGTTAAATGGTTTAGAAAGGTAAAAAGTTATGTTGATGACAATGATGATGACCCTATTTGCAGCAAGTGCTGCAATAGGCATGTGGGGAGAGGGCAACGACAAATAGTTCGTTTGCACCCCCGCCGTAAGGACGGAGCGGATGTCGAACGCGATGAAATCCTTAGATTTTTAAAAAAGAAAACATAGAAGTTAATTAGATAGACTGTTCCGTTGTTTCGGAGCAGTTTTTTTTTGCGTATAACTGGGAGAGGGGGCGCCCCCGCCCCCGACACTCCAATTTGCGCCGGGGGCTTTTGCTTGCGCCGGGGGCTTTTGCTTGCGCCGGGGGCGAGGGCGCCCCCTCTCCCAGTTATTTGAGAAGTTTGCGGGCGTATTCGATTATTGTGTCCTTGCCGCGCAGCATGTCGTCGGTGGTCAGGCTTACGTTGTAGTCGGGCTGTATGCCGAATTCCGTTGGCTGCTTGTCGCGGTCGTACATCGGGCATGCCGAGAAGCGAATGCTCCAGCCGTTGGGCAGTTCCGAGGAGAACGGCATTCCAGATCCGCCGCCAGTGCGGTCGCCGACGGTGGTCACATTTGGACAGCATTTCATGTATTTCACAAATTCGTTTGCGGCACTGTAGACCGACCGGTTGGTCAGTATGACAGTTGGCTTCTGCCACCGCACACCCTTGCCGGGCTTGAGCCGTTGCTCCTCAAGGGCAGAGAAGTCGGAGTGGCGCTTGCCCGTCTTGTGCTGCATGTAGCCCACGAGGATTTCCTTGTTGGTGAACCTTGCCGCAAGTTTCTCAGCCGACGACAGAAGTCCGCCCGAGTTGTCG
Source organism: Prevotella sp. (assembly GCA_050875085.1). Lineage (GTDB taxonomy): Bacteria > Bacteroidota > Bacteroidia > Bacteroidales > Bacteroidaceae > Prevotella. Next base: position 8,200 of record JBNMLZ010000040.1, on the reverse strand, counting down.
CGCAGGTCGATGATGAGACCGTTGCATGGTGCGAGGTAGAGCAGTATGTCGTCAAGGTTGCCGGCTCCGATGCCACTCTCGAACGACGCGCAGCGTATGTAGCCCGTGTTGTCGTCGAGCCGTCGGTAGCGCATTCCTGAGGCGATGCGGTAGTCGGTGCCGAGGTAGCGCCGGAGTAGCGTGTCGCTCACGTTGGCAGGGTAGTCCTCGTGCCACGACCAGTTGCGCGCCACGTCCCACGACGAGTACATGTTGACGTGGCCGTCCTTCAACTCGGCAAGCATGTTGCCCAGTACCTCGAAGAGTTGCGTCTCGGTCATGTCATCGGCAATCTGCCGCGAATACTTGTCGTGTATCTCGTCCCAGTCGAGTCCATACTGTTCATTCTTGTAGTCGAAGAAGCAGTAGTGCTCGTCGATAGCCTTCCACAGAGCCTCGAAGTTGCCGCGCGGGTTGTCGGCATACTCATGCTCGTCGACGCACGAGGAGAGGGCAGTGGTAAGTGCCACTGCCATGTATAAAATAAGGAATTTGAGATTTGTGCGCATTGTTATGCTTGTGATTTCAAGAATTGTTCTACAACATCCACGCTGACACCAGTACCTTGTGCAATCTGATTGACATCAAGTCCCATGCTTTTAAGGCGTAGCATTGTAGCAGCCTTTTCGTCGGCCATGCCTTTCTCCATGCCTTTCTCCATGCCTTTCTCCATGCCTTTCTCCATGCCTTTCTCCATGCCTTCCTTCAAACCTTTCTCCGTTGCAGCTTTTTCAGCCGCTGCCATACATGCCATGTTGTCGCGTGCAATCCACAGGCTATTTTCATAAGCTTCCCATTCCTTCTTGGTTAGTCTTTTGCGGTTGGCATACTCTTCCAGTTTTTTGAATATTTCCTTCTGTGCCGTAAACGGCATTCTGCTAAGTGCTTCCATATGTTTTAAAACGTAAATCCATTTGTCAAAATCTGAAACGCAGTCTTCCACATCTTTATCAAAAAGTGGAAGTATTAAGTAGATAAACCGAAGTTTATTGGATGCAAGTTCTCCACTTTCCTTGTCTGCCAGGATTATGTCAGTACGGAACTTTTTCAGTTCTTCAGTTCCTGATTTATAGTTCATGAAGCAGACAGTGTATATTGGCAGAAACTTATAAGCATCCTGTTTCTCAGTCTTGCCTTTTTCCACTTGCTCAAGTACGCTTCTACATGCATAGCAAATTGAACGGTCGATGAAGTTGGGTTGCCAGCGGTTTTGCATTTCCAGTATGAACCGTTCTCCCTTGTCGGTTTTGCAATACACATCATATATAATGCCACGTTGGTCTTTTGTGTCCGGAAGTTCCTCTTTGTCCATGAAAGTCACGCTTTCCACATGTAACTCGCCTGCCAATAAGTCGTTAAGGAAACTTATTAGCAAGTCTTTACTGAATTCCTGTCCGAAGAGTCGCTTGAATCCCCAGTCAGTGAAAGGATTGATGTATTTACCCATAGCGATGAGGTTTAATGTTGTTTTTGCAAAAATACGATTTTTCGGTGAGATAAAGCGTGAAAATGAGGTCTTTATTCCTTTATGGTGCGGAACCGCTTCACTATGCCAATCATGAGTGAGTGGGTGTAGGCGTGGGTCTTGAGTTGGTTGACGTTCGACTGCTCGATGGTGCCGAGGTAGCCGATGCGCCATGTGGTGTGCCCGGCGCGCAGGTCGACGGTGAGCATCTGGCGCAGCGAGGGCGTGGAGCCGAAAGTGGTGGGCACGCAGTTGTGGTCGTAGTTGCCGCGGTTGAAAATCTCGTAGTACGACTGCCCGTAGTTGGGCGAGAACATCAAGCCGAAGAGTGGGGCAGACGCCTCGTAGTGGAGCACGGCGGCACGGCTCAGGGAGTAGTCGAAGCCGGCTGTAGGCTCCACGCGCAGCGACAGGCGCGCGTTGGCAGGGTTGTTGCCGTTGCGCGTGTTGTAGATGAAGCCGATGTTGGCGGCTGCCGTGCCTCCGGCTATGAGCTGCAGGGGACGCCCCCAGAGCGTGGTGTGCCACTTGCGCAGCAGCGAGTAGCGGAACGTGTAGCCGCCCGCCATCGTGCCTCCGTTGCCCGAGCGACTGTCGGCAATCGCCATGTTGCCCTCGTGTTGGAACTGGTTTATCCACAGTGTGGAATCCTGTTCGCGTCGCGTGTGGGATATGAAGCGCAGGTCGACGCCACGGTATTTCTCGGGCGACAGATAAGTGTCGAGCAGATTGGTGTAGCCGACGCCGAGCATGAGGGCGTTGGTTTTCCTGGTTATGGCTGTAGCGTTGAGGCTACAGCCAATAAATATTGCGGTGAGAAGTTTACAGATCTGCATTTTCGGTGAAGATGTTGAGTTGTCCGGTCATTTCGTCGATTACCTGCTGCTGGCTCTTTCCGGCGTCGGGGTCGAGGTTTTCCTGAGGCTCGTCGCCGTTGTCGTCGGGTTTGCCGTCGTTGTCGTCGGCAGGCTCTGGGAAGCGTGTAGGTTCCAGTTCCTTCACGCCAGCCACGTCGAGTGTGGTCACGCGCTTGCCCTTCGCCTTGAAGCCCTTGACGGATATGAACTCGTCGGCGTCGATTTCCAGTGGTGGGCGTTGCGATGTCGAGCCGTCGGGTGCCTTGGTGGGCGCGTAGTCAACCTCGATGCGCGGATAGGCGGTGTCGGTGAGCAGCAGGAGTCGGCTCTTCGGGTTGTCGCCGATGTAGTTCTGCGGTCGTTTGGTTGCCTCCATGCGGAAGCGCTTCACGTAGAGGTTGTTGTCGTTGTCGGCATCGAAGAGCACGGCAGTCCAAACCTTGTCGGGGTCCCACTTCTCGATAATCTTGATGTTAGACTCATAGTGGTTGTTGGCATCGAACGACGATATGTAGAAGTTGCCGTCGTCGAGCACCACCAGTATGGCGTCGTCGTCGAAGAACTCGCCGAGCAGGCGTCCGTGCTCATCGTAGTTGAGTCGGTTGACATCAGGGTCGTACCACACCTTGCGTCCGCCGAGCGTTGAGTGGCCGTGGCTCTTGAGTCCGATGCGGTGTATTGGGTTTCGCGTGACGAGATTGCCCTTCGACGTGCGTCCCTTGATGGCAATCTCGGAGAAGTCGCGGTCAATGAAAATCTTCTTCAGCTTCGGGTTGGCCTCAAGCGTCACCTTGATTACCTCCGCCTCGCCGTTGGGGTTGGCGGTGAAGTAAAGGATGCGCGAGCCAGGCGTGCCCTGCGTGCAGTCATACTCCTTGCCGACGGTCATCGTAGGCACGAAGAAGCGCTTTATGTAGGCGGCTCCGGCCTTGCCGTCGCGGTAGACCACGTTGTATATCGTGCGCTTGTCGTTTTTCTTGAACACCTGCACGTGCAGTATGTTCTTGCCCACGAAAATCTTGTCGGCGGCGCGCACCATCTTGTACTTGCCGTCCTTGAAGAACACGATGATGTCATCGATGTCGGAGCAGTTGCACACAAACTCGTCCTTCTTCAGACCCGTGCCGATGAATCCCTCCTGGCGGTTGATATATAGCTTTTGGTTGGCCTCCACCACCTTCGATGCCTCGATGGTGTCGAAGCTCTTTATCTCGGTGCGGCGCGGATGGTCCTTGCCATACTTGTCGCGGATGAACTCAAACCAGTGTATGGTCACGTCGGTCATGTGTGCCAGGTCGTGCTCGATGTCGGCAAGCTCAGCCTTGATGCGGGCAATAAGCTCGTCAGCCTTGTCCTTGTTGTATTTCAGAATGCGCTGCATCTTTATCTCAAGCAGCCGCAGAATGTCGTCGCGCGTAATCTCGCGGTGGAAGGAGTATTCGTACATCTCCTGCTCAACAGCCGTCTGCGGGTCGTTGCCGTTTGACTTGCCGTCTGTGGGCACGCGGAAAATCTGGTTCTTGAACGGCTCAAGTTTCTGGGCGATGAACTCCACCACCTCGTCCTGCGACTTCGACTGCTCAAACTTCTTCTCCTTGTAGATGCGCTCCTCGATGAAGATGCGCTCAAGCGACGAGAAGAACAGCTGTTCCTCAAGCTCCGACTTGCGTATCTGGAGTTCCTTGCGGAGGAGTCCCATGGTGGTGTCGGTGGAGTGGCGCAGCACGTCGCTCACGGTGAGGAAGCACGGCTTGTTGTCCTCAATCACGCAGCAGTTGGGCGAGATGTTGATCTCGCAGTCGGAGAAGGCGTAGAGGGCGTCGATGGTCTTGTCGGATGACACGCCAGGCGCAAGGTGCACCTGAATCTCCACCTCAGCAGCCGTGTTGTCGTCAACCTTCTTGGCCTTGATTTTGCCCTTGTCGATGGCCTTGAGTATGGAGTCGATGAGTGTTGTGGTGGTCTTGGAGTAGGGAATTTCGCGAATGACAATGGTCTTCGAGTCGAGTTTCTCAATTTTTGCACGTACTTTCACTATGCCGCCACGCTGTCCGTCGTTGTATTTTGCCACGTCGATGGAACCGCCCGTTGGGAAGTCGGGGTAGAGATGGAACTCCTCGCCACGCAGGTAGCTGATGGCGGCATTGCAGATTTCGACGAGATTGTGGGGCAGGATTTTGGAGCTAAGACCCACGGCAATGCCCTCCGCGCCCTGTGCGAGCAGGAGCGGGAACTTGGCAGGGAGCGTGATAGGCTCCTTGTTGCGTCCGTCGTAGGACAGCTGCCAGTCGGTGGTCTTTGGGTTGAACACCACGTCGAGGGCAAACTTCGACAGTCGCGCCTCGATGTAACGCGGTGCGGCGGCGCGGTCGCCAGTGAGAATGTTTCCCCAGTTGCCCTGGCAGTCGACGAGCAAGTCCTTCTGTCCCATCTGCACGAGGGCGTCGCCGATGGATGCGTCGCCGTGGGGGTGGAACTGCATGGTGTGGCCCACGATGTTGGCCACCTTGTTGAAGCGTCCGTCGTCCATTCGCTTCATGGAGTGGAGTATGCGTCGCTGCACGGGTTTGAGGCCGTCCTCGATGTGGGGGACGGCACGCTCCAGTATCACATAGGAGGCATAGTCGAGAAACCAGTTCTGGTACATGCCGCTCAGATGATGTACGGCAGAGGCGTCGAAACGGTTCACTGGCTTGTAGTCGGAATGTTCGTTATTCACTCTTATCTCTTCACTGTCTTTTATCTCGTCGTCCATAATAATGTCGTGGTGGGTTTATTTGAATGTCTTCTCGCAAAATTACAAAAAAAATGTGGAAAACCGTTACAGTCAATTTATTTATTATTAACTTTGTCGGGTTAATGTTTAAAACTACAAGTAAAAAAACAAAGAAATGGAAATACGTAAACTGACAGTTGCGGCAGCCATGCTGCTTTCTGCATGTTGGGCATCGGCACAGAACGCGCTTAACACGCATCTCTACACCATTGTTGACAAAGTGGAGTACACTCCGAAACAAAAGAGCCTGCTTGGTGTCATTACCGACGTGATCATCACCGGACAGACCACCACTGACAAGGCAGAGTACTGCGGCCCGGTGCGTGCCGCCATCGTGCGCGGACTGTCGGCAAGCCACCGCATGTCGGTGGTCGACGGCAATGCCGATGCTGCCATGGGCAACGTGAAGCCGTCATATTATGTTGACGCCACCATATCCAACGTGGCAACCACTACAAAGACGGAGGTTGTTGATGAGAAAAAGAAGACAAAGCGCACGCTCTACAAGGCAATCATCGGAGTCACGCTGCACGTGAAGGATGCCAACTCGGGCGAGGTTGTGGCAAGTCCGCAAATCTCCGTGTCGGACATCGACATGTCGTGGGTTGAGTCGGCTGAGGGTGCCATGGAAGCGGCTCTCAACGATGTTGCCCACAGCGTGCGGTCGTATTTCAACCGCTTTGCGCCGCTTTTTGCCAACATCGTTGAGAGTGCGCGCTATAAGAGCGACAAACAGAAGGAAGTCTACATCGACCTTGGCGAGAAGGACGGTGTGTACAAGGGACTTCACTTCAATGTCTACACCGTGAAGACTGTGGCAGGCAAGGAAGCCAAGCGTCAGGTGGGCAAGTTGAAAATCACCGATGTGCAGGGCGATGACATCAGTCTGTGCAAGGTGCAGAGCGGTGGCAAGGACATAAAGGCCGCCATCGACAATGGCGAGACCATCAGCGTGAGGTCGAGCGATTGACTTTTTTCTATTCAAACGAGATATTTCTCAATTCCTTTATATCATCTTCTCTTGCTTTGTCGCTGAACAGCCTCGTGAGTTGTTCAGCCGACAAAGCTGTTGACGGGGCGAAATCACGCGACTGCATGTATTCGAGCAGGGCGATGTGAAAGCGCTTCGACTCGGGATGCTGTGCCAGTTGCGTCATGTCAGCCGCGCAAACGAGCAGCCGTCCCTTTCCTACAGTAAACTCAAACACAAGTCCCAGTCGGTGGTTGCGTTCTACATTGTCAATAACCTGCACGATGGGGCGGTAGCCCTTTGGCGCGCCGTCGAGGATGAATGGTGTGCCGCCGTGCGCCATGTCGCGCCATTGCCAGTCGGTATGGTCGGCAGTGGGGAAGTTGGCGAACAGCGGATGCGACTCGTTTATCAGCAGGCCGAGCGTGCCGGGCGACACCGCATTGTTGTTGTTCTCGCAGATGGTGCGGAACATGCGGTAGTTCCAGTAGTCGGTTTGCAGCAGTCCGCCAACGGTTTGATTGGCATACATTCCCTTTCGGGGCATGAGCAGCACGCGTGCTCCATTATGCAGTTGCTTTATTATGTCGGCAGAGAGCGTGTCGCACGTCACGATGCCATGGCTGAGCGTCTTGAGGCGTTCGGCATAGCGCTCGGCAGGATATACCCACAAGTGCCATGAGTTGCTGTATTGTGTGCCGTCGATGCTGGCGGAGAATATGAGCTGTTCGCTGCGGTCAGGATTGGCGAGGTGCAGGCGCTCATTGATGTTGCCGACGTTGATTACTCCCGATGCCGAAACCTCAGACAGGGGCATGTGGCCAGTGGCGCGGATATTGCCGTCGCGGTCGGCAATCTGCCAGGTCAGTCGCTCGTGGCGGTAGGGCAGGGTGGAGTAGGAAGCTATTTTCATGTTGCCGCGTAGGGTGTCGCCATCGGTGTAGCAGAAGCGCGGAACCTCAAGCAACGGCACTACGGGCGCGCACCATTCGCTCCATCGCTTGCTGTTGACAAATCCCTTGCTCTGCATGAGGGCGTTGAGTATGCCCACGTAGGCAGAGCCTTGTCCGGGATAATCCTGCAGGTCGAGCAACTGGAATCCTGCCAGTCGGCTTGTGCGCAGGTCGAGTTCTATGTCTGCCTTGTAGAGTTCCACTGCCCAGCGGCCCGATGCCATGAGGAAGTCATGCGCCTGGCCGCCCATTCCGGCAATGTCGAGACGGCGCAGGAAAGTCTCCATGTTGCACGGACGCAGCACACCTGTATACTTGTTTATCTCGCTGAAGTCGGGGAACGACTGAAACTGCCCCGTCTCATGACTGACAATCGGTACTTTGGCATCGCCAATGGCATCATTCATGTTGGTCATCGTGTTGGGATACTCATGGTTGATGAGTCCGCCGTCGGCGGCATCGGCAAAGGAGAACGAGCCGCGTGTGTGGGTGTTGTAGTCGCCCCATGCCTCGCCACCGTTGCGGCAGGTCGTGAAGAAGTCCATTCCGTCGCGCACGCCCTTGTAGCCGAGATAATAGTTGGAGCCAAGCGTATAGAGTTTTGTGGGGTCTATGCTGCGGAAGTGTTCCGCGAAGCGCTGCATCTCGTCGATGCTGCCCCACAGCTCATTGCCGAGGGCAAACATCACGAACGACGGATGCTTGCCATATTGCCTGAGAATTTGCTCGCCCTCGTTGCGGAGATAATTCATCAGAGTGGAGTCCTTGTCGTTGAAGTCGCCCCAGAAAGGCAGCTCAGGTTGCAGATAGAAGCCCATGGCATCGGCAACGTTGAAGCACTCCTCCGGCGGACACCATGAGTGGAAGCGCACGTGGTTGATGCCGTATGCCTTGAGCGTGTTGAAATACTCGCGCCATGAAGCCTCGTCCATGGGCACGTGGGCAGTGATTGGAAACACACAGGCGTCATGCTTGCCGCGCAGGAACGTTATGTTGCCATTGACGGTGAAGTGGTTGCCCTGTGCGCGGAAGTCGCGAAAGGCGAATGTTGTTGATATGGAGTCTGCGCCGTCCACCATGAGTGTGGCGCGGTAGAGAGCTGGATTCTCGTCGCTCCACTTCTGTAGCGGAGCCATCAGT
>JBNMLZ010000039.1:0-19412 GCA_050875085.1 Prevotella sp. | reverse complement strand
TGCTAAGGGCATGGACTTCCACTTTGCTCCATTCCATGTGCAGCTGATAAACACCGAACTGTCGAGCCAGTTCATGACTCACATGTCAACAGCCTTCTGCCTCGCACTGCTCTTTGCCTCGCCCTATGTCGTGGTGGAGCTTTACCATTTCATTGCCCCTGCGCTATATGAGAACGAGCGGCATTACTCCGTTGCCGTGGCGGTTGCGGTGTATGTGTTGTTCATGCTCGGTGTACTGATGAGTTATTATGTGCTGTTTCCGTTTGCGCTACGGTTTCTCGGAACCTATCAGGTGACGCCCGATGTGGTGAACCAGATAAACCTCTCGTCCTACATATCCACGTTCACTACGCTGACGCTTCTCATGGGACTTGTCTTCCAAATACCAGTCCTGTCGTTCTTCCTTGCAAAGATGGGGCTACTTGAGGCCAGTTTCATGCGCCGCTACCGCCGACACGCCTTTGTGCTGATAGCCGTTATCGCCGCCTTCATCACCCCGCCCGACATCTTCACATGCTGTCTCGTCACACTGCCGATGTATGGCTTGTATGAGCTGAGTATTCTGATTGTGGGGCGAGTGAATGATACTAATTTCCCTCAATGAGGGACGTTTTCGGGTGTTTTTCTCCCTCAATGAGGGAAATATTTGCATGAAAACGTCCCTCATTGAGGGAAATTCGTTATATTTGCATCATAAAAGAAGAGATGTTATGATTAACTTGAAATTATATTCATACATGCGTGAGCTGTTGGGGCAGACCCCGATGGCATTTGTGCGTTATAAATATAAGGAGATAAACTGGGACAGCCGTATGGTTGGCATTCTCGGTCCTCGCGGAATAGGGAAGTCGACGATGATACTGCAGCGCATAAAAAACACGGAGTCGAACCACAGTCTGTACATCGCAGCTGACAATATATATTTTGCCGACCACAGTATTATAGACCTTGCGGATGAATTTGTGAAAGAAGGAGGCACGCATCTTTATATTGACGAAGTGCATAAGTATAGCGGATGGAGCCGCGAACTGAAGCAGATATACGACATGCACCCGTCGTTGCATGTTGTTTTCACAGGTTCGTCGGTGCTCGACATCTATCGTGGTGAAGCCGACCTCAGCCGCCGGGCGTTGATGTATTTCATGTACGGCTTGTCGTTCAGGGAATATCTCGCGTTGTTTCAAGGTGTGGAATGTCCGGTGTTCACTCTCGACGACATACTTGCCAATCGTGCCGTGATAGACGGTGTCGAGCATCCGTTGCCGTTTTTCCGCGACTATCTCAGCCGTGGCTACTATCCCTTTGCCGTGCAAGGCGACTTCCCGATGCGTATGGAGCAGGTAGTGGGGCAGACGATAGAGGTGGACATACCACAATATGCCGACATGAAAGCATCAACGTCGCGCAAGTTGAAGCGTCTGCTTGCCATACTCTCGCATCTCGCCCCCTACAAACCGGTGGCGGACAGTCTTGCGTCAGAGATAGGCGTGAGCAAGAACAGTGTGCCCGACTATCTTGTGTATCTTGAGAAATCGGGCATGATAGGCTTGCTGCGCGACGACACGTCGGGCATACGCAATCTCGGGAAAGTGGAAAAGGCTTACATCGACAATCCGAGTCTGATGACTGTGCTTGCCGGTGGCACTCCAGACATTGGCAACCTGCGTGAGACTTTCTTCTACAACCAGATGCGCGTGCGCAACAATGTGACTGCCTCGCGTGTGTCCGACTTCACGATAGGCAAGTACACTTTCGAGATAGGCGGACGCAAGAAAGGGCAACGCCAAATAGAAGGCGTGCCCAATGCTTATGTCGTGAAAGATGACATCGAAGTAGGCATGGGCAATATTGTGCCACTTTGGTGCTTCGGGTTGAATTATTGAATGAATAAGTGTAACAAATAATCTGATATGTCCAGTAAATTTCGTTTTTTACTATCACCTCGTTTCCTCTTTTTCTATGCCGTCATAGCACTCGTGGTGCCCAACGTCGCGCTATGCTTCACCGAGCACATGCCTTTCTTGGCATGTCTTGTGAACATCTTTTTGCCGCTTTCCGCTTATACCATGCTCATGTCGTTGTCGCGGAAGACGGGCCGACAGGTGTGGATGCTGTTTCCGCTCGTGTTCTTCGCTGCCTTCCAGATGGTGCTCATCTATCTCTACGGCAACGGCGTGATAGCCGTCGACATGTTCCTCAATCTCGTCACGACAAATCCGGGCGAGGCTATGGAGCTGTTGGACAATCTCGTGCCGGCAGTGGCGGGAGTGGTAATCCTTTATCTGCCGTTGCTAGTGATCGCCGCTGTGCAGTGGGCGAAGCACGTTAGCATCGACGACAGGGGGTGTCGAGCTCCCGCTCGACACAATAGTCACAATAGTCACAATAGTCACAATAACCAGCGCTTTCTTTTCCGTGCGCGCCGTTGGTCGCTCTATGGGGTAGGGGTGTTTGCCGTAATCACGGCAGTGTGCTACTTCTGCTATCCCAAGGGCAACGAGGCGAAGGGCCGCTTCGAGTATCATGTCGAGGACAACATGTATCCTGCCAACGTCTTCTATAATCTCTATCTCGCCGTGCGCGAGAGCTACCGCTCGGCGCATTACAAGGAGAACGTCGCCAACTTCCGTTTCAATGCCCGTCCGACCCACGCCAAGGACTCCACCGAAGTGTATGTGCTCGTGATAGGCGAGACCGCGCGCTCGGAGAATTTCCAGCTCTACGGATATCGTCGCCCCACAAATCCCGAACTCATGCAGACCAGTGGACTGATGGTATTCCGCGACGTGCGCTCGCAGTCGAACACCACCCACAAGAGCGTCCCCATGCTCCTCTCCGCCGCCACCGCCGAGGACCACGACCGCCTCTACCACGAGAAGGGCATCCTTGCCGCCTTTCACGAGGCAGGTTTTTACACTGTCTTCCTCTCCAACCAGCAGCCCAACCACTCCTACATCGACTTCCTCGGCGAGGAAGCCAACGAGCATCTCTTCATCAGGAACGGCGGACTCCCGTCCGCCGCGCAACCGTCCGCGCAATCCTCGTCCACGTCCTCATCTGCCACTCTCTACAGCGACGAGCGTCTGCTGCCATTCCTCGACCGTGTGCTGTCGGAGAACCACAAGAAGCTGTTCGTAGTGCTCCACATGTACGGATCCCACTTCAACTACCGCGACCGTTATCCGCAGTCGCGCGCCCGTTTCCTGCCCGACACCCCGACTGAGGCGAAGGCTGAGAACCGTCCGCAGTTGCTCAACGCCTACGACAACACCATCCTCCAGACCGACCATATCCTCGCCGCCGTCATATCCCGTCTTCGCAAAGGACACCATGCCGCAGCGCTTCTCTACACATCCGACCATGGCGAGAACATCTTCGACGACTCGCGCCGGCTGTTCCTCCACGCCTCGCCACGTCCGTCGCAGTACGACACCGACGTGCCACTTCTCGTGTGGACATCGCCTGAGTATGCCGCGCAGCACGCTTCAGTTGTGAGTGGCATGAAGAGAAACATAAAGAAGGGCGTGCAGTCGAACGCATCAGTGTTCCCCACGATGCTCTCCATCGCCGGCATTGAGGCAAAGGCACGTGTCGACAGTCTGTCGCTCACCAATCCCGCCTACCGCCTCGGCACGCGCCACTATCTTGACGACCACAACCATGCCGTGCCGCTCTCCATGTATGGCATAGGCAATGCGACTCACTAAAACCTCACTAATGTAAGATTTTCGGCTGTTTGGTCTACGCTAAGCGATTTTTTATGGCTGTCATCGCTACATGTATCGGCAAATATCACTAACTTTGCAGTCATATTAAACAGTAACAAACAATTAGATTAATTCAATTTATTAATAGTAACAACAAAAGTGGTTATGAGAAAAATCAACTATTTTGCCGCCTTAGCCCTCGCATTGGGCTTCACGGCATGTTCTTCTGATGATCTGAATCCACAGGAAGAAGGTAACAAGAATCAAGAGGCTGCCGAGTACACTGTGAGCTATGCTCCTGCACAGGCACCACGTATGGCCATGTATTCCAACGGTCAGGAAGTGTCGGGCGAGTCGATTGTGAATGTGGAGTCTACCGCCCCGCTTCCAAACAAGACCCTTGAGGAGAATGCCAAGATTTTCATCGACCTTCTGCCGGAGGACAAGGACAACCTCCACAACACGCCAAACCGTGAAGGCGTGACAGACTGGACAACCAACTACCTCTACGTGTCAAACGGCAAGCCGTTCACGCTCTATCCTGCCTACTCTGTGACAGCCAGCCACGACGTCATAGGTCTTTACTACTATGATGAGGACGGCGAGATGCACGAGCAGGACATCTTCGACAACAACGGACAGTGTCCTTGGGGCTACTACAAGAACAAGGACGGCATAAAGATTACCATCGCCAAAGGCTACAAGTTTGGCTTCTATATCAAGGCTTGGGCACCAAGAACCAACTCATGGCACAAGTTCTACTCCAACGTGAGCGAGAATGCCTACGAGTGCTCGCTTGAGAACCACCAGAAGATTGGAGACAACCGCGCTTGTCTCGGCAATGGCGTTCACTCAGCTTCGTTCAAGTACAACGACCGCACATTCTTCGGCTTCGAGGACTGGGAATTCTTCAACACTACCGCTTTCGACCTCAACGACATCGTGTTCATGGTTGACCCGGCTCTCGACGTGAAGGACGATCCTAAGGAAGAGGACAAGGCTCCGGACCCAGTTCCGACACCAACTCCCGATCCCGACCCGACTCCCGATCCGCTGCCCGACCCGACACCTGCTGTTGTAGCCGGCAATGGTTCTGTAGAGGTGAACTTCTCCATCAACGACCGCCAGTACGACTCCAACGACACCAAGCTGTCCATCCACGTGCGCGACACTACCGACGTGACTGTGTTCATACCGACAGCAGCCGACTACTACTGCCCGGCTGACGACATGCTGATTGTGCAGAAGCACGACATCGCCCAGGTTTACAACACCACCAACACCGTTGACATGGACATCAACGGCAACATCGTGTCGCTCACCACAACCTATGCAAAGGACGGCATCACGATAACAACAAAGGGCATCAACGCCAGTGTGCTGAAGTATCTCCGCGAGACCTACAACGACGGTCTGACATTCGAGATAAACAGCTACTTCAACACCGAGCGCATTGACGAGAACGGCAACAAGGTGCGCGTGACACGCGAAGAGCTTCAGGCTCTGCTCAACAAGACAACAATCTCGTTCACGCATACTCCTAAGTTCTACCTCAATGCCTTCGGCGTGATTGACGGCAACATCGTGTCCAACGATTGCAGCGTAACACCGTTCGACCCGTCGCTCTTTGGCGACAAGCAGGAGTCAGACCCAGAGCACGGCTCAACATCGTATCTCTATATCTGGGAACGCAAGTAGAATTGGAGGTGTCGAGCTCCCACTCGACACACCACAATAAAAAAACACAGGATGTACATTTTTTACATCCTGTGTTTTTTTTTGACCTTTTGTTGTGTCGAGCGGGAGCTCGACACCCCCTATTCTCCCGTAATTCTTTTCAGCGCCACGACAGCCTGGTTGTAGTCGCTGATGGCGGCGGCACGTTTCAGCCGCGCGTCGATAGACTCCTGCAGGGCGTTGATATATTCTATATAGCTTATTTCGCCATTCTCATATTCCACAGTTCCGAGCCGCGCAATCTCGGCGGCGTCGGCAGAGCCTTGCTGCTCATAGTACTGCATTCGGTTGAATGTCGCCGTGTAGCGTGCGAGAGCCGCGTCGTAGTCCTTCTGGCGCGAGAGCTGCTGCTGTTGCATGGCAAGCTGGGCAATCTCGCGGTCCTGCCGCGCCGCCTTCACCTTAGCCTTCGTAGCGCCGAAGAACAGTGGCACGCCTATGCCCACCTCGAAGCCCATGAAGTTGCCGCCCGAGTAGCGTGAGCGGTTCTCGTGGTAGGGGTCCCATCCGGTGATAACAAGCTGGTTTTTCAGCGCCAGGGAGAGCGACGGGGCATAGCCGTTCTTGGCTACTTTGAGCGCCTTGTCGGCCACCGCAATCTGGTCGTTGGCAAGCTGTCCCTCAGCGGTGGCGGCAAAGGCAAAGCCGCTTGGCTGGTAGGCGAGGGGAGTGAGTGTGGCGTCGGCAGGCGTTATGGCGTCGGCGGTGCCGATGAGTGAGGCAAGCGAGTGCTGGCCAGTCTTGAAATCGCTCTCGGCAGAGGCGAGTTCCATGCGGTTCTCGCGCAAGAGGCGTGTGGCAGTCAATGCCTCAAGCTGTCGGGTCTCGCCTGCCTTGTAGCGCTTCTGCGCAAGGTCGGCATAGCGCATGAGCAGCGAGTCTTGCGCCGTGAGCACACGCACGCGCTCCCGATAGTAGACCAACTGGTAGTAGGCAGCCGTGATGTCGGCGCTTATCTGTTGCATGGTGACGTTGCGCCGGCTCTCCTCTGCCTTTGTCTCGGCTTTCAGTTGGCCATGACGCGCGGCGTACACCGTGGGGAATTCAATCGTCTGCGATACCGCCAAGGCGTTGTCCGGCGAACCGCCCGATGTTGGGTCTTGCGATAGCGACAGCTCCGTCTTGTCCACGTCCCATGCCGTGCCCTGCATGGTGCGGGCGCGCGCCACCTGCAGGTCGGATTGCTTGAGCGTGAGGTTGTGCTCGGTGGCGAGGGCGAGACATTGGGGGAGAGAGAGGGTTTGGGCGGAAGCCCCACCCCCAATCGCGCAAAGCGCGATTATTGCCCTCCCCGTAGGAGAGGGGAGTGAAATGTGTAGTGGGGACATTCTTTTTATCTTGTTGTATATTGTATGGAATATTATGTTCATATGGGACAAGCAATAATTTGAATATATTTAATTGTGAGTATTGGTTGCAGCGGAGGCCGGAGACCTCCGCCACGTATAATGCAGTCTTGCGAGTGTTTTGCAAAGCATACTACTCCCCTCTCCAACGGGGAGGGGAAAGCCGCTTTAGCGGCTGGGGGAGGGGCTTTTAGTGGTGGGGCTGAACTGCTTGTATATCGCCGGCAGTACCAGCAGCGTCAGCAGCGTCGACGTGACCAGTCCGCCAATCACCACCGTCGCCAACGGGCGCTGCACCTCGGCACCGTCACCCGTTGACAGAGCCATCGGCAGGAAGCCCATCGACGCCACAAGAGCCGTCATCAGTACCGGACGCAGACGAATCATGCAACTCTCCACGATGCGCTGGTGCATCATAACTGGGATAGGGGGCGCCCCGCCCCCGGCAATGTCTCCGCTCCCGGCATGTTCTCCATATCCGTCTATCTCCGGCGCATCTTCCACCTCGGCAGCAGCGAGTTTCTCCTTCTGCTCGCGCTCCATCTGGTTCATCTGTCCTATCAGCACGATGCCGTTCAACACCGCCACGCCAAACAGCGCGATGAAGCCCACGCCCGCCGATATGGAGAACGGCATGCCGCGCATCCACAACGCCCACACGCCGCCTATCGCCGCCAACGGAATGGCAGAGAAGACGAACAGCGACTCGCGCAGGTTCTTCACCGTGGCGTAGAGCAGCAGCAGGATGATGACGAGCGCCACGGGCACTACAACCATCAGTCGCTGTGTGGCGCTCTGCAGGTTCTTGAACTCGCCGCCGTAGGTGTAGTAGTAACCCTCGGGAAGTTTCAGGTCCTTGTCAAGCTTGCGCTGTATCTCGTCCACGGTCGACTGCACGTCGCGTCCCTTCACGTTGAAGCCAACGTATATGCGCCGTCCGCCGTCCTCGTGCGACACCTGTGCCGGAGCCGGCTCATACACGATGTCGGCAATCTGCTCAAGCGGCACGCTCTCGCCCGACGCCAATGGTATTGAAAGCCGTTGCAGCGTCTCGGCGTTGCGCTCGTCGTTATCGAGCCGCACGATGAGGTCGAACTTCTTGTCGCCCTCGTACACCGAGCCAGCCACGGCACCGGCAAACGTTGTCTCCACTACGGAGTTCACGTCGTCGACCGACAGTCCGTAGCGTGCCATGCGAGCGTGGTCGTAGCGTATCTGTATCTGTGGCAATCCCGACACCTCCTCGACCATCGTGCCGCTCACGCCCTTTACGGATTGTATCATGCGCTGCACCTTCTCGGCTTGCTCGGAGAGTGTCTTCAGGTCGTCGCCGAATATCTTTATCGCCACGTCCTGCTTGATGCCCGTCAGCAGCTCGTTGTTGCGCATCTGGATGGGCTGCGAGATTTCAGCCTCAAGTCCGGGGATTGTCTTCAGCGTCTCCTCCATCTTCTCGCGCAGTTCGTCGGCAGTCTTCGCCGATGTCCACTCGTCCTTGGGTTTGAGGGCAATCATGATGTCGGCGCGCTCCACAGGCATTGGGTCTGTCGGTATCTCGGCACTTCCGATGCGGCTCACCACCTGCTTAATCTCGGGGTATTCAGCCTTCAATAGTTTCTCCGCCTTCGTGCAGCTCTCCACCATCTGCGAGAGCGACGTGCCCTGCGCCATGCTCATCTCAACGGCGAAGTCGCCCTCCTCAAGACTCGGGATGAACTCGCCGCCAAGGAACTTGAACGCCACCACCGACACGCAGAACAGCGCCACGGCAGCCGTTATCACGTTCTTGCTCTGGCGCAGAACGTATTCCAATACGGGGCGATACCACGACTGGAGCTTTTTGATTATCTTGTCTGAAATGGTCTCTCGCGTGTGTACCGAGCGGCTGAGGAACAGGCTGCTCGCCATCGGCACGTAGGTCAGCGAGAGGATGAACGCGCCGAGAATGGCGAAGAACACGGTCAGCGCCATCGGGCGGAACATTTTTCCCTCTATTCCCACCAATGTCATCAGCGGGATATACACGATCATGATGATAATCTCGCCGAACGCCGCACTCTGACGGATGCGCGAGGCTGAGAAATGCACCTCCTCGTCCATCTGCCTACGGCTGAGGCGGAACGCACTGGGAGCGGCGGCGCCCTCGCCGCCGTTTATTGATGGTGTGTTTACTGACGCGGCGAGGGCGCCGCGTCTCCCCAGGTAGGCGGCGCGCACGTCGGGGTTGGAGAAATGTCCGGTGTTGATGTGCGTGACGACAGCCTCGACTATGATCACTGCCGAGTCGACAATCATTCCGAAGTCAATCGCTCCGAGCGACATTAGGTTGCCGTCGATGCCGAACGCCTTCATCATGCCGAACGCGAAGAGCATCGACAGCGGAATGACCGACGCCACGACGAGTCCCGCTCGCCAGTTGCCGAGGAACAGCACGAGCACGAAGATGACGATGAGTCCGCCCTCCACAAGGTTGCGCGCTATTGTCCCCTCGACACGCTTCACGAGATTGGTGCGGTCGATGAACGGTTCTATGACTACACCCTCGGGCAGCGACTTCTGTATCTGCGCTATGCGCTCCTTCACGTTCTTGATGACCTCCTGGAAGTTCTCGCCCTTGAGCATGATGGCAATGCCGGCCACCACCTCGCCCTCGCCGTTGCGTGTCACGGCGCCGAAGCGTGTGGCGTGGCCTTCTTGTACGCGCGCAACGTCGCCGATGCGCACTGGTGTTGAGCCTACGGTCTTGATGGTGATGTTGGCGATATCCTGAAGCGAGGACACACGCCCGATGCCGCGGATATAGTACTGGCTTGAGTTCTCCTCGATGTAGCTGCCGCCCGTGTTGGAGTTGTTCTTCTCAAGAGCCGAGTACACCTCGCCGACGGTGATGCCGTTGGCGTTGAGTCGGTCGTTGTCTATCGCCACCTCGTATTGCTTCACAAATCCGCCCCAACCCGATACCTCGGCAACGCCCGGCGTGCCCGACAGTTGCTTGCGCACTATCCAGTCCTGTATGGTGCGCAGTTGGGTGAGCGAGTACTTCTGCTCGTAGCCTTTCTTGGCGCGCACGGTGTAGTGGAATATCTCGCCCAGTCCGGTGGCGATAGGTCCCATCTCTATGTCAGCGTTTTTGGGCAAATCCTTTGCCGCCGTTTCGAGCACCTGCGACACTTGCGACCGCGCCCAGTAGATTTCGGCGTTGTCGTCGAAGACGAGCGTGATGACCGACAGGCCGCTGCGCGAGATGCTTCGGCGCTCCTCGATGCGCGGAATGTTGGCAAGCGCCATCTCCACGGGAGTCGTGATGTACTGTTCTACTTCCTGTGCTCCGAGCGACGGAGCCTGTGTTATTACCTGCACCTGGTTGTTGGTGATGTCGGGCGTGGCGTCGAACGGCAACCGCACGAGCGACCACACGCCCCACACGATGAGTGCAAGCGTCAAGACACCCACAACGAGTTTGTTGTGGATGGAGTATGTGATGAGTTTCTGGAACATAAATTAAAAGCAAAGCCCCACCCCCTCGCCGCAGAAGCGGCTCTTCCCCTCCCCTTAGGGAGGGGAGTAATGTGTGACGTTGGTATGGGTTTTGAAATATTCTTGGTTACTGACTTTGAAATATTCTTGGTTACTAACTTTGAAATATTCTTAGTTACTGAATAAAGGGGTTTATTTGGGCTTATTTATATTATGTGGATAAAATATTAGTAAAAATAATAAGCAAGTAAAGCATACTGCTCCTCTGCAATTAAAGCATATTACTCCCCTCCATAAGGGGAGGGGAAGACGCGCTTTGCGCGTCGGGGGAGGGGCTTTTAGTGCTCCCCATGTTCCCCCGTCATGCTCGCCAGATAGAACGCGTTGTCCACCACGACCTTGCGGCCTTTCGTGATGTGCTCGCAGGGCGAGATTTCCGTGAAGCCGTCCTGCGACACGCCAGTAGTAATTTCATGGCGCGAGAACGAGTACTTGCCGTTCTTGGGTGCGTTGTTCAGCAGAAAGACGTAGTTCTTGCCGTCGGTGGTCACTATGGCCTTAGAGGGCAGGGCGTTGCAGAGCTGGCGGCCGGTGGCGATGGAGCCTTGCACATACATGCCGTCGAAGAGGCGCGCGCCACTCGTGTTGTCGAGACGCACGTGGGCGGCAACCGACTTGGTGCCGTCGTTGAAGTACTGGTTGATGCCATATATTGTGCCCGAGACCTTCACGCCCGGCTGGTTGGTGAGCGAGAGCATCACGCGGTCGCCCGCCTTCACCTTGGCAAGGTCGCGCTCAAACACGTTGAGGTCGGCTTCCACGGCGGCATTGTTGCGTATCTTCATCAGTGGGGTCTGCATGTCGGCATAAGAACCGAGCGATGCCGTAATCTGGCTCACCGTTCCCGAGATGGGCGCATGAACTGGGAAGACGGTCGTGAACTTGCCCCCAGCCACAGCCTTCACGCTGATGCCCATCTGCTGCAACTGACGCCCGATGCCAACGACACTCGCCTCAGCCACCTTATAGTCCTTCTGCGCCTGCTGCAAAGTCTTCTTCACGCCCGCGCCATTCTGCTGAAGCGATTGCTGGCGCTGCATCTCAAGCCGCGCCATCTCGGCATCCTTGTAGGCGGAGTAGTACTCGCGCTGGAGCGACACCACGTCGGTGTTCTCAACGGTAGCCACTGTCTGGCCCTTACGCACAGTCTGACCCTCCTTCACGAGAATGGTCTTCACTATTCCGCCCATGAGCGAAGCCACGTCACCCATGTTCTGCGCGCGCAGAACGAGCTGTCCGCTCACCTGCAGGGTGGCGTCAAGCTCGCGCGGCTGCATCTCGCCGAGCCTTAAGTCGACGGTCTTAAACTGTTGTTGTGTTACGGGGATGTTGTCGAAATCGACATCCTCCTCATGCTCATGCTCGTCATGAGCCTCCGCCTTACTTCCGCTTGTGAAGAAAGTAAAGCCTGCAAGGGCGATGAGCGTCACCGCCACAATAAATAAAATTCTTTTCATCCTTTCTTTTAGTTTTTTTCTGTGATAGGGGCATTAACTGGGAGAGGGGGCGCCCTCGTCCCCGAGATTTGTTGTCTGCCTGCAAAGTTACAGCTATCCTGCTGCAACCTGGTTGCAGACCACGGCAGCACCACGTCTTTGCAACCCGTTTGCAAAAGCGCAATCAGCGTGTGATCCGTAGCGGAGGTCTCCGGCCTCCGCAGCACCCGACAAGATAATACTCCGCAGCACCCAATAGGATAATAGTGCTTGAATTTTGGCAATAGCCAATTGCTGCGGAGGCCGGAGACCTCCGCTACGGATTGAGTCTAAAGACAAAACTAAAGTATGGGAGGCCCCCTCCGCTTCAATGCCGTCAACGTCCGGAGACGGAGCGTTGAGGCTGTGTGCTGCCAATCGGCAGCTGTCAAGGAAGCCGGCGTGCATAGAAGCCGCGCGTCGGGCATGATGGCGGCAACGAAATGGTTGCCGTCAGCGATATGGTGACGAATGTTTTTCGCCACACTCGCGTTGATGATAAACTTGTGAAGCTGGTGAACACGGCACGACCCACGGTCGCTCTCCTGATGGGAATGACTCTCCTCAGGCTCCGCCTCGATGTCGCCGTCGGCAGCATGCTGGCACAGCTCGAACGCCACGCACACGCGCTCGTAGTGATGGTGGTGCATCACTACGGTCGACAGCAACATCATGCAAGTTGCCATCCATGTGAAGAATATGGAGAGCCGGTTGTTCATTGTGGCTGCAAAGGTACGCAAAATAATCTGCAACCGGGTTGCAAAAGTCGTTGAAAACGAGAATAATGGTTGGTTCATCTCAAATGTGATGAAGGCTCATTACAAATGATATGAAGGCTCGTGCCAAATGTAATGAGCCTTCATTTCATTTGGCACGAGCCTTCATTTGTCTCTTCGTGGCGGAAGTTCTGTACTTCCGTGGCGGAGGTCTCCGGCCTCCGCTTCAGTATAAATTGTATTGAGACGTAGTTTAACTGGGAGAGGGGACGCCCTCGTCCCCGATAATACATTCCAATATCGGGGGCGAGGGCGCCCCCTCTCCCAGTCATTTCTTCATGCTGTAGTAGCCGAAACGACAGCGCAGACATTCCTTGCGGTCGCAATAGCGGTTGTGCAGTTGGATGATGGCTTGCGTGTCGGCGGCGTTGTCTGCCTTTATGCCACATTCCTGCCAGAGGCGTATGTGGGTGTTGTCCTCGGGCGGAAGAGCCTCAAGGAAGTCGGCGGCGTGGGTTATGAGTTGCTCGTCCTGGCGGTGGCATCCGTAGGCGTGGAGCATGGGCACGACAGCGTTGATAATCAGAATGTCGATGGATGAGGCAGAGAGGTGTTTGGCGTTGGGGCGCGACTCATTGCCGAAGGTGTAATGGGTGCGCCAATAGTCGCTCACTTCTGACTGCAACGCACGGCGCACGTCGTCGAGAGTAGCGCATGTGGTTATTGCGCTTAGGTCGGCGCGCCGCGAACAATAGAGCGTGGCGAGCTGCGAGAGGCGGATGTAGGGGAAGTTCTGCGGACGCAGACGGAGGAAGCGCCATGTCTGGCGCGGCATGGCTTTTAAGGAGAACTTGTGGGCGAGGTAAGTCCACTCGCTCCTTAGTCTATTGAAGTAGGGGTCACTGGTGGCGGCAGCGCGTTGGCGGTCGTTCATGTCGTCGGCGTCGAGCAGTCCGGCGGAGCCGAGAAACAGAGCCTCCACTTGGAAAGGGTCGTCGCGGTGGTGGCCCACCTGCATGATGGGCAGACGCGCCGCCCATTGCTCGAACGCCTCGCTGTTGACACCGAACCCGAAGCTGCGCGCTATGGTGGCGAAGAACGCATCCTCCCAAGAGCCGCCCGCAGCCTTCACGCGCTGGTTGATGGCGTCGCACTTGTCGGCAAGGCGCTCGGCAGTGAGCGCGCTCATCCACGAATGGATGGTGAGACGGGGCAATTGCATCACAGTGTCGCGGCACGACGGATAGCGGTCGGCAGCGAGTAGGCGGCGGTAGTTCTGCAACACGTATGGCGGCACCTTCAGTTCCATCTGCGGCGGGCGCGAGCCGTCGGCAGTCATTACGTCGGCATCAATGACGGAGGCGATGTGCAGCACCACGTTGTTGTAGGCAGCATCCTGGTCGTGGCCGTGGAGAAACCAGTCGGCCGACCGCTCGTGTATCTCGACATTGCCCACCCACAACGTGCCGTCAATCTTTATCTTGGCGTTGAAGAAGTCAGGTCCGGCGTGAAGGTTGTGCAGACCGGGGTCTATCACCTCCACGTGTCGCCCGTCGGTGGTGCGCAGTTCGTGGAGTGGCAGTATGCGGTGCTTCCAGATGTAGTGGAGGAGTTGTTCCATAGGATGTTGTTTAGGTTTGTCGCAAAGTTACATGATAATTTTCATAAAAGCAAGTGCGTAATGGAAATATTTCAACTTATTTTATTCCACTTCCATACATCCTCTTAATCCACAAATCAAAGAACTGCTCGTTGAGGGAATATTTTCCGTGCAGCTTTGTAATTACACCACTTGCCATGAGCTGGCGGGCGGCATATTGGTTGGCACTGGCGGATGCAAGCTTGTGTTTCTTTATGAATGCCGCAGAAGTGATTTTCTCCACTTCTCCCTCGTCGGCTATAGCGTAGAGCAAAGGCTTTTGCTTTTCGGGAATATTAGACAGCAATTCTTGGAAGAGCGGTTCCTTGGAGTCGATGATGCTGTTGACAGCAAGGCGTAAGGTTGTTTCGTCGCAAGCATCACCAGAATCAGTGAGGGCAAACATCTCGTTGAATGTACGTTGCATGCCGTATGTGTTGCCACGGAAAAGCCGGTAGACCATTGCTGTGAGACCTGGCGCGACGGTGCGTCCGTAGTGTTGCATCCATCTGATTGCGAACTCATTGTAGACAGATTCCTCAATGGGTTTCAGTTCGAGAATGTCGGCGCTGTTGTAGAAAGGGTGGGCGGCAGAGAGAAACATCTCCTGCATGATGTGGTATTCGCTTCCGGCAAAGATGAACTGGCAGTTGGACATGTGCTGTATGTGGGTGCGCAGCAGTGCCTCCACGTTTTTCTCCGGGTATTTGGCTATTTGCTGGAACTCGTCGATGGTGACTATGCAGGGGCGGTCGGCATTCTCGATGTATCGGAAGATTTCCTCAAGGGTAAGCTCCGGTCGTGAGATGTCGCCAAGGCTGAGGTCGAATGTCGGAGTGTTGGATATCGGGTCGAAGCCGAATTGACCGCTGATTGACTTCAGCGTGTGTATGAACGCCATCATCATCTTTTGACTTTTTGGCATTACGGTCTCGTATATCTTGCGTCCGAGAAGATAAGTGAACTCCTGCAAACTTGTAGTGTGCAGAATGTCGATAAAGAAAGTATAGTATTCGTCCTTTCCTAATTCATGGTCGTAGCAATGGTGTATGAGTCCGGTCTTTCCCATTCTGCGCGGAGATATGAGCACGAGGTTGTTGCCGTTGTTGACGGCTCTCGTTATTTTTTTCGTTTCCTCCACTCTGTCGCAGAAATATTCCGGCTCTATCTTGCCAGTCACTATAAAAGGATTCCTCACTCTTGCCATATACTTTTGTTTGTTGTTTATTGCTGCAAAGTTAGCAATATGGAATTGATTATACAAATCGTATTATACAAATCGTATAATAAAACTGCTTTCTATCGCAAGATTTTCCGGCTTTTATTGTTGCCAATCCAATATAAACTGCTAAATTAGCAGTTGCTAAATCTGAAACAGATAATCTTTAGGTGAGTAGCATAAAGCAAATCCATCTGACTGGGAGAGGGGGCGCCCTCGCCCCCGATACATCATTTAAATGTCGGGGACGAGGGCGTCCCCTCTCCCAGTTATAGCTTCAACGGTCGGGGACGGGGGCGTCCCCTCTCCCAGTTATAGCTTCAACGGTCGGGGACGAGGGCGTCCCCTCTCCCAGTTATAGCTTTAACGGTCGGGGACGGGGGCGTCCCCTCTCCCAGTTATAGCTTTAACGGTCGGGGACGGGGCGTCCCCTCTCCCAGTTATTAGTCGAACAGACTCGGTTCCGCCGCGTTGCTGCCCGTCATAGGGCGGCCGAGATGCTGGTAGGCGAGGGGAGTGACCATGCGGCCGCGCGGTGTGCGCTTGATGAAGCCCTCCATGATGAGGTAAGGCTCGTAGACCTCCTCCACGGTGCCAGTGTCCTCGCCGATGGCGGTGGCGATGGTGCTGACGCCGACCGGTCCGCCACGGAACTTGTCGATGATGGTCAGGAGTATCTTGTTGTCGATCTCGTCGAGACCATACTGGTCGATGTTGAGAGCCGACAGCGAGAGACTCGCTATGTCGCGGTCGATGCGTCCGTTGCCCTTCACCTGGGCGAAGTCGCGCACGCGGCGCAGCAGGGCGTTGGCGATACGTGGCGTGCCGCGTGAGCGGCGCGCAATCTCAATGGCGGCATCGTCGTCGATGGGCACCTTCATTATCATTGCCGAACGCTTGATGATGCGCTGCAGGGTCTCCGGCCCGTAGTATTCAAGGTGGAGGTTGATGCCGAAGCGGGCGCGCAGCGGGGCTGTCAACAGACCGCTACGTGTTGTGGCGCCGACGAGAGTGAAGGGGTTGAGGTCGATCTGTATCGAGCGCGCCGACGGTCCCTTGTCGATCATGATGTCGATGCGGTAGTCCTCCATTGCCGAGTAGAGATACTCCTCGACGACGGGCGACAGACGGTGAATCTCGTCGATGAAGAGCACGTCGCGCGGCTCAAGCGACGTGAGTATGCCGGCGAGGTCGCCCGGCTTGTCGAGCACCGGTCCGCTCGTGATCTTGAACCCCACGCCAAGCTCGTTGGCGATGATGTTGCTGAGTGTTGTCTTGCCCAGTCCCGGAGGCCCGTGCAGCAGTGTGTGGTCGAGCGGTTCGCCGCGATACTTCGCGGCCTCCACGAACACCTCAAGGTTCTCCACCACCTTCTGCTGTCCGCTGAAATCGCCGAACTTGAGCGGGCGCAGGGCATTCTCAAAATCCTTCTCGCCCTTCGCGGTCTGCTCCTGGCGTATGTCGAAATCTTCTTCCATTATCAATTTGTCTACTTTATCTTATATTCGGTCCAATTCGTTACGCTTCATTATTAGTGGGTAACGTTCTGGGTGTTTAAGACTGTCAATCTCCAAGTCAACGTCAAGGTTGGGCCATTCAATGGCGTTGCGTCCGCTCATTTGTACGTTGAGAGCGTCGGCAATACTTGCGTCGCGCATCCAAGGGATGCGGTTGTAGGAGAGGAAATAGTCCTGTCCCTGCACGGAAATCATCAGTCCCTTGTCATTTATCATCAAGACGCTTACCGACGTGTCTTGTGAATTTGACCTTAAAGTCGTCTCCATATTCTGTGATTATTTGTTCGATTGATGTGAATATGTATTCGTGCCTCCTCATTGGAGTATATCTTGAACACATAACCATTTTGTTCTTTGAATTTTGGACTCATAATGCCATTCTTTTTATTGTGCAAAGATACACAAAAAGTTGAAAATCAGTAATAATTGAAGCAAAATAGTTGAAAATGACTGAATTATGTCGGTGAATGGGGCTTTCCATAAAGACATCGGAATACAGGAAAAAGCTAGTCTAAGACAGACTTTCGTTACTATAACGTTACTGTTTTTTGATGATAATGAATGGGCGAAAATCACAGAATTAAGAGGCAAAAGTATCTATAGTCAAAAGTAAATAATTTGAGAATTTCAAGGAAAATAGTTACCTTTGCACCATGCGATTAAAGTTATCCATAGAAGAAAGGGCGGAGCTCCGTCGCCTTCAGCGCAACGTAGCCGGCACTCCCGATTACGTACGGATAACCTGTGTCCTTATGTTTGACAACGGCCGCACTCCGAAATCCATATCCGAGGACCTCGGGATAAGCATGGCAACGATATACCGCTATATAGGTGATTACCAGACTGGCGGTGTGGAGAACCTGCTGGAAACCCATTACAAGGGGTATTGGGGAAATCTCAGCAGCAGTCAGATATGCGCATTGCACAAGGAGATGAAGGAACATATCTACACGGACGCCAAGAGCGTGTCGGAGTGGATTCGCGTAACCTTCGGCGTATCCTACACTCCCCAGGGCACCGTTGACCTTCTAAACCGCATAGGCTTCACTTACAAGAAAACGACGGAGGTCCCGTGCGAGGCCGACCCTGAGAAACAAGCGGAATTCGTAAGGGAACTCGCGGAAATACTGTCCACGAGGGACGAGAAATCGGTCGTTTACTATGCTGACGGTGTCCATCCCACCCACAACAGCCGCTCCACATACGCATGGATTGAGAAGGGTGAGCAGTTGGAGCAGCCCACTGTAAGCGGACGTGACCGCGTGAATATAAACGGAATCCTGAACGCCTATGATGTAACGGACGTTATAGCTCATGACTGTGAGAGCGTAAACGCACAGTCTACCCGTGAGCTATACGAGGCGGCTCTCGCGAAGCATCCGGAGGCCACATGCATCTACATCATCTCCGACAATGCGAGGTACTACCACAATACAGAACTGAGGGAATGGGCCGAGGGGACAAAAATCAAACAGATATTCCTTCCACCCTATTCTCCGAACCTCAATTTGATTGAGAGACTGTGGAAATTACTACGCAAGAAGGTCATAAATACGGGATTCTACCGAACCAAGGAAGAATTCCGAAGGGCCATAAAATGGTTCTTTGACAATATCACTGGTTTTAAGGAAGAGTTGGAGTCACTTCTAACTCTCAATTTCCGATTGGTGAATTCTCAAACCATTTCTTTTTAACTATAAATACTTTAACCATATCCTTGTCGCCACCTACGAGCTGGCTACATTTATTCAACATACCTGTATCGACGAAACCGCATTTCTCCATGACTCTTCCTGATGCAGGATTGCCTGTAAAATGGTCTGCCCAGATGTTTTCAAAATGCTTCTCGTTGATGCAGTAGTCGAGCATCAGCTTCAAGGCTTCGGTGCAGATTCCCTTGTTCCAATAAGGCTTTCCTATCCAATAGCCCACCTCGCAGTCGTTTTCTCCGATAGGGATATTGCTGGTTTCATGGGTGTAGTAGCCGATGCAGCCGATAGCTTCGCCAGTCTCTTTCAACACAATCGCCCATGTCGTGTCATTATGGAAGAATGTCCGGATTATCTCCCGACTTTCTTCTACAGACTTATGTGCCGGCCATCCCGCACGTGGTCCAACATCAGGGTCCGAGGCGTACTTGAAGAGCGCCTCTGCATCAGATTCCTCCTAATAGCGAAGTAAAATTCTTCCTGTTTCCATTTTAATCAAAATATAGAAAAACTTATATCTGTCTTCTTATGTATCGGGCAAGTCCGTAAACATATCTGCGGCAGCCTGGGCGATAGTGGAGCAGACGGTCGAACCACGCAAGATGCTTGTTGAATAATCGAACCGTAATGCCTACATATACCATGGCGAAGAGCGTTCCGATGCCCACAATCTCCCATTTCCATGAACCGAGAAGCAGGAAACAGAACAAGACGGCCAAGACCACGAGCGTGATGTCCACCCGAATCTTGGCTTTAGGGAAAGGCCAGCCGGTAACCTTGTGAATGGCGATGGAAATGCCCTCGCCAGGC
>JBNMLZ010000038.1:0-20250 GCA_050875085.1 Prevotella sp. | reverse complement strand
GACAAACAGATGGTGAATGTCGGCAATGGATATCCCCGCTTTTCTCAATTGGCTAAGCACTCCGTTGCCTCCGCCCGCGTCGACAAGCAGTCGGGTGGTGGGGGTGTCGAGCACGAAGCAAGTGTTGTAGCACTGGGTGACCAAGGCGTTGCCAGTGCCAAGCATGGTTATTTTGTTCATCGTTTTATTTGTTTTTGTTCATGCAAAGTTAGTGATAATATCCAACAATGTCGGCAAACGACAACGGATATCTTGCCGCCACATTCGTTTTGTCATGCCGAAAGACAATGTCGGTCGGCTTACCTCGACCGTTCAACGTGCTTACTTCGACCGTTCAACATGCTTACCTCGGTCGTTCAACGTGCTTACTTCGACCGTTCAACGTGCTTACTTCGGTCGAAGTAAGAGAGCGATAGTTGCTTGTTTGGTTGGTGAAAGTTATATGGATGGACAACATTAATTGCATGGATATGCAACATTAATTATCAGGATGAACAATATTGGTAATGTATTGTCGCGAAAAGCCGGATAAAGAATAAAAATCCGTAACTTTGCAGCATGGGAAAAATCAACAATTCTTTGCGGCACGCTTTTCGTGCCTCGCTTCCGATAATGGCAGGCTACGGCTTCCTGGGCGTTACCTACGGCATTTACATGCACGAGCTCGGGTTCTCGTTTGTCTATCCGATGCTGCTCGCCGTGACGGTGTATGCCGGCAGCGCGGAGTTTCTTTTGGGCAACATGCTGCTCGGCAGCTTCAATCCGGTACAGACGCTGCTGATGATTCTTATGGTGAACGCGCGTCATCTGTTCTACGGGCTGTCGATGCTCGACCGCTACCGCGGACTGGGCTGGAAGAAATTCTTCCTCATCTTCGGCATGAGCGACGAGACGTTCGCTCTGACGAGCGCGGCGCAGGTGCCGAAGGAGGCTGACCGCGGTTGGTATCTGCTCTGGATAACATGGCTCGACGAGCTGTATTGGGTGGTGGGCGCTACTGTTGGCGGACTCATCGGCCCGTTCCTGAAGTTCGACCTGCGCGGGCTTGACTTCGTGCTCACGGCCATGTTCACCGCCATATTCGTTGACAACTGGTTGCGCGAGCGCAGCCACGTGAGTTCCATATCCGGCCTTGTGATATGCGGCATGTGTCTTGCTGTGTGCGGAGCCGACAGGTTCATCATTCCGAGCATGGCGCTTATGCTGATATTCCTGACGCTGATGCGCAGTAGGCTTGAGCGGCTGTGTGGCGCTGAAAAAGGGAAAGGAGGCGAGGAATGACAATAACACAGCAGATTGTCACCGTGGGAGCCGCTGTGGTTGCCACGATGCTCACGCGCTTCATTCCGTTCATGGTGTTCCGTCCCGGGCGACCTACGCCAAAATATATAATGTATCTCGGCAAGGTACTTCCGGCTTCGGTGTTTGCCATGCTCGTGGTCTACTGCCTGCGCGGTGTCTCGCCAGTCAACGCAGTGGCGCAGTTTGCAGGTGTTGGGGTGACGGCGCTGGTGCACGTGTGGCGAAGAAACATGATGTGGTCGATAGCGGCGGGCACTCTGAGCTATATGGCGCTGATAAGATTGCTGTAGCGAGGCTCTGAATTAGGCGGAAAATGATTTATGTCAAACGTTTGCACAACGAAAACATAAAAAGTTGCATGTTTTTTATTCCGACATATTCAGATATTTCATAAATTTGCAACAGAAAAAAGATAGAAACTGTTTAGGTAAATTATAAGGTTCAGTTATAGATTGTTGTTACTAAATAAGGTTTGTTTTAATTAAGTAATGATTTAGGCTAATAAGGTAAAAATCAGTTTTGATTGTTGTAGGGACAACAAAGAAAGAGAACAAAAAAAGAGGGCAGGGCTTCGTGAGAAACCCTGCCCTCTTGCTATGTATGAAAGGTCGAGTGGTTATTGGAGAGTTTGACAAAAACATAAAAAACATTTGGGAAAAGAAAAATTACGTTTTATCTGTAATTTGGAGTGATAGGTTTGGTTTATCCGTGGCGGAGGTCTCCGGCCTCCGTTGCAACCATTAATCACAATTGGCTATATATCAAGATATTGGTAATCTTTGCTTTTTGCGGAGGCCGGAGACCTCCGCCACGGATAATTTCAAAATTCGAGTTTTGACCCCCACTCGGCAAATTCCGTATGTGCCATGTTTTTTTATGTTTTCTCCCGATTGTGGGCAAGTGCTGCTTGCAGCACATAAATAAAAGGAGAAACGCCGATAGAGAGCTTGCTCTCGTAAAGGCGTTTCTCCTTTTATTTATAAACCCGAAGGGTTTTGCCCACAATCGGGTTGTTTTTTATGTTTTTGTCAAAGCCCCAATAATCAAAGCTCCAGTAATCAAGGTAAGCCTCCAAGCCGCTTATTCGTCGGCCTGCTCCTCCAGCGTATACTTGCTTGAGCCGTCGAAGCAGTGGGTGCACACTTTGCATTTCGGCAGTCCGATGGCCTTAATGAGCTGTTCGATGGTGTTGAACTTGAGCGACGTGAGCCCCAGCTGCCGGCGAATCTCGTCGACCATGCGGTTGTACTGTGGCGAGTCGGTGGTGGCATACTTGTCGAGGTCCTTGTTGGCGTCGCCCTCAAACTTCTCGATAATGCGTCGTGTGATAAGCTCCATGTCGCTCTTGGCAGACGTGAAGTTGATGAACGGGCAGCCGTAGACGAGCGGCGGGCAGGCTATGCGCATGTGGAACTCCTTCAGTCCGGCATCGAACAATCCCTTCACGTTGTCGCGCAGCTGAGTGCCGCGCACGATGGAGTCGTCGCAGAAGAGCACTCGCTTGCCGTTGATCATCGCCTTGTTGGGTATGAGCTTCATCTTAGCCACGAGCGAGCGCATCTCCTGGTTGGATGGAGTGAACGAGCGTGGCCATGTGGGAGTGTACTTGGCAATGCAGCGCTGGTAGGGCACGCCCTTTCCTGCGGCGTAGCCCATTGCCATGCCCGTGCCCGAGTCGGGTATGCCCGAGCAGCAGTCCACCTCCACGTCGTCGGTCTTGGCAAGGTTGTAGCCGTTGGTGAAGCGTGCCTCCTCAACGTTCTTGCCCTCGTAGGTTGACGTAGGGAAGCCGTAGTATACCCACAGGAACGAGCACACCTGCATCTTCTTGTTGGCAGGGCGCCACTGCGTGAGTCCGTCGGCGTTGAGGCTCACCACCTCGCCCGGTCCTACGTTGTAGCACTCCTCGAAATCAAGGTTAGGGAACGATGTCGACTCGCTCGAAGCGGCATAGGCGCTGTCCTTCTTGCCTATAATGATAGGTGTGCGTCCCCAAGCGTCGCGGGCGCAGATGAGCGAGTCTTCGGTAAGGATGAGCATGGAGCAGGAGCCCTTGATGTTGTGGTAGACATTCTCGATGCCCTCAAGGAAAGTCTTGCCTTGAATAATGAGCAAGGCGACAAGCTCCGTCTGGTTGGTGGCGCTTTGCGAAAGTTCGGCAAAGTGCATGTTTTTCTCAAGCAGTTTTTTTGTAAGTTCCTCGATGTTGACAATCTTTGCCACGGTGCAGATGGCGAAGCGTCCGAGGTGAGAGTTGATGACGAGCGGTTGCGCGTCGGTGTCGCTAATCACGCCGATGCCCGCCGTGCTGCCCTCGAAGCGGTCGAGAGTGGACTCGAACTTCGAGCGGAAGTAAGAGTTCTCAAGGTTGTGGATTGAGCGAACGAATCCCTTTTCCTTACTGTACATCGCCAGGCCGCCGCGTCGGGTGCCGAGATGTGAGTTGTAGTCAGTTCCATAGAAAACGTCTGTCACGCAGCTTTTCTTGGAGATAGAGCCGAATATGCCTCCCATAAAATTATAATGTTATGTTTTCTTATTGAAAATTTATGCTGCAAAGTTACGTATATTCCTTGAAAAACGTGTCATTTTTACAGCCCTTGTATTCGTTTTCTGATGAAAATGTTTGCATGAAATAGCAATATAGGTATTTATTGTGTTAAAAAACGTTTACGGCATGATATTTTCTTTAATAAAATACCGCTTGTATGAAAAAATTGTCTAATTTTGGAAAATAAAAACACAAAAGCATTATCTAATCACAAAAACAATAAGAGTATGAGCACTGTAAACAATTGTAGCCACAAGGCCGGTATCATCGGTCTTTGCCTTTTTGGAATGATGACATTAGGCGCAACACAAACCTACGCCCAGACATCCAAGGAAATCATCAAGGAGCGCAGAATTATCTCAAAGGAGTCGAGAGCAGAACTTAACGACCGTGCCACAAAGTCGGCGCGCAAGGAGGCAAAGAGCCTTGTCAAGGAAGGCTGGAAGGTCGCTCCGGGAGCGCTGCCCCTCGACAAGCAACTCGACAAGGCTTACCTGATGCAGATGGAGTATGACGAGTCGATGTATCCCAAGTATATCATGGGCGACGCTATGAGCGTGGGCGAGAACTACGACGCTGCAAAGATGCAGGCCTACGAGCTTGCCAAGCTCAACCTTGCCGAGCAGATACAGACCGAGGTGACAGCCATTGTTGACCAGTCGCTCGCCAACCAGCAGCTGCCGGCAGAGGATGCCGCGTCAGTGACGAAGACCCTCATGGAGAGCAAGAGCCTAATCTCGCAGAGCATCGGCAGAACGGTGACCGTGATGGAGTGCTACCGCGAGAAGGAAAACAAGCGCAAGGAAGTGCGCATACGCATCGCCTACAACGGCCAGATGGCCAAGCAGGCTGCCAAGAACGCCATCCGCCAGTCGCTCGAAAAGGAGGGCAAGGATCTCGGCGCGGAACTCGACAAGTTGTTTGGAGGAAACTAAGCATATATAATGTATAAGGTTCACATTGCCACGGCGGTAGCTCACGACCTGCACCACGCGTGGCAGTGTGGCTTTTCTTTTTATAACCGAACCAGTAACCCTAAAATAATATCCATACTGTATGAACAAGTTCTCACTTTTGGTGGCAATGCTCTTGGGCTGTTCCGTCATAGGCTTCGCGCAGGATGAAAAACAGCCAGTGGAGATTGTGGAGAAGAAGAAGGCTGTCACCCACGTTCCGTCAGGCATCGACCACTACCTAAGCAGCTACTACTATTACAACGGCGGCCACATCTACAACATATCCAGCTACGAAATGGTTAGCTGCAAGCAGGTCACGGGCTTGAAGATAAGCCCGGCCGGCTCGTCATTCCTTTTCATGGACACGAAGAAGGCAAACAACACGCTCAACATGTACGACCTGTGGAAGAAAGACTGGAAGCTCGGCGACATAGGCACAAGCAAGAAGTTCAAGCCGATGTCGATGTGCTACAGCAGCGACGCGCGCCTTGTGTATGTCATGGGAGCCGACGCCCAGATACACGTCTTCACAGCCAAGAAACTGAAGCCCGTAGATGCGTTCAAGGCATCCGACCTTGTTGCCGACCGCATGGAGGCAAGTCCCAACGGCTACTACATCGTAGGCGTGAAGGGCAGCCAGGCCGACGTGGTGAACATCGCCGCCAAGAACGTGCGCAAGTCAATAAAGGCGGGCGGCGACATACGCGACGTGAAGTTCTCAGCCAACAGCAAGCTCATGGCTGTGCTGTCAGCCGACGGAGTGTGCGACGTGTACGACACCAAGACCTTCGACGTGGTTCACCACTACGACGCCATGGGCGACGCCGTGGCGTGCTCGTTCAACCCTGACGCCAAGTACATCGGCGTGGTGACCGGACCGTCGCGTGTCGCCATCGTCAACATGCTCAACGACAAGGAGCGCCACTACGTAAACGCCGACGAGGGCAGCATACGCTTCATCGACTTCTCGAAGAACGTGGGCGGCGACGTGTACTTGTTCTACAACACCGACCGCAACCTGGTGTTCAGCCCCGTGGCCTACCTCTCGCCCAACCGCCAGGAATACCTGCGCAACGAGCTGTCGTCGCGCATGGACGAATGGATGAAGCAGATGCCGGGCGAGTCGATGGACGACTACAACGCACGTATGAGCGACGAGTCGCGCATGAAGCAGATGAGGCTCTTCGAAACCGAGATAGCCACACAGATGGCAGACAACCTGCTGTCGACATCGGCAGTGTCGTTCGGCAACTACAACCCGGAACTGAGTATGCTCGCACTTGAGTTCGACAACATGCCGAGCATCTTCCTCACCGTGCCGCAGTCCGACCTCACCGAGTTCCAGGACCCGAGCGCCCTGCAGTTCAAGAACGCGCAGTATGCCATCAACGAGAACGACGAGTTTGAGCTTGTGTATGCCGAGGTGTTCAACAAGAACAACAACCAGACCTACGTGTTCGACAACCGCGAGCGCAAGTCGCTTGCCTTCCTTGAGAGCGACGAGAACTTCGTGCCGCTCGAACAGCTCCAGGCACAGCGTATGGAGGAACTCAAGCTTGAGGAACTGCGCAACGAGGTGATGAAGACCGCCATGGACGAGAACGTCATCACCGACCACACCAAGATTGACGTTAAGACAAAGGTGGTGCCAACGACCGACGCCTCGGGCAAGAACATATTCAACTACGAGGTAAACGTGGGCTACACCGTCGACGAGGAGTTCTCCGCACGTGACGACTTCGGACCGGGCAAGTATCTCTGCGAGGAGTCGGCTGCCGCACAGGCAATGCTCACCGTGGTGAAGAAAGCCCTGGAGGGCGACTTCGCCAAGTACATGGTTGAGGGCAAGCAGGTGAAGCTCATGATCACGGGTATGGCCGACGCCATGCCGTTCAGCCGCACCGTGCCCTACAACGAGGTCTACGGCGGCTACGACCGCGAGCCAGTATACAAGAACGGACAGCTCGACAACATAACCGTCAACAAGCAGACAGGCATCTCGCAGAACGAGCAACTCGCCTTCCTGCGCGCCATGGGCGTGAAGGACTACATCGTGAAGAACATCCCCGCCCTTCAGAAGATGAACGCCACCTACGACGCCAACATCGAGGTGTCGGAGGAAACAGGCAGCGAGTACCGCCGCATCGGTGTGATGCTGACGTTTGTAGACGCATTCAACCAGTAATATGTGCCGCATAGGAGGGCATGGCATCATTGCCATGCCCACTCTGCCTCTCATTAAAAACGTAAAAAACAAAAAAATAAAGTATTCAGAAAACTGATGAAAAAGATTTTTGTAGCTGTATCATTGCTTTTGCTGTCGATGGGCGGCACTGTATCCGCCCAGACGATAGACGATTCAAACACGTTGTTCAAGGAAGTCGTCCAACTCGCCAACACCAACGGCGACCAGGACCGGCTCTACGATGTGGCATACCGCTGTTACACCACAACACTTGCTGTGCTTGACAACACGCCAAGCGGCAGCATACCCTACAACCAGGCACGCAACAACCTCAAGGACCTGCTGCCATGTCTCTCGAATGGTGCCACCTACAACAATCAACAAAAGAGGCAGGCCGACGCCGTGCTCTTCGCACGCGCCTTTGTCGACGTGGCAAGCCGCCCCGACTTCCTCGAATTCGGCTACACCTCATCACAGTCGTATGCAATGCTTTCCTACTTCGCGTCGTCAAACCTCTTCAACGCCCGCAACTACAAGGAGGCGATACCTTACTTCAAGGCCTACCTGCGCTCGGGCAACACGTCGTACCGGCAGTCGGTGTTCAGATACCTCGTGACGGCGTGCAAGAACGTGGGCGACAACACCCTCGCCCTGCAGACACTCGACGAGGCAATCAACGAAACCGACAACACGCCCGACCAGTCGCAGCGCTTCGGCTACATCTCAATGGCTGTCAACCTGTGCATCGGCAACCGTGACAACGACAACC
The DNA here is from genome assembly GCA_050875085.1 of Prevotella sp. Classification (GTDB taxonomy): domain Bacteria; phylum Bacteroidota; class Bacteroidia; order Bacteroidales; family Bacteroidaceae; genus Prevotella. The sequence goes on along the minus strand of JBNMLZ010000038.1, from coordinate 12,487 downwards.
TGCAGCGCTACGTGTCGCAGGGACTCAAGATGCGCCCCGACGAGCAGACGCTGCTCAACATCCAGGGCAAGCTCTACGAAGACGAGCGCCAGTTTGACAAGGCGCTCGAAGTGTACACACAGTTGCAGAAAACCCACCCGAAGGCTCTCGACGTGCTGAAGCACCTCGCCATCAACAACTACAACATTGGAGTGCTCAACTACAACAAGTCGATCACCGAGACCGACAAGAAGGCACTCAAGGAATACGAAAAACTGTTTCCCGACTACTTCAACCGCTCCATCGGATTCCTGAAGACCATCGTCACGAGCGACCCGATGTCGGTGAAGTATACCCAGGCTCTCGCCGTGGCATACAACTGCACGGGCAACATGCAGGAACTGGAGCAGGTGAACAACAAGCTCGCCTCCATGGGAGCCGGCAAGATTGGCAACGACTACATACCGTCGCTCATCGCCTATGGAGCCGACGGACAGGAGCTGGGCAAGAAGACGCCAGGCAGTACTGGCACCGCAATACCGTCGAGCGTGGCAGCGTCGACAACCCCGGCCACACAGCCGTCGGACGGCAACGGGGCAGGGCAGGGCAGCGACATGGCCATACCGTCGTACTCCGACTTTGCCGTGAACTTCATCAAGGAGCGCGTCAACAAGTGGCTCAAGAAAGATTCCTACGAGACGGTGACGGAATACCAGACCCGTGTGAACGAGCAGAACCGCGAGGCGAAGATAAAGGAATACCAGCGGCTTGCCGAGTCGGAATACGTGAAGCGCTACCAGTCGCTCGTCAACTTCCACGACCTGAAACTAAAGCCCTACGATGCCGACCACGGCGTGTTCCTCGTGACCCACGAGACGCTCGGCGAGCTGATCGTGCCCGTGCCGCGAGAGAACAACGAGGCGCGCATGTTTGAGTCAAACTGGAACGGCATGGAGTTCAAGGACCCGCAGTACTTCATCGACAACAACCATCTCGCCCTTGCCAAGCTCACCATCGTCACGCCTACCGGCAAGACCTACAAGTATGACAACGCCGCCGCGCTCAACTACACCGAGACCAACGTCGACGTCAACTTCGGCGACATCAACTCCGTGCTCCTTGCCAACAGCAGTCAGAGCAAACAGAAGATTTCAAAGCAGAGCGTGAAGCTCGGCACGTCGGACGTGGACAACAACATACCCGAGACAACCGTCCACAACGACAAGACGTTCGCCGTGGTCATATCCAACGAGAACTACCTCAACGTGGCTGGCGTTCCACTCGCCCTCAACGACGGCGCCACGTTCACCGAATACTGCAAGAAGACGCTCGGTATGCCAGCCGAGAACGTGCGCTACTATCCCGACGCGTCGTTCGGACAGATGCTGCGTGCCGTGCGCGACATAAAGAACATAGCGCGAGCCTTCAACGGCGACATCAACATCGTGTTCTACTATGCCGGACACGGCATCCCCAACGAGGCAACACGCGACGCCTACCTGCTGCCCGTCGACGCCGACGGCACGCAGACCGAAGGCTGCTACTCGCTCAACCGCCTCTACAACGAGCTTGGCTCAACAGGAGCACGCACCATCACCGTGTTCCTCGACGCCTGCTTCAGTGGCTCAAAGCGCGAGGAGGGAATGTTGGCAAGCGCGCGTGGCGTGGCGCTCAAGGCCAAGAAGGAAGACCCGCGCGGCAACATGGTGGTGTTCTCGGCAGCAAGCGACGACGAGACAGCTTATCCCTACAAGAAGGAGAGCCACGGACTCTTCACCTACTTCCTGCTCAAGAAACTGCAGGAGACGAAGGGCGAGGCAAGCCTTGGCGAGATAAGCGAGTATGTGCACGACAATGTGGCGCGTCAGTCGGTAATCATCAACCAGAAACCGCAGACCACAACCGCCACACCGTCGGAATCGCTCTCTGAGACATGGCGCAACCTGCGCCTGATGCCCGAGGCTCCGGCTGTGGACGCACAGCAATAAAAGTTTTTTACAGGACACAAACCAACAGAAAACGCAATGAAACAATATTTTTTGTCATTCATGCTCTTCTTCATTCTTCTGGGCACAGCCACAGCCGGCTATGCCCAGAAAGTGAAGACCGTGCGTGCGGAATACACCTACTATGCGCCCGAGAACGTGTCGCTCGAAGAGGCAAAGCACACTGCCATGCAGCGCGCGCAGGTAATGGCGCTCGGCGAGGAGTTCGGCACGGTAGTGTCGCAGCACAACTCAACGGTGACGGAGAACAGCGGCACGAAGTCGAACATCGACTTCACGTCGCTCAGCACCAGCGACGTGAAAGGCGAGTGGATAGAGACCACCGACGGGCCACACTACGAGATATCCTACCAGAAGGACATGCTCGTCGTGCGCTGCACGCTTCAGGGAAAGGTGCGCGAGCTTGTGTCTGCCGACATGAGCTTCGTGTCGAAGGTCTTGCGCAACGGCTTTGCCGACACCAACGAGAGCGACTCCTTCCGCAACGGCGACAGCATGTATCTGTCGTTCACAACCCCGGTGAAGGGCTATCTTGCAGTGTATCTCGTTGACAACGCGCAGAATGCCTACTGCCTGTTGCCCTACCGCTCGGAAGAGTCGGGCATGGTGGCGGTGAAGGCCAACCACAACTACGTGCTCTTCTCCGAAAAGACGGCAGCGCCCTACTTCAACCCGAAGGACGTGGATGAGTATGTGCTCACGAGCGACGGTGGGGTAGAGACCAACTACCTGTACGTGATTTTCTCGCCAAACGCGTTCACCAAGGCTGCCGACCAAGAGGCCGAGGGACTGCCGCGCGAGTTGAAGTTTGAGCAGTTCCAGCGCTGGCTCGCCAAAAACCGCACCCACGACAAGAAAATGCAGGTGGACATAAAAACACTCACCGTGAAGAAATAAACGAAACTAAAAACACATAAAACTTAATGATTATGAACACTCTCGGACGAATGATAGTACTCGCCGCCGCCTCGATGACATTTGCGCAGGTGGCACAGGCACAGAACAAAACCCAGCAACAGATATACGAGGAATTCAAGAAGAAGGCACAAGGCGACTACAAGGACTTCCGCCGCAAGGCAAACGAGGAGTATGCCCGGTTCATGAAGAAGGCATGGGCAACCTACGAGGCTGTCGCCCCGCGCCCGAAGCCAGTTGAGAAGGATGTAAAGCCGGTTGTCATAAAGCGCGAGTCGGAGGGCGGACTTGTAAACAGGTCGCTCAAGAACCGCGAGATTCCAGTGCTGAGCGTCACTCTTCCGCGTGTGCCCATACCGCAGCCGCAACCTCTCGACATCGTTGTTCCGGTGGAGGTGTCGCGCGTGCCGGTGGTGAAACCATTCACGGTGCCTAAGGTGACGGTGCCAGTGAAGCTGAAGGACGTGCCAGTGCCAGTTGCCCCAAATGACGTGCCGCCAGTGGAGCCTGTGGAAAACGAGGAACCTGCACCACCTGTAACAACCCCGACCCCGACAACCCCTGTAACGCCACCAGTCAACCTCCCCGACTTCAAGCCAGTGATAGTGGAGGAAAAGCCGCTGTTCGACACGCCCGACGTGGCACCGAAGCCCGATGCCCACTACGTGGTGTTCGAGACGTTTGGAACAGAGTGCCGCGTGCGCTTCTCCAACAACGACTTCTCACTTGGCAAGGAGCTCACGAGCGACGGACTGTCCGACGCATGGCTGCGCCTCACCGAGAGCGACATCGACAACACGCTGTACGACTGCCTGCAAATACGCAAGCAACTCCAACTGTCGGACTGGGCTTACTACCTGATGCTCCAGTCGCTTGCCAAGAAATGCTTCGGCGACAGCAACGAGGCTACGTTCCTGCACGCCTACCTGTACTGTCAGAGTGGCTACAAGATGCGTCTCGGCAAGTCAGCCAACAAACTCTACCTGCTTGTCGGCTCAAAGCACATCATCTACGGCAAGACATTCCACTACATCGACGGCGAAGACTTCTACTCGTTCGACAGCAAGGAGCCGTCGCTGCAGATATGCAACGTGCCGTTCCCGAAAGAGCAGTCAATGTCGCTCTATATAAACCAGGAGCAGCTTTTCGCCGACAACCCAACGCCAATACGCGAAATACAGTCGCGCCGCTACAAGGACATGGTGTTCAAGGTGAATGTCAACAAGAACCTGCTCGACTTCTACGACACTTATCCTTCATCGGTGATAGTGGAAAACCCGCTTACCACATGGGAGATGTATGCCCGCAATCCGCTGGAAGCCAAGGTCAAGGCACAGCTCTATCCGGAGATGATGCAGCGCTTGGAGGGCAAGACGCAGCTTGAGGCTGTCAACCGACTGCTGAACTGGGTACAGACAGGATTTGTGTATGAGTACGACGACAAGGTGTGGGGATGCGACAGAGCGTTCTTCGGCGAGGAAACCCTGTATTATCCCTACTGCGACTGCGAGGACCGCTCGATACTCCTCTCCCATCTCGTGCGCGACCTTGTTGGACTCGACGTGCTTCTCGTGTATTATCCAGGACATCTTGCCACGGCTGTGGCGTTCACCCAGGATGTAAACGGCGACTACATATCTTATAACGGAAAGAAATTCGTAATCTGCGACGGCACGTACATCGGAGCTTCTGTAGGCATGACAATGCCGGGCATGGACAACCAAAAAGCAAAGGTGATAGTGCTTGAGGCAGAGAAATAATCTAACACAATGAACATACTATTAGTGAAACAATCGGCAAAGTTGCCGGTTTACAATTACGGCGGTACCGAACGCGTGGTGTGGTATCTTGCCAAGGAACTTAACCGCATGGGGCATCATGTGTATATGCTTGTGGCTCCAGGCTCGACTTGTCCGTTTGCGGATGTCATAGAATACCGCGATGATGTGCCAATGTCGAAGCTTGTGCCCGACGGCATTGACATTGTGCACTTCCAGGAACGGGTGGACGACAGCCTGCGCCATATTCCGCATGTCGTGACGATGCACGGCAATGTGTGCCGCACGGAACTTGACCCCAACACGATATTCGTGTCGCGCAACCATGCTAACCGCTTTGGCAGCGACAGCTATGTGTACAACGGAATGGACTGGGACGACTATGGCCCTGTAGACCTCAACCGTGAGCGCTCCTATTACCACTTCCTTGGCAAGGCGGCATGGCGTGTGAAGAATGTCAAGGGAGCCATCAACGTTGTGAAGGCCATTCCGGGAGCGCGGCTGAAGGTGCTTGGCGGCTACCGCTTCAACTTCAAGATGGGAATAAGGCTCACCTTCTCGCCAAAGATAAGCTTCAAGGGAATGGTCGGAGGCGAGCAGAAATTCAGTCTGCTTAACGGTTCGCGCGGCTTGATATTCCCCGTGCTTTGGGACGAGCCCTTTGGACTCGCCATAACAGAGAGCCTGTATTTTGGCGCTCCAGTGTTCGGGACACCATATGGCTCGCTGCCAGAGCTTGTGGACAAGGAAGTTGGATTCCTGACCGACAGCCAGAGTGAGATGGTGGCTCACCTGACAGGCGGATGCCACTATTCGCCCAAAGTGTGCCATGAATATGCAGCCGACAAATTCAACTCGCGCATCATGGCAGAACAGTATTTCAAGAAGTATGAGCAGGTGCTCAACGGCCAGGCGCTGAACGACGTAAGCAAGCTTAAAGTCAACACCTCATACACCCGCTACACGTGGAAACCATGAATGATTTGCCGGGGACACTCGGCAAACATTACATGCACAAAAAGCTCGGTTTGTGCAGATTCTGTGCACAAACCGTAGCGTGTTGTGCATTTTTAATGCCTTATATTTGGTTGCGTAACATAAAGTTATTACTTTTGCAACTCAGAATCTTACAATAATTTATATTATATGAGTTTGAAAATTGTTGTACTTGCCAAGCAAGTACCCGACACACGAAACGTCGGCAAGGACGCAATGACAGCCGAAGGCACTGTCAACCGCGCCGCTCTACCGGCCATCTTCAACCCCGAAGATCTTAATGCGTTGGAGCAGGCTCTGCGCCTGAAGGAGCAGAATCCCGGCTCAACAGTAGGTATATTGACAATGGGTCCTCCACGTGCAGCCGAGGTAATCCGCCAGGGTCTCTACCGTGGCGCCGACACAGGCTGGTTGCTCTCCGACCGTCTGTTCGCAGGTGCCGACACACTCGCCACTTCTTACGCCTTGGCTACAGCCATCAAGAAGATTGGTGATGTTGACGTGGTAATCGGTGGCCGCCAGGCTATCGACGGCGATACTGCCCAGGTGGGTCCGCAGGTGGCTCAGAAGCTCGGACTGTCGCAGGTGACATACGCCGAGGAGATTACGAAGTGCGAGAACGGCAAGCTCACAATCCGCCGCCACATCGACGGTGGCGTTGAGACTGTTGAGGCTCCGATGCCGCTCGTGGTGACCGTTACAGGTTCAGCAGCACCTTGCCGCCCTGCAAACGCAAAGCTCGTGATGAAGTACAAGCGCGCAACAGCTCCAATGGAGCGCAAGCCCGAGGACAAGTACAACTACCTCTACGAGGAGCGTCCTTACCTCACGCTCAACCAGTGGTCGGTGGCCGATGTTGACGGCGACCCGGCACAGTGTGGCTTGAGCGGCTCGCCAACAAAGGTGAAGGCCGTTAAGAACATCGTGTTCCAGGCAAAAGAGAGCAAGACACTAACAGGCAGCGACGCCGATGTTGAGAGTCTGATTAAGGAATTGTTGGACGAAAAGATTATTGGATAATGAACAACGTATTTGTATATTGCGAGATAGAAGGCACTCAGGTTCAGGAAGTGTCTCAGGAACTTCTCACCAAGGGACGCAAGCTCGCCAACCAGCTCGGCGTTGACCTCAACGCCATCGTTGCCGGCACAGGCATCAAGGGCAAGGTGGAGAATCAGATTCTTCCTTATGGTGTAGACAAGCTTTTCGTGTTTGACGCAGAGGGACTCTTCCCGTACACATCGGCTCCACACACCGACATCCTCGTGAACCTCTTCAAGGAGGAGAAGCCGCAGATTGCGCTCATGGGTGCAACTGTGATAGGCCGTGACCTCGGTCCGCGCGTTTCGTCATCACTCACCAGTGGCTTGACAGCCGACTGTACTGAGCTTGAGATTGGCGACTACGACGACAAGAAGAGCGGCACTCACTACGACAACCTGCTCTATCAGATTCGTCCGGCATTCGGTGGCAACATCGTTGCCACCATCGTCAACCCCGACCACCGTCCACAGATGGCTACCGTCCGCAGCGGCGTGATGCAGAAGGCTCTCTACGAGGGCAAGGCAAAGGGCGAGGTTGTTTACCCGGACGTTGCAAAGTATGTTCCGACAGCCGACTTCGTAGTGAAGGTGCTCGACCGCCACGTTGAGGCTGCAAAGCACAACCTCAAGGGTGCTCCTATCGTTGTGGCAGGTGGCTACGGCGTAGGCTCGAAGGAGAACTTCGACATGCTCTTCCAGCTTGCCAAGGAACTCCACGGTGAGGTAGGCGCAAGCCGTGCCGCTGTTGATGCTGGTTGGTGCGACCACGACCGCCAGATTGGTCAGACAGGTGTGACCGTTCACCCGAAGGTGTACATCGCATGTGGCATCTCTGGTCAGATCCAGCACATCGCCGGTATGCAGGACTCAGGCATCATCATCTCCGTAAACAGCGACCCGGATGCTCCAATCAACAAGATTGCCGACTACGTGATCACTGGAACGGTGGAAGAGGTACTGCCGAAGATGATTAAGTACTATAAGGCAAATAATAAGTAAAAGCCCCACCCCCAGCCGCCATAGGCGGCTTTGCCCCTCCCCTTAGGGAGGGGAGTGGTATGCTTTGTGGGGATGTAATTTAATTTATATTCAATATGTGTAAGGAAAAGGCCGATTATTTCACTTCTTCTCCAGACATCTATCTTTTGTTGAAAGAGAATGCGAGGAAGAACCGAAAGAATATGACTGAGGCTGAGTCTGTTCTGTGGAACTGTCTAAAGTCTTGGCCGCGTCCTTACCGATTCCGCCGACAGCATATTATTGGTGACTACATTGTGGATTTCGCATGCTTGGCAAGTAATCTTGTTATAGAAGTTGATGGTGAATATCATTTTACGGAAGAGCAGATGAAACTTGATAGTGTAAGAACTGACTATCTTGAAAACCTTGGCTTTCATGTATTGCGGTTTACTAATCAGCAAGTCATAGGCGATATTGACAATGTTGTAAATAAAATAAAAGAGGCTATTTATATAAAATAAACAAATAAACAAAAATCCCACTTCTGTCCATCGGTGATAGTCTGTAATGACAGAAAAGCATATCACTCCCCTCCCTAAGGGGAGGGGTAAAGCCGCCAACGGCGGCTGGGGGTGGGGCTTTAATTTTATGGCAAACTATTATACAGACCATCCGGAGTACGATTTCTATCTTAATCACCCGGAGATGAAGCGCGTCGTTGAGCTCAAGGAGCTTGGCTTCGCCGACAAGGACAAATATGAGGATGCGCCCGTCGACTTCGAGGACGCTATCGAGAACTATAAGCGTGTGCTTGAGATTACCGGCGACATCGCCGCCAACATCATCGAGCCTAACTCAGAGGACGTAGACCTTGAGGGTCCGCACCTCGTTGACGGTCGCATGCACTATGCATCGAAGACCTACGAGAACCTCGACGCCACACGCAAGGCTGGTCTTTGGGGACTCTCGATGCCCCGCCGCTACGGTGGACTCAACATGCCAATCACTCCGTACTCTATGGCTTCGGAGATTGTGTCGTGTGCCGACGCCGGCTTCCAGAACATCTGGTCGCTCCAGGATTGCATCGAGACTCTCTATGAGTTCGGCTCCGAGGAGCAGCGCCAGAAGTATATTCCGCGCGTTTGCGCAGGCGAGACAATGTCAATGGACTTGACCGAGCCTGACGCAGGTTCCGACCTCCAGCGCGTAATGCTCAAGGCCACACAGGACGAGGACGGCACATGGCGCCTCAATGGTGTGAAGCGATTCATCACCAACGGCGACTCCGACATCCACCTCGTGCTCGCACGTTCTGAGGAGGGCACACGCGACGGCCGCGGACTTTCAATGTTCATCTACGACAAGCGCGACGGCGGCGTGACAGTCCGCCACATCGAGAACAAGCTCGGTATCCACGGCTCACCTACATGCGAGCTTGTCTACAAGAACGCCAAGGCAGAGCTTTGCGGCTCTACACGTCTCGGACTCATCAAGTACGTCATGGCTCTTATGAACGGCGCACGTTTGGGCATTGCCGCACAGTCTGTCGGCGTTAGCCAGGCAGCCTACGACGAGGCTCTGAAGTATGCCAACGAGCGCAAGCAGTTCGACACCGAGATCGTGAAGTTCCCGGCTGTATACGACATGATTGCCCGCATCAAGGCAAAGCTCGATGCAGGCCGCTCCATTCTCTACCAGACAGCACGCTACGTAGACATCTACAAGGCTCTTGAGGACATCCAGCGCAGCCGCAAGCTCACAGCCGAGGAGCGTCAGGAACTCAAGAAGTACTCTCGCTTGGCAGACGCCTTCACACCTATCGCAAAAGGTATGAACTCGGAGTATGCCAACCAGAACGCCTACGACGCAATCCAGGTACACGGCGGTTCGGGCTTCATCATGGAGTACAAGAGCCAGCGCCTGTATCGCGACGCACGTATCTTCTCTATCTACGAGGGTACGACACAGCTCCAGGTTGTCGCTGCCATCCGCTATATCTCCAACGGCACCTACCTCACTATCATCAAGGAGATGCTGGAGAAGGAAGTTAGCGACGAGTTGAAGCCGCTGAAGGCTCGCGTTGAGGAGATGGTGAAGCTCTACGAGCAGGCTCTTGAATATGTTAAGGAGGCTCAGGACCAGGAGATGCACGACTTCCTCGCTCGCCGTCTCTACAACATGACAGCCGAGATACTCATGTCGCTCCTCATCCTTGAGGATGCCACACGCTCAGCCGACCTGTTTGAGAAGAGTGCCAATGTGTATGTACGCATGGCTTACGCCGACGTTATCGGCGACCACGCCTACATCACCAACTTCATCAAGGAAGACCTTCCAAGCTTCCGCGCTGAATAACTGGGAGCGGGGGCGCCCTCGCCCCCGAATAAGCTATTAGGGGCGCCCTCGCCCCCGAATAAAATAGTTGGGGCGCCCTCGCCCCCGAATAAGATACTGGAAGATGAGTCGTTTCTTGTCCACGATATAGATAATTTTCAATATGTCGTGGGCGAGGGTGCCCCATCTCCCAGTTATTAGTAAAAGGAGAAAAAACATAAATAATTATTCAAAAAGTACAATTATGAAAAAAACTATTCTTTCACTTTGTGTCATGGCTGTCGCTTGCTTGACAGCTATGAGTTTCATCTCATGTGGTGACGATAATGACGATCCGAAGGTACCGGAAACTCCGAAGGCAACAGAAGTAAAGGTTGAGCCAGTTGTGTATGTGACAGCATCTACACTGAAGTATTTCGATGTAGAACTGAAGGACGCTTCAGGTAAAACTATTGCTATTACTACAGACAACACTGTAGCCACTTCAGCAAGTGATATTGTAGGTGCTCCTTTGTTCTCGGCAGCAAGAGCTCTTATTGGCGCTACGTTGAAGAAATATCCTTCAGAGACATTGCGTGCCTACAAAATGCCGACAGAGAATTTCAAGTCTTTCCCGCAGACTCTTTCTTATTCTGTTAAAGCAACAGCCAAGTCTATTGAGTTTGCCGAGGGTGATAAGATAAATGTTCTTGCCCAGCCTACAGCAGGCATTACTCTAAACGCTGGCAGTTATGACAAATTTGATGGAACATGCGGATTGAGTATCATAGAGATTTCACAAAGTACATCGTGGAACAGATACGTAACTAACACGGGCTCTTTCACACGTACTGTTGCTTTGAACTTCTCTGCAGCAGACCGACTCGTTGCAAAATTCTCTAATAAGTAAAGTGCTACGTTCGCGTAGCACTTTTTTTTTGCATTTATTTGCTATCATAATATATTGTTGTAACTTTGCATATCCACGTTTGGATATTTCAGTTACAACGACAGATGATAGACCACGCTACAGTAGAAAGAATAAAGGACGCTGCCAACATCGTTGAGGTGGTGTCGGAGTTTGTGACGCTGCGCCGCAGCGGAGCCAACTATAAGGGACTGTGCCCGTTCCACGACGAGAAGACCCCGTCGTTCTATGTGTCGCCAGCCCGTGGCATGTGCCATTGCTTCGGATGCGGCAAGGGCGGCAATCCCGTAGGCTTCATCATGGAGCACGAGCAGATGACCTATCCAGAGGCACTGCGCTGGCTCGCCAACAAGTATCACATTGAGATACACGAGCGCGAACTGACCGACAATGAGAAGCGTGAGCAGAGTGAGCGCGAGAGCATGTTCATCGTCAACGAATGGGCGATGAAGTATTTCCAGGACAAGATGCACAACGATCCCGACGGCATTGCCATTGGCATGCAGTATTTCCGCAGCCGTGGCTTCCGCGACGACATCATCAGCAAATTCCAACTCGGCTACGATCTTCCCGACCGGCGAGCATTCGCTGCCGAGGCTTTGCACAAGGGATATAAGGAAGAGTTCATTCTGAAGACAGGCATCTGCTACAAGAACGACCGTGGCGAACTCATCGACCGCTATGCCGGGCGCGTGATATTCCCGTGGATAGGCATCAGTGGCAAGGTGGTAGGCTTTGGCGGACGACTGCTCGACTCGCGCACAAAGGGGGTCAACCAAAAATATGTCAACTCACCCGATTCGGAAATTTACCATAAGGACCGCGAGCTATACGGCTTGTACCAAGCAAAGAAAGCCATAGCCAAGGAAGACCGCGTGTATATGGTAGAGGGCTACACCGATGTTATATCCATGCACCAGTGCGGCATAGAGAATGTGGTTGCCAACTCGGGCACAGCTCTCAGCATCCACCAAATACATATCCTCCACCGTTTCACCTCCAACATTACACTTCTATACGACGGCGACGCAGCCGGCATACATGCTGCCATGCGTGGTACCGACATGCTCCTGTCTGAAGGCATGAACCTGAAGGTGCTGCTCCTGCCCGACGGCGACGACCCCGACTCATTCTCAAAAAAACACTCGGCGGCTGATTTCCGCAAGTATATCGAGGAGCACCAAACCGACTTCATACAGTTCAAGACCGACTTGCTGCTCCGCAACGAGCGTGACCCGTTGAAACGCTCGGAAGCCATCAACTCCATCATACGCAGCATATCGTTCGTCATCAACCCTATCCTGCGCGACACTTATATACACGACTGTTCAGTGCGAATGGGGCTTAACGAGGCTACACTCATCAACACTCTCAACGGTTTCATACGTGCAGGCCGTGAGGAGCGCTCTTCTGAGGAGGCTCGCCAGACGCAACAGCAGGAACGCCTCAAGACACCACAACCAATCCAACAGCCAGTAACGCCACTGCAACAGGCATCTAAGGTGGAGCGGATGCTTGTGGAGCTAATCATTCGGCATGGCGACACAGTGATATATGATAATGTGGAGT
>JBNMLZ010000037.1:0-21627 GCA_050875085.1 Prevotella sp. | reverse complement strand
GTGTACCGCAAGGTTCATGCCTTCCCCCACGTGCGTGCCTACCGGCAGGACGTGCAGGCTGTGTGCGACTCGCTGGTGTTCAACTCGCAGGACTCCTGCATGACGATGTACCGCGACCCTATTGCATGGAACGCCAACCGCCAGCTGCTCGGCGAGGAGATTCGGGTCTACATGAATGACTCCACAGTGCGCAAGGCGGAAATCATCAACCAGGCTCTCTCTGTGGAGCAGGTGGACGACAAGCAACACTTCAACCAGATATCGTCGCGCCGCATGGATGCCTTCTTCACCGACGGGGCAATGCGCCGCGCCGATGCCACTGGCAACGTGAAGTCGCTCTACTATAATGCCGACGGCAAGGACTCCGTGCTCACAGAACTTAACTACCTTGAGACCGACACCCTGCGCATGTTCCTCTCCAAGGACCGCAAGCTTGAGAAAATATGGGCGTCGAAGTCAACGGGCACCATGTATCCGGTGACGCAGATTCCTCCCGACAAGTATAAGCTGCCGGAGTTTGAATGGTTTGACTATATCCGTCCACTCGACAAAAACGACATCTTCGACTGGCGAGGCAAACGCGACGGCTCAAAACTGAAGAACATACGACGTCGTGAGGCCCCACTGCAAAAACTGGAGTAACCCAACTGGGAGCGGGGGCGCCCTCGCCCCCGGAATGTGTGAATCAGCCTTTCGGAATGTGAGTCAGCCCCCCCGGAATGTGTGAATCAGCCTTTCGGAATGTGAGTCAGCCCCCCCGGAATGTGAATTAGCCTTTCGGAATTGTTAATCAGCGCCGGGGGCGAGGGCGCCCCCGCTCCCAGTTATAAATGAATTAGTTTATGTATTTCGGTAATCGCCGCCCACGCGGCTTTCACTATACCTATCGGTTCAGCAACGAACAACGTGACATCCTCGACAACCTCCGTCGTGGAGTTCCGCCCGATGTGTTGGCGGAACGCTCTCTCAATGAAGGCGAACCCATGCCGCGCCACAGGTCAAGGCATGGAATGTCGGGCATAGGTGTCGCCATCGGATTGGTGGTGCTTGTGATGCTTGTATTGTTTGTGCTTTTTTATTTCATTCTCAGTTTTCCGCCCTGTATGTAAAGTCCCTTTGTCGGAACCTCGTTCAGGCGAACACCTTCTATAGAATATACCGCGCCATTGTCGTTGGCAGTAGTGTTGACAGTGCTGATGCCGGTGTCAACGCCGAAATATTCATCCATCATCTCATACTGCTTGGCATACCAGGCCTCAATTTGTTCAATCTCCTTTGAGAGGTCATCCACGAGCTTAGGCTTCTTCGACTGGTTGCTGTAGTGGTCGGTCATGCGTTGCCATGCACCGCTGTTGATGAACAGGTCGCGGTAGGCTTCGAGCCGCTTGTTGATGTTGGCAGGCAGGAAAGTGGTGAGTCTCACCTCGCTCCATCTGTTCTTGAGCAGAGCCTTGTATTCCGCCTGACCTTGGCAAATGCTGAACGGATAGCAGCCGCCATTTTTTACCACTTCTTTTGGACTCCAACTGGCGTAGTTGCCGTCGTAGTAGTTGCCGTCATATCTGCCGCCGAGCGATGTGTCGAGGTCCCATGGCGAGACGATGCACTTGCGGCGTGCTGCCTCATCGGGATCGGGGTCGTCGATGTCCTTCTGCATGTTGCGTATTGAGAAGTAGTGGTTTTTGTTGCCCCAGTTGTCTTGTATGGCGAAAGCCATGATGTGCAGTTGGTAGTCAACGAGGTTGTCGAGGAAGAAGTACTTCTTGACAGCCTCATACGTCTTCTGGTTGTCGTAGAGGTCGATGAGCGGTTGCCATGCCTCTTCGCACTCGAAGTCCTCGGGCTCCTTCAGCTCCCACGCGTTGTGGTAGCCGATGGTGCCGGCTTTCCAGTCATCGGTGAAGTTGCGTTTGTTTTGGTCGGCAATGTCGCTCGTGCCGCTCTTGTAGAGCACGCCGCGCACCTTGTTCTTCTTCTCGTCGTATTTCTTGAGGTCGAGCAGTTTGCGGTTTATGTGGTCACTCAGACAGTAGATGCCCTTGTACTCACCGTTGATGTACACCTCAATGAACTTGCCTACCGTGCCGCTGCGTCCACCGAATTCGGTGTCGTAGGGCAGATGCGAGAATTCATTCCAAACATCCATGCACACGCGGTTGCGCATACAGATGCGGTCGATGGCCATTGCGTCGAGAATCCATTTCGATGCCGAGCGCAGGCCGAGCAGCATGGAGTCTTGTGAGGCAGAGTAGTCATCGGTGCGCAGTTTCATGTTGAGCGACGGCTTCATGAGATACTGTTGTGCTGTTGCACCGCGTGTCTTGAACTTAGCCTTCATTTCCACAACGCTGCCGTCGGTGTCGGTCAGCTCCATGGTGCCGTTGGTGTAGGGCATGTCCTTTACGACTTTCGCGTCGAATGTAATTTTCATAACTGGCATTTTGGTGTTGTCGTCGGCCGCGTGACATGCCGTGCCGAAAGCCGACAGCATGAAGAGCGCCAAGGCAACAGTCTTGCCTAAAGATGTAAAATGCTTCATGTAAATAAAAGTTTAGTTGTTTATAGAATTGTTATTGACTGCTTTGATAGTTTTTTCACTTTAAATCTGAACAAAATCTGTAGATGATGTTAATATATCAATGGCAAAGGTAATAAATTTTTCTTTTATATGTCCATGGAGCGGTGCATTTCATCAGTAAAGTTTGATAATTAATATGTTGCTGTTTGCCGTTTTGGATTTTAATATCTAAATTTGCACTCGAATACGGTATTTTTTTACATGCCATAAACAACAGTTTACGAGATATGAGCGATATAATACAACTTCTGCCCGACTCGGTGGCAAACCAGATTGCCGCCGGCGAGGTGATACAGCGTCCGGCAAGCGTCATCAAGGAACTCGTGGAGAATTCCATCGACGCAGGCGCGACAGCCATCAATGTGGTGTGCGTAGACTCTGGACGCACATCCATCCAGGTGGTTGACAACGGCAAGGGAATGTCGGAGACCGACGCCCGTCTGTCGTTTGAGCGCCATGCCACATCGAAGATACGCAAGGCAGCCGACTTGTTCAATCTCCACACCATGGGCTTCCGTGGCGAGGCGCTTGCCTCGATAGCAGCAGTGGCGCAGGTGAAGCTGAAGACGAGGCTCGAAGGCGATGAGGTTGGCACGCAGTTGTCCATCGCCGGCTCGCGCTTTGTCAGCCAGGAGCCGTGCTCATGCCCGGTGGGCAGCAACTTTCTCATTGAGAACCTGTTCTATAATGTGCCCGTGCGCCGCAAGTTTCTCAAGTCGAACGCCACCGAGCTTAACAACATCATCACGGCCTTCGAGCGCATAGTGCTCGTCAACCCCGGCGTGTCGTTCACCCTGCACAACAACCAGAACGAGCTTTACAACCTCAAGGCAGGTGGACTGCGCCAGCGAATTGTCGACGTGTTTGGCAAGAAAATCAACCAACATCTCCTGCCGCTCGACATCGACACCACCATGTGCAAGATATCAGGCTTCATTGGCAAGCCTGAGTCGGCACGCAAGAAAGGCGCGCGCCAGTTCTTCTTCGTCAACGGCCGATACATGAAGCATCCTTACTTCCACAAGGCTGTGATGACAGCCTATGAGCGTCTTGTGCCGGAGGGAGAGCAGATACCTTATTTTATATACTTCACCGTAAAGCCCGAGGATATCGACGTGAACATCCACCCGACGAAGACCGAGATAAAGTTTGAGAATGAGCCTACCATCTGGCAGATACTCGCGGCGGCTGTGAAGGATGCTGTTGGAATGTTCAACGACGTGACGGCTATTGAGTTCGACACCGAGGGACAACCAGACATACCTGCCCTTGGTGAGGAGAAAGAGGTGAAAATTCCCAAACTGCAATACAATCCCTCCTATAACCCGTTCACAGAATCTTCACCTCACCACTCCGATGCTGTGCCACAGCAGTGGGAGCGCCTCTACGACGGTATTGAGAAAGGCAGCCGCGTGTCGCAGCCGTCGCTGTTCCCGAGTGAAGGTGGGGGAGTGGTGCAGTCGCGCCGTTTCTCCATGCCCGACACCCCCGACGAGACGCCTGGGATACCAGGCATGGTAGTGCCCGGCACCGAGACAGCCACTGTTGATGATGTCTCCGAATCGCAAAGCCCGATAGAGGAGAAGTCGCCCGTGCACTATCAGTACAAGGGGCAGTACATAATGACAGCCGTGAAGTCGGGACTGATGATTATCGACCAGCACCGTGCCCACACCCGCATCCTCTACGAGCGCTACCTCGCCCAGATAGCCGACCGCAAGGCATACAGCCAGAAGATGCTTTTCCCTGAGTCGGTGAGCTTCTCGCCGTCGGACAATGTGGTGATGCAAAACATAAAGCCGGAGCTTGAGGCTGTCGGTTTTGAGCTGTCCGACCTTGGCGGCGGCACCTATTCCATACTCTCCGTGCCGGCAGGACTCGACGGGCTCAACTACGTCAACCTCGTGCAAGACCTCGTGGCGTCGGCACGCGATCGCTCGGCGTCGGCAATCGACGAGATAAACCACGCCGTGGCACTGGGTTTGGCGCGCAACGCAGCCGTGGCATACGGTCAGGTGTTGAGCAACAACGAGATGGAGAACATCGTCAACGACCTCTTCGCATGTTCCAATTTCAACTACACCCCCGATGGCAAAAAAGTGCTCACACTGCTCCGTCAGTCGGAAATAGAACACCTGCTCGGATAGTGAAACATTGCTAAAAGGTTAACTCACAATAAGATAAAAACAGTGTAAAAGTGTTCTAAAAATAAGATATTTTAGACCTTTAGGCAATATTTTCGCCAAAATAGTATGTGGATTTAGTTTTTATTAGTAACTTTGCGGCAAAATAAGGGGGCATTGTGTCCCTTAACGTTAGAAAAATATTGATTGTTAAATAAAAAAAGGTTATGAAAAAGTTATTAATTGCTTTGGCAATGTGTGGCTTGGCAATGGGCGCCAACGCTCAGGAGACAACCACAGATCCTGTACAGAAGTACAGTGTTGCAACAAATTCTTTCTGGAGCAACTGGTTTATCCAGGCAAACCTCGCAGGTTCTGCATTCTGGGGCAACCAGGAGGCCAACAATGATTTCTCAAAGAGCCCGTTCAAGGGATTCCGCAACAACCTCGGCTTTTCTGTAGCCATCGGTAAGTGGTTTACTCCAGGTATCGGTCTTCGTACAAAGTTTAATGGTGCTTGGGGTCGTTCAGTAGTTTCTACTGACAAGAAGACCAACGCCGACAAGTACTGGACATTGAACGAGCATGTAATGTTCAACCTCAGCAACATGTTCTGTGGCTACAGCGAGACACGCGTATGGAATGCAATTCCTTATGTTGGTGGCGGTATCGCCCGTAACATGTCTTACAACTGCTATGCTCCGGTATGGAACGCAGGTTTGCTCAATGAGTTCCGTCTGAACAAGAAGTTGGCAATCAACCTCGACGTCAACTGGGAGTTGGGCGCTTGTGACTTCGATGGCCGCACAGCTTTGCTGCCGGGTGCCTCAAGAACAGACGGCAAGGTTAAGGGCTTGATCAAGAACCACGACAACGCCCTCAACGTGGAGGTAGGTTTGACCTACAACCTCGGCAAGGCAACATGGAGCAAGACTCCTGACGTAGACGCTATCAAGGCTCTCTCTCAGAGCCAGATCGACGCTCTCAACGCACAGCTCAACGATGCTAACGCAGAGAACGCACGTCTGAAGAACCTCCTTGCTCAGCAGAAGAGCGAGCCGGCTGCTGCTGTTAAGAACTACAGCAACACTCCGTTGTCAGTATTCTTCAACATCAACAAGTCTACCGTTGCTTCTCGCAAGGACCTCGTGAATGTTAAGAGCCTCGCTGAGTATGCTAAGGAGAACAACGCTAACCTCGTAGTAACTGGCTATGCTGACAGCGCTACAGGTTCTGCTGCTTACAACCAGAAGCTTTCTGAGAAGCGTGCTGAGACCGTTGCTAACGAGCTCGTTAAGATGGGCGTTAGCCGCGACCAGATCACAACAGAGGGCAAGGGTGGTGTTAAGGACCTCTCACCGGTTTCTTACAACCGTCGCGCTACTGTTAAGATCGCTGAGTAATATCACGCTGTCTTAAGACAAACAACTAACAATACAGGGTGCTTTCATCTTCGTGGTGAGAGCACCCTGTTTGCGTTTCATTACAATCCTGTTTGCGTTTCATTGCGCCCCTGTTTGGCAGCGCGCCGGACGGGAGTCCGGCGTTCCGGTGGCTTGCGCATCTGTTTATTCAAGCCTTTGCTGTGAATTTAAATCGTTTGATTTTGCTTTGTGAAAAAAGATGTGTAATTTTGCGTATTATTAGTTTGCTTGATTTTTCACATTATATAAATACAAGATGATATACACTAAGACAATACGCCGTTTTTTGAGTCTTGTCATGAAACCGTTGCGCAAAAATGCGTCTTTCTTCGTGTTCATGTACCTTCTTGGATGCATGTGCGCGTGGGCAACGCTGCCCGACGCGCGCGGTGCCAAGCTCTACGACAACCTTTACTTGGAACTCTTTCTCGATGTCTACGTGCTCGCCACAGTGCTCACCGTCCTGCCCCGCAGGATAAAGCCATGGGTGAGAGGACTGCTGTATGTGGTGCTCTATGCATCGTCGGTGGTCGATGTCTACTGCTTCGTGAAGTTCCAGTCGACCCTCACCCCGACCATGCTCCTGCTTGTCGGCGAGACCGACTCGCGCGAGGCGGGTGAGTTTCTGCGCTCGTGCGTGTCGCCCGACATCCTGCTGAGCAATGTAGGATGGATACTGCTGTTGCTCATCGTCCACGTGCTGACGGCACTCCGCCTGCGCTTCCCGCATTTCGTGCCAAAGGACTGGTGTCGCCTGCTGCGCTCCATACATGTGCGTGCCCGCTACATGATGCACCGCGTGCGCCCCGTCACGGAGTGCGCCGTGCTGCTGTTGCTCATCGTGTCCGTCTGCACGAGTGCCCACAACAAGGCAGCCACCGTGAAGCTGATGTCGGGCAAGACGATAGGCGAGGTTGAGCACACGCTCACCGAGTCAGACCATGCTGTGCTCTACCAGCCCATCTATCGCCTCGTGTTCAGCATCTACGCCAACACGCTGACGGCAAAGCAGATAGACCGCCTTGTGGCCACAGCCGACAAGGTGCGCGTCGACTCCTGCTCCTACCGCTCGCCCAACATCGTGCTCATCATCGGCGAGAGCTACAACCGCCACCACTCACAGCAGTACGGCTACGTGATGCCCACCACCCCGCGCCAGTTGAAGCTGGAGCGCAAGGGACAACTCGTGAAGTATACCGATGTCGTGAGCCCGTGGAACCTCACGAGCTTCGTCTTCAAGCATCTCTTCTCGCTCTACACCGTGGGCGACAAGGGCGAGTGGTGCGACTATCCGCTCTTCCCCGAGCTGTTCCGCAAGGCTGGCTACCACGTGACGTTCATCACCAACCAGTTCCTGCCCAAGGCCAAGGAGGCTGTCTACGACTTCAGCGGTGGCTTCTTCCTCAACAACCCGAAGCTCAGCGCGGCACAGTTCGACTCGCGCAACACAAAGCTCCACGAGTTTGACGAGGACCTCCTGCGCGACTACGAGGAGCTGCAAGGCCATAACACCGACAACAACCTCATCATCTTCCACCTTCTCGGCCAGCACGTGCAGTACCGCCAGCGCTCGCCGAAGGACCGCAAGCACTTCACCGGCGACGACTACAAGGAACTCAAGCCCAACCTCAACGCCCGTGAGCGCCAGACCCTTGCCGACTACGACAACGCCATACTCTACAACGACTCCATCGTGACGGAGATAGTGAAGAAGTTTGAGAACGACGACGCCATCGTCATCTACGTGCCCGACCACGGCGAGGAATGTTACGAGGGCGACATGCACTTCTTCTGCCGTATGCACTCAGCACGGGTTGACGCGCGCCTGGCACACGCCGAGTTTGACATCCCGATGTGGATATGGTGCTCGCGCAAGTACATACGCCGCCGCCCGGAGATATTCCGCGAGGTGGTCAACGCCCGCAACCGCCGCTTCATGACCGACGCGCTGCCTTACCTGCTGCTCTATCTCGCCGGCATACACTGCCCCGACTACCGCGACTCGCTGAACCTGCTGTCGCCGGTCTACAACGAGGCACGTCCGCGAATACTGAAGAACACGGCAGACTATGACAAGTTGAATTAGAAATAAAAATAGGAAACAATGTTATCCCGTACAGAATGTTCCGCCCTGCGCGGACTCGCCATAATAGGTATCTTCCTCCACAACTACTGCCACTGGCTTGGCTTCGCTGTGAAGGAAAACGAATACACGTTCACGCTCTCCAAGAGCAGCCAGCTCATACAGGCGCTCATGTCGCCCGACTGGAACCTGCCCGTCCATCTCGTGTCGTTCTTCGGCCACTACGGAGTGCCGGTGTTCCTCTTCCTCTCCGCCTACGGGCTCGTGATGAAGTATGAGAACCGCACCAACCGCAAGCCGTCGCCCAAGCAGACCGCTTTCCTGCCGTTCATCAGCCACCACTACGTGAAGCTGTTCAAGATGATGATTGTCGGCTTCGTGGTGTTCACGATGGTCGACGCCATCACCCCCGGACCCCACAAGTACCAGGTGGTTGACATCCTCGGCCAGCTGTTCATGTTCAACAACATGATGCCCGACCCCGACCACATCATCTGGCCCGGACCCTACTGGTTCTTCGGCCTCATGATGCAGCTCTACATCGTCTACCGCCTGTTCATGTGGCGCCGCGGCGACATCGTGCCCATCATCTTCATCATTGCATGTTGGGCAATGCAGGCGTTCTGCGACCCCGAGGGCGACACGCTCAACCGCATACGCTACAACTTCATGGGCGGCATCCTGCCGTTCTGCGCCGGACTGCTCTATGCCCGCCGCGGCAAGGAGATGAGCCACGCCTTTTGGGTTACGGAGACGATAGTGTCGGTGGTGCTCGTCTTCTTCTTCAGCTTCAACTTCCAGCTGTGGCTGTGGGCACCGCTCTTCGTGTGCACCGCGTCGGTGGGACTTGCCAAGCTGATGCCGCGCAAGGTGAACGAGTGGATAGCGTGGGTAGGCTCCATATCAGCCGCCCTCTTCGTGCTGCACCCCATATCGCGCAAGATATTCATCCCCATATCGCGCCATGGCGACGTCTACACCGGACTGCTGCTCTACATAGTGGCGTCAATAGCCTTGGCGTGGTTCTACCATAACTTCAAGCTCCGCAATGAAAATACCAAACATTGAACTTGCCAACATATCGCGCTACCGCGGTGAGCTGATGGGAGCCGCCATGCTCTTCGTCATCCTGTTTCATGTGGCGCTCGACCGCGGCGACCCCTTCTACGGGCTCAGGCGCTGCGGCAACGTGGGAGTGGACATATTCCTCTTCCTCAGCGGTGTGGGGCTGTGGTTCTCGTGGACCAAGACCCCCGACATCCACCAGTTCTACCGCCGCCGCCTGCTGCGCATCCTGCCCACGTGGCTCATCATCGCCACCGCATTCTACCTGCCCGACTATCTCGGTGAGCGGCGCTTCTCGCAGAGCGTCGTCGACCTCATTGGCGACATCACAGTCAACTGGGACTTCTGGCTCCACGACGAGCTTACCTTCTGGTATGTGCCCGCCATAATGCTCCTCTACATTGTCGCCCCATGGTACATGCGTCTCATCTCCCGGCACGCCATCTACCGCTGGATGCCGCTGCTGATGGTGGTGTGGTGTGTGATTGTGGAGTGGGTGCTCCCGGTTCACAGCGCCGTAGGCCATCTTGAGATATTCTGGAGCCGTGTGCCGATATTCTTCATCGGCATCAACTGCGGATGCTACGTCAAGTCGGGCAAGACCCTCGACGGCGACGCCGTGTGGCTGCTCATCGTCACCTTCCTCATGACGTTCGGCACGTGTCTCTACCTTGAGCAGGTGCGCCACGGCCACTTCCCGCTCTTCGTCGAGCGTATGCTCTACATACCGTTCACCGTCTGCACCGTGCTCGTGCTCAACCGCATATTCCGCCGCACGCCGCGGTGGGTCAACACGGTGTTCAGGTTTGTCGGCGCGCTGAGCCTTGAGGCCTACCTCATCCACCTCCACTTCGTGCTCGTGTATGTGCAGCCGCTCGGCCTGGGCTATTGGGAGACATTCCTCATAACCGTAGCCATCACGCTGCCCGCCGCATGGCTGATGCAGAAAGGAGTGGCGCTTGCCACGTCGCGATTACCAATAAGATAATAAAAACCCTGTACAACTATGATAAAGAACATCCTGCGCCTCATACGTCCGAAACAGTGGATAAAGAACTTCTTCGTGTTCATACCAATGTTCTTCGGCGGCGAGCTATTCAACACTCATTCCGTGTGGCTCACAATAGTCACGTTCTTCGCTTTCAGTCTTGTGGCGTCGTCGGTATACTGCTACAACGACATCGTCGATGTCGACGCTGACCGCCACCATCCCGTGAAATGCCACCGCCCGATAGCCTCGGGCGCAATAAGCATACGCATGGGCTACTCGCTCATGGTGCTCACCCTCGTGCTTGGCATCGGCGTGATGCTGCTCCTGCCGCCCGAGGTGAAGAGCCAGGTGATGGCTGTCATACTGTTCTACTACGTGCTCAACCTCTCCTACTGCTCCAAGCTCAAGCAGTATGCCATACTCGACGTGTGCATCATTGCCTTCGGCTTCGTGCTGCGCATCCTTGCCGGAGGCTTCGCTTGCGAGCTGGCGCTGAGCAACTGGATTGTCATCATGACCTTCCTGCTCACCCTTTTCATGTCGTTTGCCAAGCGCCGCGACGATGTGCTGCGCATGAACGAGACGGGCGAGGCACCGCGCAAGAACACCGTGCGCTACAACCTGACGTTCATCAACCAGGCCATCACCATCACGGCATCCGTCACGCTCGTGTGCTACATCATGTACTGCGTGTCGCCCGAGGTGGTGGAGCGCTTCCAGACACCCTACCTCTACCTGACGTTCGTCTTCGTGCTCCTCGGTCTGCTGCGCTACATACAGATAGCCGTTGTCGACAAGAAGAGCGGCGACCCAACGAAGATAATCCTGCGCGACCACTTCTCACAGGTGATTGTCGTGGCGTGGATACTCACATTCCTGCTAATGATTTACGTTATATGAAAAAGAAAATCTATCTGTTCGACTTCGACGGCACGCTCACTTCCGCCGACACGCTGCTTGCCTTCATCCGCTATGCCTGCGGGCGCAAGCGCTTCTACATGGGTTTCGCGCTGTTCAGTCCGCTGCTTGTGCTCATGAAGCTCCACCTCTATTCAAACTACCGTGCCAAGGAGCGCCTCTTTGCCTGGTACTTCCGTGGAATGTCAATCGACAACTTCGACAACGTTTGCCTGCGCTTTGCCCACCACAACCAGCGGCTGCTGCGCCTGAAGGCTCTCGACAAGCTGCGCGAGGTGTTCCACTACAACGAGACTGTCTGCATCGTCAGCGCGAGCATCAGCAACTGGGTGCGCCCGTTCTTCGACAACCTCTCCAAGGGTAGCCGCTCTGAGTTCTGCGTGATAGGCACCGAGGTGGAAGTCGGCACCGACGGATTGCTCACAGGAGCCTTCAGCACCCCCAACTGCTACGGCGAGGAGAAGCTGTCGCGCATCCTCAAGCAGATGCCAGCCCTCAAGGACCACCGCCAGGACTTCCGCGTGATAGCCTATGGCGACAGCCGCGGCGACCGCGAGATGCTTGCCTTTGCCGACGAGGAACATTTCAAGCCTTTCAGATAAGAGGCCAGTCGTTTCATTAGACAAAACAAACAAGCTTTATGTTACACATGCCACCCAATCGTGAGCAGCTCGGCGAGATAGTCCGTTTTGCTATTGTCGGTGTACTCGCCACAGTCATACAGTATGCCATCTACTGGTTGCTCATCAATTGGTTCACCCCAACCATAGCCATGACCATTGGCTATGCCGTCAGTTTCGCGTTCAACTTCTTCGCCTCCACGCGCTACACGTTTCGTGTAAAGGCATCCGCCAAGCATGGCGCAGGTTTCGCCCTGAGCCATGCCGTCAACTACCTGTTGCAGATGCTCATGCTCAACCTTTCCATCTGGCTTGGCGTGTCGAAGCAGCTGGCGCCAATACCGATGTTCTGCGTCTGCGTGCCGGTCAACTTCGTGCTCGTCAGGTTCTTCCTGAAGCGTTAGCCGGATTTCTTCTTTAGGCGTTAAAACGAATAACAACACACATATATTATATATGAGTATAAAAGACAATTCATTCCTTCGCATATTCACATCCCTCTTCCGCGTGAAGCGCGAAGAGCGGTGGCTCGCGGCAGTGCTGCTCGTGATATTCCTTGCCCTCGACGCCCTCGTAGTGTGCAAGTACTACGACGTGTTCACGCCGCTCAATGCCCACTACTGGCATCTCTTCATCGGCACGTTCCACGTGTCGGGCTTCGACCCCATCACCTATTCCGTCGTGAGCGACTGGACGGCAGGCTACAACGTCTACCGCCATCCGCTGCTGGCGTTCTACATGTATGTGCCCTATCTCGTCAACCAGGCACTCATGTGGGCAACTGGCATCAACTGCGCCGTGTTCATCGTGTCGGCGATACAGACCTTCTGCGCCTTCTACTCGGCACTGTTCATCTACCGCATCTTCCGCGAGATAGTGGGCATTCGCCGCGTTGACTCCACGCTGCTCACCTTCTTCTTCTTCGGCTTCGCCTTTGTCATGCTCTCGACAATGGTGCCCGACCACTTCGTCATTTCCATGATGCTTCTCCTGCTTGCCCTCTATGTGTCGGGCAAGCTCATGCTGAAGCGCCGCCAGTTGACCATCTGGCAGTCGGTGCTCTACTTCTTCCTCACCGCCGGAACGTCGCTCAACAACGGCCTGAAGATTTACCTCTCCGAGCTTTTCGTCAACGGCAAGCGCATCTTCCGTCCAAAATTCCTCTTCCTCGCCATACTCCTTCCGGCAGCCCTCACGTGGGGAGCCGCCCGCATGAGCTACGACCATATCGTGTGGCCGCGCGACATGGCTGCGCGTGCTGCCCGCGCCAAGGCGAAGGCAGCCAAGCAGCGCAAGCAGCAGGAGCAGCAGGCACTGAAGGCACATGAGGACTCGCTGCGCATAGCGTCGTTCACCAAGCTACAGCTCGACTCCCTGCGTGCCGACTCCGCCCGCCGCGACTCCATTGCCAAAGCCAAGCCAAAGCCGGTGCGTGTGCGCAAGAACGGCAAGCCGATAGCCAACGGCGAGTTCCTGGGCTGGACCGACGTCACGACATCGCGCACGGAGTCGATTGTCGAGAATCTGTTCGGCGAGTCGATACAGCTCCACGAGGACTATGTGCTTGGCGACGTGCTCAAGACGCGCCCCATGATGGTGCACTACCGCCATGCCTACAGCTACGTCATCGAGGCCATCATCTGCCTGATGTTCGTCATTGGTATATGGTGTGGCAGACGCTCGCGCTTCTTCTGGCTCGTGATGTCTTACTTCGCCCTCGACATGGCGCTGCACGTTGGTCTCGGCTTCGGCATCAACGAGGTCTACATCATGTCGGCCCACTGGATATATGTCGTGCCGATAGCCATAGCCTACCTCATAAAGTCGTTGCGTCAGGCTACGACAACAAACGGCAACATTCTTGCCCTGCCTGCCCGACGCCGTCTGGCAACCGGCGTGAGGGTGCTCGTGGCTGTGCTGGCTGTGTGGCTCTGGGTATGGAATGTGTCGCTCATTGTGCAATATCTGTATTTCTAAATCTGCAATATGTTGGGAATAAGAAAAGAAGAACGCCCCGTAGCCATTGTCGCCGCCGTAGTGTTCGCGCTGCTCAACGGTCTGCTCATCTGCAACCATTACGACTCGTTCACGCGCGGGGCGCACGTCGGCTTCTGGTCGGTGTTCTACAATCACCTTAATATGTCGGGCTACGACATATTCTCGCTCATCTTCATATCGTGCATGCGCCTGCACTGGAACTCGCTGCGCCATCCGCTGTTCGTAGCCGTGCTCCTGCCGCTCTACTGGCTCAACCACTGGCTCATGCCAGCCACCGGGTTCAACTTCGCCGTGTTCCTCATGGCAGCGTTGCTTGTGGCGTGTGACGTGTGGGGAGCCGTGCTGCTCCACCGCACGCTGCGCGACATCGTAGGCTGCACGCGCCAGGACACCGTGCTGCTCACCGCCCTGTTCTATGGCTTTGCCCATGTGATGATAGCCACGATGGTGCCCGACCACTTCGCCCTCTCGCTGCCCCTGCTCATGCTCACGCTGCTGCTCACAGGCAGAAAGCTGCATGAGGGCAGGCGGTTCACGTGGCTGCAACAGGCCGTGCTCTTCTTCCTCACAGCCGGAGTGACGCTCACCAACGGCTGCAAGGTGGCAATCGCGGCATGGTTTGCCGACGGCCGACGGGTGTTCTCACTGAAGAGCATAGCCTCGTTTGTAGTGCCCGTGCTGATGCTTGGCGGCATCTACGTGTGGCAGCAGACCGCCATCGTGGAGCCGCAGGAGCAGGGCATAAAGCGCATCGAGGCGGCTGTGCAGAAGAAGGATCCAGGGCGCATCGCCCGTCTGAAAGCCCACGATGCCTTTGTGAAGCGGCAGAATGGCGAGGCCCTTGCCAAGAGTGTGCCGTTGCTCGAATGGAGCGACATGACAACACCGCGACTGCAGTCGGTTGTCGACAACCTCTTCGGCGAGTCGCTCCAGCTCCACCGCGACCATCTGCTTGAGGACGTGCAGCAGACGCGCCCCGTGTTTGTGGCTTACCGCTCCGCCATAAGCTATATCGTTGAGGCCATCATCGTGTTCCTGCTTGTCGTCGGTGCATGGGTGGCACGCCGCGAGCGGTTCTTCCTTGTCGTAGCGTCGTGGTTTGCGTTCGACATGGTGATGCACCTCGGCTTCGGCTTCGGTCTCAACGAGGTCTACATAATGACAGCCCACTGGGCGTTCATCATCCCAATCGCCATCGGCTACATGCTCCGCAAGACCGTCAGCCAGGCTCCGCGCCTGCTTGTCGCTGCCTTGGCAGTGTGGCTGTGGGCATACAATGCAGCAATAATAGTGGAATATCTCGCATGAAAGTCTTTCATCTCATAACCCATTTCGACCTTGGCGGCGCCGAACGCGTGGCTGCCAACATCGCCGAGTCGGCAACGCCTGGCATGGAGTACCACGTCGTGGAGATTCTGCGCGGCAGCTCGGCATACACCCCTAAGCTCATTGCCGAGCTTGTGTCGGCAGGCGTGCGCTGCCACCGCTCCTTGCTACCCGACGTCAACTTCCACTTCCTCGTGCAGCGCCTTGCGGCGTTGCTCTTCCCCCTGCGTATGCTCTACATCATGCTGCGCTACCGTCCCGACGTGATCCACACCCACACCGAGACCCCCGACCTCTCGCTCTACGTCGCCGCGCGCGTGCTGCCATGGCTGTTCCGCCATGTGCGCATCGTGCGCACAATCCACAACACCCGCCTGTGGACCGGTCTGTCGCGCATTGCCGGCCATGTGGAGCGCTTCTTCCAGCAGCGCAATGCCAACATCGCCATTTCCGACTCCGTGCGCGACGCCTATGCCGCGAGGTTCGGCACTGGTGTAGCAACTGTTCCGCCCATCATCCACAATGGGGTGGGGCAGGTGCCCCAGCAGCCCTATCCGGGGTTGCCTGAAGGCAAGGTGAACATCCTTTTTGCCGGACGCCTTGAGCCGCAGAAGGGCATCGCGGTGCTGTGCGACGTGGTGAGAGCCATGCGCGACGACCCTCGCTACCATTTTGTCATAGCCGGCGACGGCTCCCTGCGCCATCTCGTGGAGACCACCCTGCAAGGCGACGGCTCAACAGGCGGAGCGCTGAAGAATGTCGACTTCGTGCCGCCCATCTATTCACTCGCGTCCTACATGTCGTCGTTCGACTATCTGTTCATGCCCTCGGAGTTTGAGGGGCTGAGCATGTTGTCGATGGAGGCAAGCATCAACTGCCTTCCGGTGATAGCCAACCGCGCCCCAGGACTGAGCGACACCCTGCCCGCCGACTGGCCATTGATGGTCGGCGGCAACAGCCTCAACGCCTATCTGCATCTATTCCGCGACATCATCCCCTCGTGCGACCGCCACCAGCTTGCCGACCGCGCGCGGCAGTTCGCCATCGCGAACTTCTCGATAAGGCACATGCAGGAGGAGTATGAGCGAACCTACCGATAACCTCCACCCTTAGGAACGGCAGACTCCCGTCTGCCGCAAATATTTATATGGTTTCCCCCATACTTTTTAGGGAATTTCCCTTGCAGTATTTGCGAATAATTTGCTAACTTCGCCCCCGAAATCATAACCAAAAGTATTGTACAATGAACACAATGAAGAAATTTCTGATAATGGCAGTCGTTGCCATATTGATGTCGGCAACAACAGCCGGCGCACAGGCCTACACCAACAGCCGCTACTACAACGAGCGCACCGGTCATCTCGACTACTCACAGCGCCACACCGACTCATTCTTCGGACAGAACGCCTGCTACTACGGCTTGCGCATCGGTCCGTCGTTCTCCACGGTCAATTCCGACGATCCCGCCCTTGACGGCGGCAAGTCGCAGACGGGTCTCAACATCGGCGCCGTGGTGGGCTTCGCGCTCACCGATGAGGCTCCAGTGTTTCTTGAGACCGGACTCTTCTACAACGAGAAGGGTGGCAAGACAACCTACGAGGGCAAGAAGATGACCTACGACCTCAACTATCTCGAACTGCCCATCGTCGTCAAGTATGCCGTCGACCTTGACTATGGCTTCACCCTTCAGCCCTTTGTGGGCGGCTATCTTGCCTGTGGCGTGGGCGGAAAGATACGCAACTATGGCGACCGCATAGCCGAAAGCTCGTTCTCGAAGAAATACTTCCAGCGTTTTGACGGCGGACTGCGCTTCGGCTGCGGTGTGAGCTACGACATGTTCTACGCCGACCTCAGCTACGACCTCGGTCTGTCGAACATCTGCCACGACGAGTTCGACAAGTCGCACAACGGCTGTCTGTCGCTCAACTTCGGCGTGAACTTCTAACCGGAACGTCGGACTCCCGTCCGACGCAATCCCTTGAATTTACGGAACGTCGGACTCCTGTCCGACGCCATTTCACCACAAAATATTCCCTTGCAGGCAGCGCGGCGGACGGGAGTCCGCCGTTCCGTTTGTCACCATTGTCTTGTAACCGCATTACCGTTGCTTTGTAACCGTATTACAATTATTCCGTAATCGCGTTACAATTGCTCCGTAACCACCTTACCAATATCTTGTAATAAAAACTAAAAACCATACAGCTTATGAAAACGCAGAATACCCCCGTTGCCGACGTGCTGCATGAGATAACTCCACTCGCCGACAAAGACATTCTTTATATTGCAGACCGCCACAAGCGCGAGTTCACATATCCAATCCACAAGCACGACGTGTTTGAGTTGAACTTTGTGGAACATGCCGCCGGTGTGCGGCGTATCGTGGGCGACAGCTCCGAGGTGATAGGCGACTACGACCTTGTGCTCATCACCTCGACCGACCTTGAGCATGTGTGGATGCAGAACGAGTGCAAGAGCGACGACATTCACGAGATAACCGTTCAGTTCCGCAGTGACATGTCGTCGCAGGGCTTCTTGACCAAGAACCCCTTCGCGCGCATCTACCGCATGATGGACCTCGCGCGGCGTGGCTTGGCGTTTCCGCTTGATGCCGTGATGAAGGTCTACAACAACCTCAGTACGTTGAGTTCGGTGAAGGACGGTTTCCAGGCGTTCATGCAGTTTATGCAAATCCTCAACACGCTGTCGCGCTGCGAGGGTACGCGCACGCTTGCCACCACGTCATATGCCAAGGTGAACATCGGTGAGGACTCGCGCCGCATACTGAAGGTGAAGGCCTACATCGACAAGAACTTCACCGAGGAGATAAAGCTGCGCGACCTTGCCGACGTGGCGTGCATGAGCGAGGCTGCCTTCTCGCGCTTCTTCAAGCTCCATACGGGCCGCACAATTTCCGACTACATCATCGACGTGCGCCTCGGCAACGCCGCGCGTATGCTTGTCGACACCAACAAGAACGTTTCCGACATATCATATCTCTGCGGCTACAACAACCTTAGCAACTTCAACCGCGTGTTCAAGCGCAAGAAAGGTTGCTCGCCCACGGAATTCCGTGAGTACTACCGCAAGATAAAAGTCATAGTATAACCGGAACGGCGGACTCCTGTCCGCCGCTATGGGCGGACCAGTTGTACCGTTCTGTGAGTTTACAACAATGCAAGATAAAAGTTATAAGTAGCTGTTAAAAATTATCTTTATATGCAGTAGGAGATCGGGCGAGCCCCCGACTTCCTACATTCTTCTATATAAAATAATTATGCACAACTACTTAGTGTAAATTAAAAGTCTTATGGATACAATAATTAAGTTGCATAATATTGATGGCAAGAAAGCAATTGTCGCTAAAGAAAAGTTTATTATTTGTAAAGATATTTCTGATGTTATAGAAGGTCTTGATGGTATTTCGTTTAAGACAAGAGATGGCAGATTATCATATTTAAGTAAAGATGGTTTTTTCTTTGGAAAATATTCTGTTGACGAGTATGACATGGTTTATCGTATCATGTTTTGTGATGATTTATATATAACACAGAAAAATGGAAAATATGGTTTGATAAATGCAATTGGCAAGAAAACGAAAGTTTTCCCTACTGTATATGAAGAGATACAAGCATTAAGGAGTAATGTTTTTGTTGGCAATGATATTATTAAACGAAAAAAAATGGTAAATATTCATTGATCCATGGCTATGGAAATTTTGAAGAAAATAAGGCATATGATTATATATACACACCAGTTCAGCCATTAGATAAATTTGTTGTGTGTGAGAATAATAAATATGGTTTTATTGATGCAAGAACTTTTGAAGAAATAGTAGCTCCAGTTTCTGATACAGTGGAGGAACTATGTAATAAATACAAGTATAATGTTGTAAAGTATACCGAAGACTTATATATAATGAATAAAACTGTTAGATTCCGTCGGCGGGTGCATCAGAAATATTGCTATTCTTACTTTATAGACACTCACAGAATTGTAAAGTGTAGATGGGGTGGGTTGGAAGAAAAAATGCAAGATTGGATAACCGGGGAACCATATACGTATTCTTTGTATGATGAATTGTGGGAAGAATATATTCCAGTAAATAGGTATGGTTATTTTTACAATCTTTTTGATTGTAGAGCATATGATTCTGTCATTAATGTTATCGGGGAATATTATATAGTAAGGAAAAAGAATAGGTTCGGACTAATAGATTCTGAATTTAATGTTTTGTTGCTTTTATCGTATAAGAGCATACGCCTTGCGCATCTTAATGCTTTTAGAGACATGCCATTGTTTATTGTGACATGTGTTGATGGAAAACAGTTCCTTTATAATCCCACGATAGGATTGCAAACACGCAACTATGATTCTTTGGAAGATGCCGCATACTCGGATTTTCATAATCTTTTATATTATTTTGATGATTATATAGTTTATGAAGACAAAGGTAAATATGGCTTGTTGTCCGTAAATGGTGAGATTATAGAAAAAGCAAGGTTTGATTTGTATAGAGGTGGTTATGGCTCAAATTTTGGAAAAGTGTATTTTAAAGAGAACTTTCATGATGTAACGTATCCTTTCTATATAGAAAATGACATGTACTATGGAAAAATTCCAGTGGCAAATTATGATGTATGTATAAAAATCTCAGTATCAATTTGTGGATATTTTTATATAACAAAAAAGAATGGTAGATATGGATTTCTAGATTGTTTAGGTAGGGAAATGAATTTGCCGGCATTTGAGGATGTGTTTTTTGCAAAGCAACATTTTTATGGATATACATTTAAGTCAATTGCTCATAAATCAGAATTTTTTATGATTGCGATTGTAAATGGTAAGTATTATTTGTATAAGATTAATACTATGACAACGCATGAATTGATAATTTCGGAATGTGAGGAAATGGAAATGTTGGAGGAATGTAAATATTATTGTGGAAATGAGTATTATTATCCATATGTGTATTTTAAGAAGAACGGTATAGAAGGTTATGTTAATGAAGATGGTCTTATAGTTAGCACGGAAACATTTGATAAAATAGAACCTGTAAAGGTTGACAATGTTGGTAGACCCTACTTTTTGGTATATAAGAATGGCAAAGTTGGACTTTTGGGTGATAGAAGAAATTTACTTCTTGCATGTATTTACGATAAAGTAATAAAAATAACCCGTTGTAAGTCTATAGTCGTAGAAAATGGGCAAGAAAAAAATGTAGAGAATGGTTCTTGTTTTAATTTCAATTATAGTGATCCTTATGCAGAATTAGACGATGATGAAGATTTAAGTAATAAGAGTTATTCAAGGTATTCTGGATCTTATGCACAAGACGAAATGTGGTATAGTGATGATGAAATAGATACATTGTTTGAAGGAGATCCTGATGCTTATTGGAATATAGATTAAAATCATAGCTCGTTTTTCATTGGCAATAAAAATAGAAAATTCTTATTGCTAATGTCATATATAATATATAATTAACACATAGTATAACCATAACGGCGGACTCCAGTTTAAAAGTGAGTCCGCCGTTATGGTTTTAATAAGATAGTACAAGCTGGCATGGCGCACCATGCTGTTTTGCAATGTAAAATCTAAAGTGTAAGTTGCTTATTTCTTTATTCCCATATTCCACAGTGTGAAGCTCAGCAAGTCGGCTTGCTCCTCAAGTCGTTTTGCCAGTGGCTTGCCTCCGCCGTGGCCAGCCTTGGTTCCGATGCTGATGAGCACGGGAGCCGTGCCTGCCTGACACTCCTGCAGACGTGCTGCAAACTTGAACGAGTGGGCGGGCACCACACGGTCGTCGTGGTCGGCAGTGGTGACGAGTGTGGCGGGGTAGTGGGTGCCGGGCTTGAGGGTGTGGAGTGGGGAGTAGTGGAGCAGATACTCAAACATCTCCTTCGAGTCCTCCGACGTGCCGTAGTCGGGCGCCCAGTTCCATCCGATTGTGAACTTGTGGTAGCGCAGCATGTCCATCACGCCCACAGCCGGCAGGCACACGCGGAACAGGTCGGGACGCTGTGTCATGCACGCGCCGACGAGCAGTCCGCCGTTGCTTCCTCCCTGGATGGCGAGATAGTCCTTCGAGGTGTATTTCTTGCTGATGAGGAACTCGGCAGCAGCGATGAAGTCGTCGAAGACATTCTGCTTCTGCATCTTCGTGCCGGCCAAGTGCCACTCTTCGCCATACTCGCCGCCACCGCGCAGCACGGCGTGCACATAGATGCCGCCACGCTCAAGGAATGGAATGTAGCTCGACAGGAAGAACGGGTTGTAGGACACGTTGAAACCGCCGTAGCCGTAGAGCAGCAGCGGGTTCTTGCCGTTGAGACGCAAGCCCTTCTTGTGGGTGATGAAGAGTGGGGCGCGTGTGCCGTCCTTGCTTGTGTAGAACAGCATCTCGGTGGTGTAGTCCTTGGTGCTGAACGACAGTTTTGGTGCTGCCCACACCTGGCTCTTGCCGTCGGTGGTGTCGTACTTGTATATGGTGGTAGGCAC
>JBNMLZ010000036.1:0-21645 GCA_050875085.1 Prevotella sp. | reverse complement strand
GACCGCACGAGCCGCATGGCGCTCGTCATGGCTGACCGGCTGGGCAACAACCGGCTGTTGCTGATGTGCAGGGTAAACCGTGGCGAGTTCTTCATGCGCTACAACCAGACCGACAGCGCCTACACCTATCTGCGCTACGGCATTGACCACATGGGTGAGTTGGGCGACTTCAATGCCGTCTACGAGATGGCGAACAACGCGTCGCGCATCTTCGACATGAAGGGGCGTGTAGACAGTGCCTACCACTATCTGCGCTATGCCGAGGCTATGCGCGACTCCATCGACAACACTGCCATCAAGGACAAGATTCACCGTTCGGAGACGCTGGCGGAGATTGGCAAGTATGAGGCGCGCATGGCGCTTGCCGCCAAGAAGCGCACGCAGCTTAACATAATGATAATAATGTTTTCGGTGGTTGTCATTGTTGTGGCATCGGTGCTTGGCGTGAAAATCTACCGCAGGCTCTCTGCCGAGATTGACAACCGCAACCGCGAGCTCATCACGAGCACAATGATGATAGAGGAGAGCCACACGGCATTGCGCAACGTCAAGCAGGCGCTGGAGCGAGGCAAGACCGAGGGCGACATATCCGGGTGCACGGCATCCGAGCTGTCTGCCATCATTGCCTACTATGCCGACAGCGCCAACAACTGGGAGGCGTTCAGCAGCCACTTCAACAAGGTGCACCCTAAGCTCATCGACACCCTGAAGGAGCGCTATCCGGCTCTCTCGCGCTCCGACCTGCGTCTTTGCGCCTTCATCCGACTTGGCATTGAGTCGAAGAACATAGCCAAGATTCTCGCCGTGCAGCCCGACAGCGTGAAGAAGGCAAGGCAGCGGCTAAGAAAAAAACTCGGCATCAACGATCCGCAGTTGATGCTTGAGGACTTCCTGAGGGGTATCAATTGACAACCTCGTTCATTTTCACGTCGTGTTCGTCGCACGGTATGCTTTCCACCAATTGGAACGGAAAGCATACACCTATTTTATATGCACATTTCAGCCGCGGCAGAAAGCGGTCGTAGTAGCCCTTGCCCCTGCCCATGCGGTTGCCGTTGGCGTCGAATGCCATGCCAGGAATGATGGCAAGGTCGACAGCATCATAGTCTGTGAACACTTCGCCGGTTGGCTCCATGATGTCGTAGGCGCCAGGTGCGAGGTCGCGCGGACCGGTGTAGCGGCGCAGCTCCATTGTCGAGTCGCCCGTAACGCGCGGCAGTAGTATCGTCTTGCCGCTGAGGAGCAGCGAGTCGACTATTGTGTGGGTGTCAACCTCGTCTGTCAGCGAATTGTAAAGCATTATTGTGCGCGCCTCGCGAAGGCGAGGGTGGTTGAGCAGACGCTGTATAACGGCAAACGACAACTCATGGAGCTGTTGTGCCGTGAATTGTCGTTTGCGGTTGCGTATTTCTGTGCGGAGTTCTAATTTGTTCATTTATTTCTTTGGTTTCTTCGGGAACGCCGTTCCCGCCTTGAACACTCTCAGGGCGGCTGCTATGGTCGGGTCGTCCTGGTTGATGTATTCCGTCCAAGCCTGCTCGTCGAGCATGTTGTAGATGATGCGCGAGTTGATGTAGCGCTCAAGGAGCTTGTGCGACTTGCGTATCATGAGGTTGCGTCGCTTCAGTCCGTTCTTGTCGGCGAAGGCGGCAAACTGCTCCACGGTGTTCTGGCTGACGAGATACTTCGCCATGTCCATCATGTCCTTGTAGGTGTTCAGCTTCACGCGGTTGTTGTCGGTGTAGTTGAAGGCATACTGGAGGATGAGTCCCGACATTGCTGCCTGCTTGTAGTAGCTGGTCATGCCGAGCGTGTCCTCAGCCACGAATATGTCGGGCGTGATGCCGCCTCCACCGTATACGATGCGTCCGATGCCGGTGTGGTAGGCGGGCCCGTTGTGGCGTATGCTGTCCTGCGAGAAGAACTCGCCGTGCTGGTAGCGTGCGATGAGGTCGTCCTCATAGTCCTTGTTGTCGCCGGCTGTGAACGGCTTCTGTATGCAGCGTCCCGACGGGGTGTAGTAGCGTGCTATGGTGAGTCGTATCATGGAGCCGTCGGGGAAACCGATCTGCTGCTGCACCAGGCCCTTGCCGAACGAGCGGCGGCCGATGATGGTGGCGCGGTCGTTGTCCTGCATGGCTCCGGCGAAAATCTCGGATGCCGATGCCGACGCCTCGTTGATGAGCACCACGAGCGGTATGTGCTGGTAGGAGCCGTGACCGTCGGAACGGAAGTCCTGGCGCGGCGACTTGCGTCCCTGCATATACACGATGAGCTTGTTCTTCGGCAGGAACTCATTCGCCATCTGCACGGCTGAGTTCATGTAGCCGCCGCCGTTGTCGCGCAGGTCGATGATGAGGTTGGAGAAGCCTTCCTGCGACAGTTGCGCGAGGGCGATGAGGAGTTCTGGATAAGTGGTCTCGCCGAAGTTCTTAATCTTTATGTAGCCCGTCTTGTTGTCGAGCATGTAGGTGGCGGTGATGCTCTTCTGTGGAATGTCGCCGCGCGTCACGGTGAAGTATTTCACCGCCTTCTGTCCGTAGCGCACCACGCCGATTTTCACCTTCGTGTCCTTCGGCCCCTTCAGGCGTCGCATGGCTTCCTCCTGCGTCACCACCTTGCCTACGAACGGCTTGCCGTCGACGCTCACAATCTTGTCGCCGGCGAGTATTCCGGCACGCTGTGCCGGTCCGTTCTTCACCACGTTCTGCACGTGTATGGTGTCCTCGCGTATGGTGAACTCAATGCCCACGCCCGAGAACGAGCCTTTCAGCTCGTCGGTAGTAGCCTGAGCGTCCTTAGCGCTGATGTAGACGGAGTGAGGGTCGAGGTCGGCGAGAATCTGCGGTATCGCCATGTCGACGAGCGAGTCGATGTCCACCTTGTCGACATACTGGTCGTCGATGATGTGGAGAAGATTTGACAGGCGGTTCGATCCAGAGTTGATGATGTTGAGTCGGTTGCCCGAGAAGTGGTTTGCGTAGAATGTGCCGATGAGTATGCCAATGACCACGCAAAGGGCCATAAGCAGCGGCATAAACCTGTTAGACTTGTTCATGTTCATAATCGTCCGGGTTTAGATATTTTACTTCGATGTTGGCGCGCTTCAGCAGTTCTATGCCGTCGGTCAGCCTGTACTGCTCGGCATAAATCACGCGCTTTATGCCCGCCTGTATGATGAGTTTGGCGCACTCGATGCAAGGCGCGGCTGTCACGTAGAGTGTGGCTCCGTCGGAGTTGTTGGAGCTGCGGGCGAGCTTGGTGATGGCGTTGGCCTCGGCGTGGAGCACGTATGGCTTTGTGACGTTGTTCTCGTCCTCGCACACGTTCTCAAATCCGCTCGGCGTGCCGTTGTAGCCGTCGCTGATTATCATCTTGTCCTTCACCACCAGTGCACCGACCTTGCGGCGGTGGCAGTAGCTGTTTTCTGCCCAGATGCGCGCCATGCGGAGGTAGCGCAGGTCGAGAAGAAGAGACTTAGCCCTACCCCCATGTTCTTCAACGTTGGGAAAAGCCCCACCCCCGTGCCCCTCCCCGTTGGGGAGGGGAGTGATATGTTTTGTTGGCATAATTTCTTATATAATTTTTTATTTGTTTTGTGGTTTGCAGCACATTTTACTCCCCTCCATAAGGGGAGGGGAAAGCCGCTTTAGCGGCTGGGGGAGGGGCTTTTCTTTATCCCATTCCTCTCCAACAACGCGTCTATTGTCGGCTCCTGTCCACGGAACCGCTTGTACAGTGTCATCGGGTGCTCGGTGCCGCCCTTCGAGAGTATGTTGTCGCGGAAGCTCTGCGCCGTCTTCTGGTCGAAGATGCCGTTTTTCTTGAACACGCTGAAGGCGTCGGCGTCGAGCACCTCCGCCCACTTGTAGCTGTAGTAGCCGGCGGCGTAGCCACCAGCCATGATGTGGGAGAACTGTGTGGTCATGCAGGTGTCTGGCAACTGCTTGGTGACGATGGCGCGCTCCCAGGCGTGCTTCTCGAACGGGATGATGTCGTCGGTGAACTCGTCCTTCTTGGTGTAGTAGGCCATGTCCAAGAGTCCGAAGCTCACCTGGCGCAGACAGGCGTAGGCTGCCATGAAGTTGCGGCTGCGCACGATGCGGTCGATAAGCTCGTCGGGCATCGGCTCGCCCGTCTGGTAGTGGAAGGCGAACGTGCGGAGGAAATCCTTCTCTACGGCGTAGTTCTCCATGAATTGCGACGGCAGCTCGACGAAGTCCCACCACACGTTGGTGCCGCTGAGACTCTCGAAGCGGGTGTTGGCGAACATTCCGTGGAGCGAGTGGCCGAACTCGTGGAGGAAGGTCTCCACCTCGCCCAGTGTCAGCAGGGCTGGCTTCTCGGCTGTCGGCTTGGTGAGGTTCATCACCACGCTCACGTGCGGACGCACGTTCACGCCCTTGCGGTCGATCCACTGTCCCTGGAACTCGGTCATCCATGCACCGCCCTGCTTGCCCTTGCGCGGGTGGAAGTCGGCGTAGAACACGGCGAGATAAGAGCCGTCCTTGTCGAACACCTCGTAAGCCTTCACGTCGGGGTGGTACACCTGGATGTCCTTCGACTCCTTGAATGTTATACCGTATAATTTATTGGCGAGTCCGAACACGCCCTCGATTACCTTCGACAGCTCGAAGTATGGTCGCAGCATCTCGGCGTCGAGGTTGTACTCGCGCATCTGCAGTTTGTGCGAATAGTAGCTGAAGTCCCACGGCTCCACCTCGAAGTCGTCGCCCTCCATCTCCTTAGCCACCTTCTCGATGGTCTTCACCTCCTCGATGGCTGTTGGCTTGTAGGCGTCGATGAGGTCGTCGAGCAACTTGTAGACGTTCTTCACGTTGGAAGCCATGCGGTGAACGAGCACGTAGTCGGCATAAGTATCATATCCGAGCAACTGCGCAATCTCGCGGCGCAGGTTGACGAGGCGCTTGCATATCTCAAGGTTGTTCTCCTTGTTGTCGTGTGTGCCCTCGGTGTTGCGCGCCATGTAGAGCTGGCGGCGCAGCTCGCGCTGTGTGGAGTAGGTCATGAAGGGCGAGTAGCTCGGGTAGTCGAGCGTGAAGAGCCATCCCTCTTTGCCTGCCTCCTTGGCTGCAAGAGCGGCGGCTTCGCGTGCCGTGTCTGGCAGTCCGTCGAGCTGTCGCTCGTCGGTTATGTTGAGTGTGAATGCCTTGTTCTCTTTCAGCAGGTTCTGCGAGAACTGGAGCGACATCATGCTTGCCTCCTCCGTCAGCTTGCGCAGGCGCTCCTTGCCCTCGTCGTCGAGCAGCGCGCCACTGCGCACGAAGCCGTCGTAGGCATTGTCGAGCAGCATCTGCTCCTCGGGGGTAAGCTCGCGGTGGTGCTCATGCACGTATTTTATGCGCTCGAAGAGTCGCTTGTTGAGCTTCACGTCGTTGGCGTGTTTTGTGAGTATCGGGTTGAGCTTCTGTGCCAACTCGTCAAGCTCGTCGCACGTCTCGGCGCTCATCATGCACGAGAAGACAGTCGACACGCGGTTGAGAAGGTCGTAGTAGTTCTCGCCGTTCTCGTTGTCAACGCGCACGATGGTGTTCTCGAAGGTAGGCTCCTCGGGGTCGTTGACAATCTTGTCGATTTCCTCGTCGTCGCGGCGTATGCCCTCAAGAAACGCCTCCTCATAGTCTTCTATGCGGATGCGGTCGAACGGGACAGTATCGTGTGGGGTGTTGTAGGGTTCAAAAAACGGATTTTTTCTCTCCGGAGTATTTGTGTTATTTTCCAACATACTAATATGTAAAAATGTGTGATATATCACTGCAAATTTACGGAAAATAATGCAAAGGTGAACTGCGCAGGTTCTTTTTAACTTATATTATAATGAGAGTGAGGCGCAAAATGATAATGAAAGTTGCCGTAAAGGATAATTTTAATCGTCTTACTTCGACCGAGGTAAGCACGTTGACCGACCGGAGTAAATGCGTTGACCGACCGAAGTAAGCATGTTGAACGGTCGAAGTAAGCCCCCGAAAGTTGTTGTTTCAAGCAATATTCGGGGTCGTTTTGAGAATGAAAAGGAGTACAAAAGCGATATAAAATGGTAATATCTTATTCAAAAAGCCTTTTGCTTATGGTGGATTATCACGATAAAATATTATATTTGTGGCATAATTAAAGAATAGAACAATGGCAAAGAAAAATATAGAATTATCTGTAGTCTTGCATGATGACAGCGACTATAAGGACTGGCTTGTGGAACTCAAGGAACGCTTTTACAGCCATCGCCTTAAAGCATCGTGTGCAACCAATGGATATTTGTTGGACTTCTATTGGAAGTTGGGACGAGATATTGAAGCCAAACAATACACCAATACATACGGCTCTGGATTCTATAAGAATCTCAGTTTGGATCTGAAGAATGAGATGCCTGGGGTAAAGGGATTCTCACCTACAAACTTGAAGTATATGAGCTACTTTTACAAGCTCTATGCTCCATTGCTGGCAAATCTTCCGCAACCTGCGGACGATTTCGAAGAGGACTTGTATGGGACAGATATTCAGCGAGTTGGAGATCAAAAACAAAATCGTCAGCAGCCTGCTGACGATTTCAAATTGTTGTTTCTTATACCATGGGACCATCATTGTCGTATCATATCAAAATGCAAGGGCGATATGGACAAAGCCTTGTTCTTTGTGAGAAAGACTTGGGAGAACAACTGGGGACGTGACGCTCTGCTCAACTGGCTCGACACCGACTTGTATGAGCGTGACGGCAAAGTAATCACCAACTTCCAGTCTACGCTTCCTGCTGTGCAGAGTGACTTGGCGCAACAGATGACCAAAGACCCTTATCACTTGGACTTCCTTAATTTGAGGGAGAAATATGATGAGCATGAGATAGAGGATGAGTTGGTGAACAATGTGACTCGTTTCTTGTTGGAACTCGGCAAGGGGTTCTCCTATATGGGCAGACAGTTCCGTTTGGAGGTAGGACAACAGGAGTTCTTCCCAGACTTGTTGTTTTATAATGCCCACATTCATGCCTACGTGGTCATAGAATTGAAAGCCCAATCGTTCCATCCTTCGTTCTTGGGTCAGTTGAGTTTCTATGTCTCAGCCATCAATCACCAGTTCAAGACCGACATCGACAACCCTACCATCGGCTTGCTCATCTGCAAGGACAAAGATAATGTAGTGGCGAAATATGCCTTGGATTCATACAAGGAGCCAATGGGTATATCAGAATACCAACTGTCCAAACTCTTCCCGAAAGACTTCAAGTCTTCCATGCCGACTATTGAGGAATTGGAAAAGGGATTGAAAGATAATTGAGAGTAAATTAGTGTTCGATTTTTGAAAAAATCATTGTTTTGCTTAGTTTTTTATTCCGCTCAACTGTATAGATAGTATATGAAGCAGGAAAAGGACATAGAACAGTTGTTTCGCCGTCATTACGGGAAGATGTACAATCTGGCCAGATGCATTCTTTCGGATGATGACGAAAGCAAGGATGTGGTGAGCGAAGTGTTTGCCAAAATCCTTGCCGACGGCGTGGTTCTTATGCCTGGGAGTGAGGAAGGCTATTTGATGCGGAGCGTCCGCCACCGCTGCCTTAACGTGATTGCCCACAAGAGCGTCAAGGATAGGGTGGCGAAGTTGCTGATCGACGATGCGGATGTCATCCTTTCGGATGATGCCGACGGACGGCTCGAACGGCTGATGCTTCTCATCGAAGAGCTTGAACCGCCCGTCAGAAAGCAAATCTTCCGCTTGCGCTATCTTCAGGAGAAGTCCTATCAGGAGGTGGCAGATGAAGTGGGGGTGAGCAAGGTGACGGTGTTCAACCATATCTCGCAGGCATTGGACTGGATTAGAAACCAAATTAAAAACAGAGCAAAACAATGACAACAAACAAGAGCAGTAAAGAAGAAAAACGGCAGATGTTCTTCGACATGCAGGAACATCCCGACCGATACACCGACGAGCAAGTGGAAGCCTTGCTTGCCGACGAAGACATAAAGACGTTCTTTCAAGACATGGCAATGGCAAGGATGGCGCAGCAGAAAGCCAATGCCAAGAGTGTAGACGTGGACGAGGAATGGAAGAAGTTTGCCGCAAGCAATGGGCTGGCATCCGGCAAGGTCGGGGCGCGCGCGTTCGGCGGCCGCTTCAAGATAGCGGCATCCATAGTTGGTGTGGTGCTTCTGTCGGGCATTGCCTTTGCAGCCATCCATTCGGGCATATTCGGCTCTTCATCCCCGAAAGAGGCTGTCAAGGAGAATACACATCAAGCTGCATCCATTACCGGCAGGGCCCGGCAGGACAGCAAGACAGTCAATACGGTGGAAACGGCAGACAGTCTTGATGTCAAGCCTGTTGTCTTCGACAATGTGGAGTTGGGCGATGTGGTGGCTCAACTTGCGGCGTTCTATCATGTGAAGGTGGAGTTTGCTGACGCCGGCTCGCGGCATGTCCGCGTATTCTTCAACTGGGACAAGACCAAGACATTGCAGCAGAACATTGAGATTCTGAACGCTTTCGAGCGCATACAGATTACTTACTCTCCAGACAACGAAACCATAAAAGTGGAATGAAGATGAACGGATTTTTTAGAAAAGCTGTGCTGGTGGTGCACTGTGCCATGTGCTTCCATCTGTATGCCAATGCCCAGCGTATAACAAGGCAATATAATAATGTGTCATTCTCTGCGGCATTGAAGGACTTGAATGCCATGCAGGATAAATATTCCATCAACTTCGTGTATGATGAGTTGGAGGATTTTAAGGTGACTAAGAGTATTCGAAACACGACAGTGCCCGATGCCATCAGGCAGTTGATAGGCTTCTATCCCATCAACATGACGCAAATGGACAACGTGATAGTTGTGGAGTGTACGCAGAAGACACCGACAAAGATGATTGGCCGCGTTGTTGACGCGCAACGCCGTCCAGTGGATTTCGCCAATGTCGCTATTCTGAATGTCACGGATTCGAGTGTTGTCACGGGTGGCGTGACTAACGAGAACGGACAGTTTGTTATTCCTTGCGAGGCGAAGAGGGCAATCGTGAGGGTGAGTTGCGTGGGCTATCAGACGGCAAGCGCGACATACAATACCGGCAAGGTGGGGACGATTGTCTTGAAGGAGATGACGATGCACCTGCAGAGGGTGGTGGTCAAGTCGTCGCGTCCAGTCACCACAATCAAGGGCAACGCCTTGGTGACGAATGTGGCAGGCTCGCA
Source organism: Prevotella sp. (assembly GCA_050875085.1). Classification (GTDB taxonomy): domain Bacteria; phylum Bacteroidota; class Bacteroidia; order Bacteroidales; family Bacteroidaceae; genus Prevotella. The sequence continues at coordinate 12,447 of JBNMLZ010000036.1, read as the reverse complement.
ACTGTCGCATGCCGGCACGGCTAATGATGTGCTGCGCCAGGTGCCGATGGTCACCGGTAGGGATGGCAACTTCGAGGTGTTTGGCAAGGGCAAGCCACTCATTCAGATTAATGGTCGCACCGTGCAGGACAACGGCGAGTTGTCGCAACTCAACTCGCAGGACATCAAGAACGTTGAGGTAATCACCAACCCTGGCGCAAAGTATGACGCATCGGTAAAGGCTGTAATACGCATCCACACCAAGCCGGCGCAAGGCGAGGGCTTGGGTGTCACGCTTCGCGCGCAGAATGGATTCCGCCACTACTTCGTGAGCATGGAACAGGCGAACCTTAAATACCGCACCGGCGGTTTGGAAATGTTTGCCAATCTCAATTATTATGGCGGAAAGTTCTATAGCCATGAACTCATGGATATGGAGACGAAGGCTACGACCAACTGGACGCAGAACATAGAGAGCTTCAACCACATGCGGACAAGCGATTTCTTCGGTAAGTTAGGATTCGCATGGATGCTCAACGAACACCATTCAATAGGTGCTTACTATATGAACGGCACTACATTGCTGAAGCCTACATCCGATTTGACTACCACATCGTATGCCGACGGAGTGTTGGCGGACAAGGTTTCAACAGTGCGAAATAACAGAAAGCACACGATGCCAAAGCACCATGCCAATATTTATTACAATGGTGAGGTGGGCAAGCTCGGCATTGATTTCAACATGGACTACATGTGGAGAAAGAAGCGCGACACTTCCCGACAGTTGGAGACTAACATGCGCCATGAGGAAAACTTGATTGCTTCCACAGGCATAGGCAACTCACGAATGCTTGCCGAGAAGCTGGTGCTAAGCCATCCTCTGTGGAAAGGACAAATCGAGGTGGGCAATGAATACACCGCCTCGCAGGTACAGAACGACTTCAATATCAATCTGGCCACTGTCGGCAACAGCGACACAAAGAGCGACGAGAAGAACATGGCTGGTTTCGTGTCCATCGCGCAGCAGTTCGGAAAGATAGCTGTTGAGGCTGGACTGAGGTATGAGCATGTCAGATTCAAATACACTGAAGACGGCAAACTAAAGGAAGACCAGAGCAAGACATATAATAATGTGTTCCCTTCGTTGACGGTTTCCACCGTGGTAGGCAAGACCCAGTTGGCGTTGAGCTATACGGGCAAGACCCAACGTCCGTCATACGATGACCTCGACGGAACGGTCAACTATGTCAACCGGCTGACCATGGGAAGCGGCAACCCTTATCTCTCTCCAATGAAGATTCATTCAGTGGAGCTGATGGGGGCATGGAAGCAGTTCTTCGGCAAAGTGTCATACGAGTATAAGAAGGATGCCGTCATCAATACCACGAAACCATACAGTGAGGACGGAGAGGTGAAGTTGCTCACAATGGAGAACACTCCGAAGATACAGGAGCTTCAAGCCTTTATTGGCGCACAATTCCACATCGGTATTTGGCAACCAAACATTAACGCTGGCATTATCAAGCAATGGTTCACAGCCGAATACTTCGGCGGACGCAAGTCGTTCAGTAATCCGTTGGGAATAGTGCAGTTTCAGAATGCCATCCATCTGCCCGGTGACATCTGGATGAACATCGACATGGAGTGGGACAGTCGTGGAAACAAGGAGAACATGAAGCTCGGCTCTTCATCATACGTCAACGCCAAGCTTTACAAGGCATTTTGCAACAACCGTTTTTCGGTGTCGCTTGAGGGCAATGACATATTCAACAAGAGCAACCGCGACATCATGTTCTACAACAAGGACGTGACGCTATTTCAGAACAGCACGAGCGACAACCGCTCCTTGCTCCTCACATTGGAGTATAACTTCAATACGTCAAGAAACCGATATAAGGGCAAGGGTGCCGGCAATACGGAAATCAACAGATTCTGATCTGCACGTGGCTGATGATAGTCTGTTCGTGGCGGAGGTCTCCGGCCTCCGCTGCAAGCAGTTATTTGTTATCTATTCTATAGTGGTTGGGTGCAGCGGAGGTCTCCGGCCTCCGCCACGGATTACAATTAAAGTCGTGATTTTGTGGATAATATTTTGTATCTTTGCGGCATGTTAAATTGTAGCTTACTCCCCAAACAATAATTGTATGAAAAACGAAGAAATAACGTCACAAAAAGAGGTACTTTACAAAGATACTTGTCGTATAATTGAAGAGGCTTGTGCCAGAGCTTATCATGCGGTTAATGCGAGTCTGACAATTCGCAATTGGTTGCTCGGTGAACGGATAGCCAAGGAAGAACTTGGTGGAGCTGACCGGGCTGAATACGGAAAGCGTGTGATCGCATCGTTGGCTGATATGCTGACAAATAAATATGGTAAGGGCTTTGAAAAAAGTTCTTTACATACGTATGTAAAGTTTTACCTTATGTTTCCTGATATTGTGGACGCAGTGCGTCCACAATCTGGAAAAGTAGCCGCACTGCGTCTACAATTGTTGCCTTGGACTCATTATAGAGAATTGATACGTGTTGAAAATAAGGAGGCTCGAAATTGGTATGCGCAAGAAGCTATTCATGAATCTTGGAGTACACGTACTTTACACCGCAACATTGCTACCCAATACTATTTCCGCTTGCTGCAATCGCAACACAAAAAGCCCGTGATTGACGAGATGCACAAACTGACAGCTGCTTATCAGCACGACAAGTTTGAATTTATAAAGAATCCAGTAGTAGCTGAATTTCTTGGTTTGCAGACTCCTTTTGATTTTACGGAATCAGAGTTGGAGGGTTCCATCATCAAACATCTTCAAAATTTCATTATGGAGATGGGCAAGGGCTTCGCCTTTGTAGCTCGCCAGCAGCACATCCGTACTGACATGGGCGATTTCTATATCGACCTCGTGTTTTACAACTACATCCTTAAATGCTTCTTTCTTGTCGACTTGAAGACAGGAATGATTACTCATCAAGATGTAGGACAGATGGACATGTACATCCGTATGTACGACCAGTTGAAAAGAACAGAGGGTGACAACCCCACTATAGGGTTGCTGCTTGGGTCGGACACAAGCCAGGATATGGCACGTTACAGTGTACTGCATGGCAGCGAGCAACTGTTTCAAGCAAAATACTTGACCTATTTGCCAACAAAAGAGGAACTGATAAGAGAGATTGAGGAGCAGAAAGAACTCTTCCGTATGCAACAGGAAGAGAAGAATAAGGACTGAATCCAATTTCCGTGGCGGAGGCTTTCACCTCCGCCACGGATTTATACTGAAAAAATGTCACGTGCGAATGACAATTTTGTCATAAATGAATGTTTGTGGAGTAAAAAATATTCGGTGATGCTTGTTTTTGGCACGCTTTTAGCTATATGGTTTGCGAATGCTTCCCGCAAGGGATGGCACTCGCAAACCTTTTTTAATATATAGAAAATAATAAAAAACTTAAAAACATAAGAATTATGAACATTAAACCATTAGCAGACAGAGTGCTTGTACTTCCTGCACAGGCAGAGGAAAAAGTTGGTGGAATCATCATTCCAGACACAGCAAAAGAGAAACCGCAGCATGGTACTATCGTTGCCGTTGGCAAGGGCACTAAGGATGAGGAAATGATTCTTAAAGAGGGCGATGAGGTTCTCTACGGCAAATATTCAGGCACAGAGCTTGAGGTTGAGGGAACTAAATACCTCATCATGCGTCAGTCTGACGTGCTCGCAGTAGTTAACAAGTAAAATTCAAAACTCAAAAATTTAAAATCATTATGGCTAAGGAAATTAAATACAATATAGATGCTCGCGACCTGTTGAAGAACGGTGTCGACAAATTGGCTAACGCCGTTAAGGTTACACTCGGCCCGAAAGGCCGCAACGTAGTTATCGAGAAGAAATTCGGTGCTCCGCAGATTACTAAGGACGGTGTCACAGTTGCCAAGGAGGTAGAGCTTGAGGACAAGTTCGAGAACACTGGCGCACAGCTCGTGAAGAGCGTTGCAAGCAAGACTGGCGACGACGCTGGTGACGGCACAACAACCGCTACAATCCTCACACAGGCCATCGTAACAGAGGGCTTGAAGAACGTGACTGCAGGTGCCAACCCGATGGACCTCAAGCGCGGTATCGACAAGGCTGTTGCAGCCGTTGTTGACCACATCAAGACTACAGCTGAGGTTGTAGGCGACAACTACGACAAGATTGAGCAGGTTGCCACCGTTTCTGCCAACAACGATCCTGAGATTGGCAAGCTCTTGGCCGACGCTATGCGCAAGGTCAGCAAGGATGGCGTAATCACCATCGAGGAGAGCAAGAGCCGCGACACAAGTATCGGCGTTACAGAGGGTATGCAGTTCGACCGTGGCTACCTGAGTGGCTACTTCGTGACTGACGCCGACAAGATGGAGTGTGTTATGGACAACCCGTACATCCTCATCTACGACAAGAAGATAAGCAACCTCAAGGATCTTCTTCCTATCCTCCAGCCGGCAGCAGAGAGCGGACGCCCGATGCTCATCATCGCTGAGGACGTTGACTCAGAGGCTCTCACAACATTGGTTGTCAACCGTCTGCGTGCAGGCTTGAAGATTTGCGCTGTCAAGGCTCCGGGCTTCGGCGACCGTCGCAAGGCTATGCTTGAGGACATCGCTACACTGACTGGTGGCGTTGTAATCAGCGAGGAGAAGGGTCTCAGCCTTGACAAGGCTACACTCGACCTCTGCGGTACTTGCGAGAAGGCTACTGTATCTAAGGACAACACAACTCTCGTTGGCGGTGCAGGCAAGAAGGAGCTTATCGCTGACCGCGTTGCTCAGATCAAGAACGAGATTGCCAACACCAAGAGCTCTTATGACAAGGAGAAACTCCAGGAGCGTCTTGCAAAGCTCGCAGGTGGCGTTGCAGTGCTCTACGTTGGTGCCAACAGCGAGGTTGAGATGAAGGAGAAGAAGGATCGCGTCGACGACGCTCTCTGCGCTACACGTGCAGCAATGGAAGAGGGTGTTGTTGTTGGTGGCGGTACTACCTACATCCGTGCCCAGAAGGCTCTCGAAGACCTCAAGGGCGACAATGCCGACGAGCAGACTGGTATCAACATCGTGCGCCGCGCAATTGAGGAGCCGCTTCGCCAGATCGTTAAGAACGCTGGTGGCGAGGGTGCCGTGGTTGTTCAGAAGGTTCGCGAGGGCGAGGGTGACTTCGGCTACAATGCCCGCAAGGACGTTTACGAGGATCTTCGTGCAGCCGGTGTCATCGACCCGGCCAAGGTCGAGCGCGTTGCTCTTGAGAACGCAGCCTCAATCGCTGGTATGTTCCTCACAACCGAGTGCCTTATCTGCGACAAACCAGAGGAGAAGGCTCCGGCTATGCCTATGGGACAAGGCGGCATGGGCGGCGTGATGTAATCATCCGATAACTGGGAGCGGAGGCGCCTCGCCTCCGTCCTTGACATAAAAGAAACAGAAAAAGCGTGAAACCTTTTACGGCTTCACGCTTTTTCTGTTTATATATTCCGTAACTCTCTCTAATCTAAATAGATACTTCTAAGTATCTGTTTTAGCGATTGCCATCCATCAATTTTGCTTTTGCGGTTTCGATGGCAGTAAGTTTCAATTCATCTTTATTCTCAAACTCTGTACCTAACTTTGTTGTATTCAATTTGGGGTAATTTTATATTCCTATTTTTCTGTATCATCGACATCCGCCTCTGGACCCGAATCGGCGAGATCCAGCTCTGGACTCGCTGCATCTCCCTCAAATACGACTTCTACAAAGGCACAAGACGAATGAAGCTACTGGACTCCAATCAAATCCGGCAGCTTCGCGATGTGTGTATATTTGAGGTGAATGGTATAGAAGTGTATATGTAATTGACGATTTTGCCAATTTTTTAACTTCTTCCATAAAATTTTGAACATTTCCTTAAATAATATCATCTCTTTTTGCTATCTTTGCCACATAATTATAATAGAATATGCCAAGGGAACAAGTCAACAGATTAAAGATTGTTCTTGCAGAAGAACAGAAGTCGAACAAATGGCTTGCCGAGCAATTGGGAAAGGATCAGGCTACGGTCTCCAAATGGGTGACAAACGCAAGCCAGCCCGACCTTAAAAACCTTCTGCGTATTGCGAAAGCTTTGAACGTGGATGTGGCAAGATTATTAAATGCGGAGGTGGTAAATGAAAAACAATAAGAAGGAGACTGGATATGTCTATATCTTGACTAATCCAAGTTTTCGCGAGGATTGGGTGAAGATAGGCAAGAGCTCGCGCCCTGTTGATGTCCGTTCTAAGGAACTGGATAATACGGCTGTGCCCCTTCCTTTTGAGATTTTTGCCACCATGAAGACGGTTAAGTTTAATGAATTTGAGAAGCTCGTTCATAAGACAATTGACCGTCTTACTGATTTACGCATCCGACAAAACCGTGAGTTTTTCAATGTTCCTCCACAAATGGCGCTTGACATTTTCAAGGACATTGCACAGACGATAGATGATGCGGAGGTGGTGGAATATGAAGACAACAAACCTAAGAAAAACCAGGAACCGAAAAAGGATGACACGCCTAACATCAGAAAACAAAAGCGTCCTCGCTTCAAGTTTAGTATGGTGGGCATCAAAATTGGTGAAAGTGTTGTATTTGACCACACAGGAATTGAGGTGAAGGTTGCCTCTGATGATTCTGTGGAATATGACCACCGCATATATAAGTTGTCGCCTTTTGTCGGTACTTATCTGCCGGAAGAAAAAAGAACGCCGTCCAATGCTTACCAAGGGGCTAAGTTCTTTTCTTATAAGGGCAAGGTCTTGGATGACCTTCGTAAGGAAATGGAGAGCGATTTTTCACAATCAACGGCTTCCGATAATATGGCATTATCAGAAAACGAGGAGGAGTAGGCTATGACACCAGAGGAGAAAGCAAGAGTTAAAATTGACCGTTGGTTCGCTGATGCTGGTTGGCAAGTTGTCAATCGAGATGAGTTTGAACCTACGATGACTGCTGTGGCTGTACGTGAGGGATTGCTGAAGGGCAATCTTGAAGCTGACTATCTGATGTTCATCAACGGCAAGGTGTGTGGTGTGTTGGAGGCCAAACGCGAGGAGGTGGATGTGGATTCTGACAAAGTGAGCGAACAGGTTGCCACCTATGCCAAGAGTGTCCCTGACTGTTATCAGACTTGGCAAAAACCTATACCTCTTTTGTATAAGTCTAACGGAAAGGTTGTCCTGTTTCAAGATTTTCGCAAGACTAATACCGAATGGGATGAAATCAACCGTATTCACACGCCTAAGGAGATTGTGAATATGCTTGGCATTGACGATCCGTTTGCTGGTTTGCCTACTATTCGCAAGAAGGGCCTTCGTGAATGTCAGTACGAGGCTATCACGGAGTTGGAAAAGAGTTTCCGAAGCGGTCAGAACCGTGCGCTTATGGTGTTGGCTACAGGAGCAGGAAAGACCTATACGGCTTGTCTTGCCGCCTATCGTATGCTTTCATATACGCCCATGCGGCATGTGCTTTTCCTGGTTGACCGCAATAATCTTGGTCGACAGGCTGAAAACGAGTTCGGCACGTTCCGCCTTACTGACAATGGCGAGGCGTTCAACACGATTTATGGTGTGGAGCGTTTGAAGTCGTCAAAAATCCCGGCTGACAGCAATGTGCTGATTTCTACTATTCAGCGTTTGTTCTCCTTGCTGAAGGGTGAGGACATCGTTGACAATGACGATGATGATGTTGACGATGCTACTACGGAGGTGACGCTGCCCGACAATCCGAACTTGCCACATGACTACTTCGACATGATTATCATTGACGAGTGCCACCGCAGCATTTATGGCAACTGGCGCAAGGTGCTGGAGTATTTTGACACGGCTCGGCTAATTGGACTCACGGCTACGCCTATTCCAGAGACGATGGCGTTTTTCAACAACAACCGTATCGTGAACTATACGCTTGAAAAGAGTATAGTGGATGGCGTGAATGTGGACCACCGCGTTTACCGCATCAAGACCGAGGCAACGGAGAATGGTGGGGCTATATTGAAGGGCGACCGTGTGCGCGTGGAGACTCGCTACACTGGCAAGACGGTGGAAATAAGTACGCGAGAGACTAAAAACTATACCAAGACGGAGCTTAACCGTTCTGTCGTAAATCCTTCGCAGATAAAGCTGATACTCACTACTTACCGCGACGCTGTATATACGGAGATGTTTAACGACCCGCAGCGCGACCCTGACTTTCATTATCTCCCCAAGACGCTTATATTTGCGCTTAACGAGGCTCACGCCACGAACATCGTGAATATAGCTAAGGAGGTGTTTGCCGAGAAATGCCCCGATGCCGACATGGATCGCTATGTGCAGAAGATTACTTATTCGTCGGGCGACAGCAACGAACTGATACGGCAGTTCCGCAACGATCGCGACTTCCGCATTGCCGTTACATGTACGCTTGTGGCTACTGGCACTGACGTGAAACCGCTTGAAGTGGTGATGTTCATGCGCGATGTTGAGTCCGAGCCTCTGTACATACAGATGAAAGGACGTGGCGTGCGGACTATTGGCGACGAGCAGTTGCGTGCCGTCACTCCCAATGCCTTCAGCAAGGATTGTTTCTTCCTTGTGGATGCCGTGGGTGTCACAGAACACACGATGTCTATCCCGGAACAAGGGGATGGCCCCGACACGGTCACGATAACGTTGAAGGAATTGCTTGAGCGTATTGCTCATGGTAATCTGCCCGACATGTATCTGAAGCGGCTTGCCGCCACGCTCTCACGCTTGCACAACAAGGCTGACAATAGTCAGCGTGCGGAGTTCGAGCGGTTGGCAAGCGACTCGATGGATGCCATTGCACAGCGTATCTACGATGCGTTGGAAAGTGGCGACCTGCCGCCGTACAACGACATCAATGAGCCGAACAACGAGCGCAAGGGACTTGTGGCTCCCATTGCCAATCATGCGGATGTGCGCCGATATATCCTCATTCTTGCTGCTGGATTTGTCAATACGCTTATGCCTGGTGAGGACACGCTTATCTCCAAGGGCTTTTCCGTGGAGGATGCCAAGGACACCACGGAGGCTTTTGAACAGTATTGCCGTGACCATGCCGACGAGATTGAGGCGTTGCGCATCTTATATAACCAGAGTGGCGAGCCGATCACGTTTAATATGATGAAGGACTTGGAGAACAAACTGAAAATGGAGAACAATCGCTTTAGCACGAAGCAGCTTTGGAACTCTTACGCTATTGTTTCTCCTGGCAGTGTGCGGCGCACCACCAAGAAGGAGGAGAGCGAGGCGCTTACTAACATCATTCAGTTGGTGCGCTTTGCTTTCAGGCAGATTGAGAAACTTGACAGTGTCTATACCACAGCACGCCAGTATTTCAACCTTTGGTGCGGACAGTGGCATCGCGACATTTCTGATAGACAGAAGCAACTGATGAGTCAGATTGTGGATTATGTGGCAAGCAACGGTGCTTGCACCATCAACGACATTCGGGAAGATGACCGCACACAGGCGGCCCAGATGATTGCGGCGTTCGGGTCTAAGCAAAAGGCGGATGATGCACTCCTTTCTTTGTTTAATTTTGTGGTTTTAAGAAAAACTGCGTAACTTTGTATTATGGCAAACAATATATCTAACGAGCAGTCGCTCACCAAAAAAGTATGGAATCTCGCCACTACACTTGCAGGACAAGGTATTGGCTTCACCGATTATATCACACAGCTCACTTATCTGCTTTTTCTCAAAATGGATGCGGAGAACGTGGAGATGTTTGGAGAAGATTCGGCTATACCTGCTGGCTACCAGTGGCATGACCTTATTCAGCTTGACGGACTGGAACTCTTGAAGCAGTATGAGGAAACGCTGAGGGTGCTCAGTGAGCAGGACAACCTTATCGGCACTATCTACACCAAGGCACAGAACAAGATTGACAAGCCTGTTTACTTGAAGAAAGTCATTACCATGATTGACGAGGAGCAATGGCTTGTGATGGATGCCGACGTGAAGGGTGCCATCTATGAGAGCATCCTCGAAAAGAACGGACAGGACAAGAAGAGTGGCGCAGGACAGTACTTCACGCCGCGTCCGCTCATCAAGGCTATGGTGGACTGCATCCGTCCGCAGATTGGCGAGACGGTGTGCGACCCTGCCTGTGGCACGGGTGGCTTCCTCCTCACGGCTTATGACTATATGAAGAACCAGTCGGCCGACAAGGCTAAGCGCGATTTTCTGCGCAACAAGGCTTTGCATGGCGTTGACAACACTTCGCTTGTTGTCACTCTCGCTTCCATGAACCTCTATCTGCATGGTGTGGGCACGGATCGCAGTCCTATCACTTGCGAGGACTCGTTGGAGCGTGAGCCTAAGACGCTCGTGGATGTCATTCTTGCCAACCCTCCTTTCGGACAGCGTCCTGCCGGCTCTGTGGAGCTTAACCGCCCCGACTTTTATGTTGAAACGAAGAACAATCAGCTCAACTTCCTTCAGCACATGATGCTGATGTTGAAAGTGGGTGGCCGTGCCGCTGTGGTACTTCCCGACAACGTGCTCTTTGAGGGCGGTGCTGGCGAGACTATACGCAAGCGTCTGCTCGCTGACTTTAATCTGCACACTATCCTCCGTCTTCCTACTGGCATCTTCTATGCGCAGGGCGTGAAGGCTAACGTGTTGTTCTTCACTAAGGGACAACCTACCAAGGAGGTTTGGTTCTACGACTACCGTACTGGCGTCAAGCATACGCTTGCCACCAACAAGCTGGAGCGTCATCACCTCGACGACTTCGTGAAGTGCTACAACCCGGAGAATATCAACGACCGCACCGAGACTTACAATGCCGACACCAATCCTTCGGGACGTTGGCGCAAGTATTCCATTGACGAGCTTACCGCTCGCGACAAGACTTCACTCGACATCACTTGGATCAAGCAGGGCGGCGAGGAGGAACAGCGCTCCTTGGCTGAACTGATGGCTACCATTAAGGAGCAGAGCCAGAATATAAGTAAGGCGGTGAGCGAGTTGGAAAAGTTGTTGGGTGATATTAAGGAGGACTGAAGCAATGGGCGAAATAACAAAACGAGAGGACGCGCTCTTTGAGAACATATCAAAGCTGATAGATGAAGCACGCAAGCATGTAAAGACAACGGTCAATACTGCTATGGTGTACACCTATTATGTTGTTGGCAAGTACATCATTGAAGATGAACAGCAAGGTGAAAAAAGAGCTACCTATGGTAAGGCTGTGTTGAAGAATCTATCAACGCGTCTAACGGATAAATATGGAAAAGGTTGGTCTGTAGCAACACTTAAAAATGCCAAGAAGTTTTATAACGTGTATTCAGAAAAGATAAACAGTGTTTGTCCTATTGAAAACAAAAAGGCTAAACACTGTTTAGCCAATTCAGCGTCTGAAACAGAATACTTGAATGTGCGGAATACTGAAAGCACTTCAAGACCTTTATTTACATTGTCATGGTCACACTATCTTATCTTGATGCGCATTGAAAATGCAAACGAACGCAATTTCTACGAAATAGAGTGCCACCAACAAAACTGGAGCTTTCGTGAGTTACAGCGTCAATACAATTCAAGTCTTTACGAGCGTCTTGCGTTAAGTCGTGATAAAAATGAAGTATTGCGCTTGGCGAAAGAGGGGCAGACTGTCGAAAAACCGTCTGACATTATAAAGAACCCTATTACATTGGAGTTCTTAGGTTTGAAACCGGATTCTGTTTATTCTGAGTCTAAGTTGGAGAATGCCATTATCAGCAAGATGCAACAGTTCTTGCTTGAACTTGGCAAAGGCTTCCTTTTTGAGGCACGGCAGAAACGCTTTACGTTTGATGAACAGCATTTCTTTGTTGACTTGGTGTTTTACAATCGTTTGCTGCAATGCTATGTGCTTATCGACTTGAAGATAGACAAGCTAACACATCAAGACCTCGGACAGATGCAGATGTATGTAAATTATTACGACCGCTATGTCAAGCAGGACTTTGAGAAGCCAACCATTGGCATTCTGCTGTGTAAGGAAAAGAACGATGCTCTTGTGGAACTTACCCTGCCAAAGGACGCCAACATCTATGCGTCTGCCTATCAACTCTATCTTCCAAACAAGGATTTGCTGCAAGCCAAGGTAAAGGAATGGATTGAGGAGTTTGAAGAAAATGAGGAGTTAAAGAAACTGGAAGAAAAAGAATAGCATTTGTGCAGTTCCTGACTGCACAAATTGCGCAACAATATAACAATGAATACAAAAGCGTTACGCCAAAAAATACTCGATCTTGCGATACATGGCAAACTTGTACCGCAAGATCCCAACGATGAACCTGCCTCGGTGCTACTCGAACGCATCAAGACAGAGAAGGAACGCCTTATAAAAGAAGGCAAAATAAAGCGTGCCAAGCGGTCTAAAGCTACTTGTGATAAGCCCCATTATCCCTATGAACTGCCAAAGGGGTGGTG
>JBNMLZ010000035.1:0-22063 GCA_050875085.1 Prevotella sp. | reverse complement strand
CGGAACGTGCGCGAGAACTTGTCGATGTCGAGCGCTGCCGTGTGCCCGAATCCGTAGCCTGCGGCTATCTGCAGGTAGTATGCCAGGTGTTCGTACACGGTCACTACGGTTTGCTTGTCGGGAAACTCCTCGGCGATGCGTTTCTCCAGCTTGTGCTTGTCGTTGCCGTTGTACAGCAGCACGGCATACGCTTTCTCTCCGTCGCGTCCTGCGCGTCCAGCCTCCTGGAAGTAAGCCTCCAAGGAGTTGGGGCAGTCGATGTGCACCACAATCCTCACGTCGGGTTTGTCGATGCCCATGCCGAAGGCGTTGGTGGCTACCATGATGCGCTTCTCGTCGTCGTGCCATTGCTTCTGCCGCATGTCCTTCGTGGCGGTCTCCAGTCCGGCGTGGTAGAACGTGCTGCTGATGTTGTTCTTCTCAAGAAACTCGCTCACCTCTTTTGAGCGTTGCCGGCTGCGCACGTAGACGATGCCGCTGCCCTTGACAGAGTTGAGTATGTGGAGCAGTTCGGAAGGCTTGTCCATCGTGTCGCGCACGACATAGGCCAGGTTCTTGCGCTCGAAGCTCATGCGGAACACGTTCTTCTCCTTGAACGCCAGCTGCTTCTGAATGTCGTCAATCACCTCGAGCGTGGCGGTGGCGGTGAGCGCGAGCACTGGCGCCTCGGGCTTCATCTTCCTGATGTCGGCTATGTGGAGGTAGGACGGTCGGAAGTCGTAGCCCCATTGTGATATGCAGTGGGCCTCGTCGACCGTGATGAAGCTCACTTTGATATGTGCGAGCTTGTTCTTGAATATGTCGGAGCCGATGCGCTCGGGCGACACATAAAGCAGCTTGGTGTTGCCGAGTATGCAGTTGTCGAGTGTCGTGACAATCTCGCGGCGCGACATGCCCGAGTAGATGGCGGCGGCGATGATGCCCCGGCGCCTCAGGTTGTCCACCTGGTCCTTCATCAAGGCTATGAGTGGCGTGATGACGATGCACACGCCGTCCATGGCAAGCGCCGGCACTTGGAATGTCAGCGACTTGCCGCCACCCGTAGGCATCAGTCCGAGCGTGTCCTTGCCCTCGGCGATGCTGTTTATGATGTCGCTCTGTATGCCGCGGAAGGAGGGGTAGCCCCATACGGAGTGGAGGATGGAGAGAAAATTCAAAGCCCTACCCCCTGACCCCTCCCCGGTAGGGAGGGGAGTAGTATGTGCTGTTGTCTCAAAATAAGAATTCATCTTATACCAATTACATATAAATTACATATATATAAAGCATATTACTCCCCTCCCTATCGGGGAGGGGCTGGGGGTAGGGCTTTTATTCCTCCTCCTCCGTCGGTCTTATGTCCTCAATCTGCAACTGCACCATGTTGCGCTTGAACACGTTGTCCTCGATGGTGTAGGCGATGTCGAAGCTGCGTTTCGACTTGATGTAGCGGGCCGACGCGCTTTGTCCGAAGGCGATGCCGTTGACCACGTTGCTCGACTTCGAGTCGACCAGTTCAAGCTTGATGTGCTCCTGCTCCCTGCCCACCACCTTGCTCGTGCCGTAGTCGTAGACTCCGGTTGTGCAGAACAGCGGCTTTGGGTTGCATGGCCCGAATGGCGCGAAGCGCTTCAGGTCGTTGTGCAGTTTCTTGGTGATGTCGCGGAAGTCAATCTCCACGTCGATGTTGAGTATGGCCTCGGTCTGTTCGGGCTGTATGTGCTCGTCAACATAAGCCTGGAAGCGGCGGCGGAACTCCTGGATGTCGCTCCACCTGAGTGTCAGTCCGGCAGCGTAGGTGTGGCCTCCGAAGTTGACGAGCAGGTCGCGGCAGCTCTTTATTGCCGAGTATACGTCGAATCCCGTCACGCTGCGTGCCGAGCCCGTTGCGAAGTCGCCGTCGCGCGTCAGCACCACTGTCGGGCGGAAGTATATCTCGGTCAGTCGTGACGCCACGATGCCAATGACCCCCTTCTTCCAGTTCTCGTCGTAGAGCACTATCGACGAGCGGTGGCACTGGCTTTCGAGCCGCGACACGATGTGGTTGGCCTCCTCGGTCATCTGCTTGTCGATGTCCTTGCGCTGCTCGTTGTAGCCGTCGATGTGCTTGGCTTTCTCAAGGGCGCTTGAGAAGTCCTTCTCCACGAGCAGGTCCACGCTCTCGCGTCCGTTCTCCATGCGTCCGGAGGCGTTGATGCGCGGTCCGATTTTGAAGATTATGTCGCTCATTGAGATGTCGCGTCCGCCCAGGCCGCATATGTCGATGATGGCCTTCAGTCCGATGCTCGGGTTCTGGTTGAGTGTCTTCAGACCGTGGAAGGCGAGGATGCGGTTCTCCTCGACCACGGGCACGATGTCGGCTGCGATGCTCACGGCACACAGGTCGAGAAGCGGTATGAGCCGCGCAAACTGGATGCCGTTGTTCTTGGCGAAAGCCTGCATGAACTTGAAGCCCACCCCGCATCCGCACAGGTGCTTGAACGGGTAGGCGTCGTCGGGCCGCTTGGGGTTCAGGATGGCGACGGCTGGCGGCAGCTCGTCGTCGGGCATGTGGTGGTCGCAGATGATGAAGTCGATGCCGAGCGACTTGGCATAGGCAATCTCGTCAATCGCCTTGATGCCACAGTCGAGGATGATGATGAGCTTCACGCCGGCCTCCTTGGCGTAGTCGATGCCCTTCTTGCTCACTCCATAGCCCTCGTCGTAGCGGTCGGGAATGTAGTATTCGATGTTGGAGTAGAACTGCTGTATGAACTTGTACACCAGTGCCACTGCCGTGCATCCGTCCACGTCGTAGTCGCCATACACCAGTATGCGCTCCTTGCGCCCCATGGCGTCGTTCAGGCGGTCTACGGCGAGGTCCATGTCCTTCATGAGGAACGGATTGATGAGGTCTGCCAGCTGCGGGTGGAAGAATCGCTTGGCAGCTGACTCTGTTGTTATGCCGCGTCGGATGAGCAGCCAGGCGAGTATCGGGCTGATGTTCAGCTTCGCCCCCAGTTCGTCAGCCGCCTGTTTCTCCTCTGTCGTAGGTGGCTTGTAATTCCATTTGAATAACATTATATATAGTATTTATTATTTCTTGTATGGTCAGGGTGCGGCTTTTAGCTTTTATATGGGTAAACCGCGTGTAAAGTTACTAATTTTATGTGGAATACAGGAAGATTGAGCGCGTTTTAATTTATTTTTATATTGGCGGTTTGATAAAAATATGCTACTTTTGTAGGCAATATAAAAATCCAATAAACCTAACGATGAAAAGAAAAAGATGTATGGCGGCAGCCTTGTTTGCAAGCATGTTCCTTGCGGCTGACGTCTCAGCCCAAACAGTATTGTTCAAGAGTGACACCCTGACCAATTGCTACCGTATCCCGGCGCTCATCCAGGCAAAGGACGGCAGCCTGATTGCCGTGAGCGACTATCGTCCGTGCCGCACCGACGTTGGCGGCGGCGAGATAGACATCGTTGCCAAGCGCAGCAGCGACAACGGCAAGACGTGGAGTGGGGAGACTACCCTTGTGAAGGGCGGCGGACAGAATGTGCCGTTCGACGTGGCGCATGGCGACGCCGCCGTAGTGTGCGACCGCAAGACGGGCGAGATGCTCATGATGTGTGCCTCGGGCAACGTGTGGTACTGGACGTCGACGCTCGACAATCCCAACCGCGTGGGGCGCTACTACAGCAAGGACGGCATCCACTGGACGGGCGAGGAGGTGACAAGCCAGATTTACGGTCTGATGAACGGTGCCGTGCACAAGCTGTTTTTCTCGTCGGGCAGGATTTGCCAGAGCGCACGCATTAAGGCTGGCAAGAACTACCGCATATATTCGGCTATGTGCACCAACATAGGCAACGTGGTGCTCTATTCCGACGACTTCGGCAAGCAGTGGCGGCCGCTTGGCGGTGTTGACGCCCGCCCGACTCTCGACGGCGACGAGGCGAAGCTCGTTGAGCTGCCCGACGGCAACGTGCTGCTGTGCAGCCGCTCGCAGAAAGGCAACGGCAGAATATTCAACATCTTCAAGTATGCCAACGCAAAGAAGGCTGAGGGCAGTTGGGCAGAGCCTGTCTACATCGACAACGACACCTACCGCTCGGCAAAGTGCAACGGCGAGGTGCTGCTGGTTGAGGCGCGCCGCCGCTCCGACGGCAAGAAGACCCACGTGCTGCTCTATTCGGTGCCGATGAGCGATGTGCGCGAGAATGTGGGCATCTACTATAAGGAACTTGCCACGCCTGCCGACTACAGCTCGCCTGAGTGCTTCCGCTCGGGATGGAAGGTGTTCCGCGTGAGCAACACCGACTCTGCCTACTCCACAATGGAGCTTCTCGCCGACGGCTCAATAGGCTTCTTCTATGAGCAGACCGAGCAGAAGGGCGGCTACGACATGCTCTTCAACAAGTATTCGCTTGCCGCGATAACTGGAGGGGAGTATACAGGAACAAAATGATGAAATAAAAAAAGACATCTTGGTTTAGCACAGGAATGTCATGCTAAACGATAACTAAAGTCTTTCAAAACAATAAATAGAGTTTTTCAAAACAATAACGCAAGTTGTCTTACATCGGTCGAAGTAAGCACGTTGAACGTTCGAAGTAAACATGTTGAACGTTCGGTGTAAACACGTTGAACGACCGAAGTAAGACGACTTGCGTATTCATTTTCAGCTTCTGCTGACCTGCATTCCGGTAACAGAAAGACTCATTTCAACAAACCTTGCTTTATCATTTGGACGGTGCTCCGACAGGATGTGGCGTATGCGTGCGGCTGCGTCGACATCCTTTGCCACCATGTACAGATAGCCACCGCCGCCTGCTCCGGGCAACTTGTAGCCCAGGCAAAGGTCGTCGATGAGCGACGTGATGGCGCTGATTTGCTGTGGGTTGGTGCCACAGTCAATCGCCTGGTTCTGCTGCCATGTCTTGCCTATGAGTGTGCCCATGCGCTGGAAGTCGGCGTGCTGTATGGCGTCGAACATGTCGAGGGCGTGGGCTTTCATCTCGCGCAGTTGGCGCAGCTCGCTGTTCTCGTTGAGGAACATCTTCTTCACTATCTCCGAGAGTATGGTCTTTGCCGTGCGCGTGATGCCGGTGTAGTAGAGCAGGTGGCAGGCGCGGTAGTCGGGTTGGGTGAAGAGGTCGCCGGGGAGGTAGCGCACCTCTGGGCTCTGGCAGAACCCGCGTCCCGTCTGAAGCAGCTTCACGCCGGGGAGCAGACCGCCAAACTGGTCTTGCCATCCGCCGCCGGTGGTGAGCAGCTGTTCGAGGATGAGCGTGCGGCGGCCTATCTCAGCCTTGTCCCATCCCAAACCGCAGAAGTCGCTCAGCGACCCGAGCACCGTGGAGGCGAGCAGTGAGCTTGTGCCAAGCCCCGACCCGGCAGGAATGGCTGAGAGCAGCGTCACCTCAATGCCGCAGCCAAACTCGCGCAGTTGTTCGGCAAGCGACGTGAACCGCTCACGGGCAAACTGCGGCAGAAATCCGGCAAGCGCCAACGCCGCCTTGGGTATGGAGAATGGCGACCCCACCTTATTATATGCTGCAAGCTGCTCGTAGGTGTCGATTGTCTCCGACGCTCCAAGGTCGATGCTCCGCAGAACGATGTGCGGCTCGGGACATGGCTTGACGTAGGTTTGCAGCGGTGGCTGGCCGTTAAGCTCAATGGCGAGGTTCACCACGTTGCCGCCCTCCATGAGGCAGTAGGGCGGCGTGTCGGTCCACCCTCCGGCAATGTCGATGCGCACGGGAGAGCGTCCCCACACAATCTGGTCCTTGTAGACCGACATGCGCGGGTGCTGGCGTGAGTCCATGGCGTCGGCTGTGAGTCCTTGGCGGAGTAGGGCGGAAGTCTGCTCGCTGTAAGCCGACTGGTCGGCGCAGCCCTTAAGCCGCTCCACTTCAGCGCGGAACATGGCGTCGCGTGAGCGCGTGAGCAGCGGTGCCGACTCCGGCAGAGGCTCCGGCAGCGGTATGTCGTGCTTGGCATATTTCTTGGCAGCATCCTCAAGGTCGAGCTGGTAGAACACGCTGTGTTGCCAGTTGGCTGCTATTTTTGGCAGGTTGTGGGCACGCAGCAGTGAGCGTTGCGCCACAAGCCGCGTCAGGTTGGCGTAGGCACTTATCTCGTCGGCACTCATCAGACGCGCCCTGTCGTATATCTCGCTGCCTCCGTTCTGCAAGCTCTTGTCGAGCATCCATGCCAGTACGCGTCCCATGTCGGCGGTGTTGCCGACCACTGGGAACATGCGCGTTGACTGCAAGTCGCCGCCGAACTTGTCGTCGAAACCATAGGGACGCACCACCCACTCCGACTGTCCGATGGGCACGATGTCTATACATTGCTTGGGGCGCAGGCTGATAGTCCAGTCGTTGTCGGGCACACCGGTCACGATGTTGTCCTGCGAGAAGGTCCAGCGGGGTCCGACGTAGGAATTTTCCACCCATACGTTTCTGTTGTGCTCGTTCCATGCGACTCTCAGGTCGGTGTTCTGCACGAAAACCGAGGGATGAGGCTTGCGGTCGTGGTGCATAATCTCGCGCTGGTCGTTGACGAGGTTCTGTATGGCGAGCATCGACGAGAGCAGCTCGTGGGACGTGCCGAAATGGTAGAACTCGCCGCCCGGCAACGGCAGAATGGCAACGCGCAGTTGGTTGACCTCCTCGTCAGCCACGCCCGGCTCAGTGCCGAGAGCGCAGCCAAACGTGCCGTACATGTCGTAGTAGCTGACGTTGCCATGCACTATGTCGCCATTGTCGACGGAGTGTTTCATGAGTATGCTGACAGCCCGGTCGGACAGAATCCACACACCGATGTCGGTCAGGTAGAAGTGGTCGGCAAGCAGCGACGAGAGAGTGTCGACGGATGGCTTCTGAAGCATGCACTTCAGTTCGGTGGGACGCTTGCGCGACGACACGAACACGCCATGATCCTTTGCAATCTCTGGGCCGAGCCACAGACCGTAGCACACGATGTCGGCATCCTCGGGGATGGCAGGCAGTGGCTGCGTGGAGCGGATGAGCACGTCGCCGCTGACAATCATAGTGTTGAGTCCCTTAGGAGTCATGTCCATGATGCGCTGGTAGAGCGGCACCTGCAGCGACAGAAGGTTCTGCGAAATGCGCTGTCCGCGCTCCCAGCGGAACACGGGCAGTGGCGTGAGAATCTTGCCCGACGGGGCGTAGGAAGGCAAGCGGCGGCTTTGTCCGCCGGCATGTAGCAGGAGCCGCTTGTCGGCGGCGAGCCACTGGCTGAACGTTTCGCCGCTGTGGCGCTCTGTCTCGTAGGCGGCACGCAGCAGCCAAGTGGTTCCACCGCCCGAACCGAGCTTGCGGTCGATGGGGTCGTTGGTGCAGAACCATTCATTGGCAGGAAGTCCTGTTATGCTGTGGAAGCAGCCCACAAGATTGGGCGGCAATGAGAGTAGCTTTTTCATACACTTATTCAATCAGTTTCTTTGCGTCGTCGGTGAGATACTGCTTAATTTCGGCGTAAGGCACGGTGAACTCCACGATGCCCATGGCATACGGTCCAATCTCGTATTGCTGGTAGACGAAGTGAACGCCGTCCTTTGCAAGGTAAGGCACGGTGGCAGGCATCGGGATTATGCCGTTCTCGATGAACAGATATTCGCCGAGGTTCTTGTCGTTGACACTCTTCTCGCCCTGCTTCCTCAGATAGCTGACGACGCCCTTGCGCAACAGTGGCTGCAGGGCTTTAGCCTTGAGCGTGTCGACGGTTTGGGTGAGTGTCCTGCCGGTAATCTTGGATATGTTGGTGGAGTAGATGACGGTTGTTCCGTGGGCTCCTCCGAGGAATGAGCTTGAGAAGCTTTCGTAGGTCAGGTAGCGGTCGTTCTCGTCGGTCTTGCGGATGGTAATCTCCGACGACATGCCCAGAATGTCGGCCCCTTCCGACTTCATCTCGTTGCATTGCTGGGTGAGATACTTGACAGTGCCCTTGCCGTAGAAGTCGACAAGCGCCTTGCCGTTGTCGAGCTTGCCAGAGTAGGCGGTGTAGCCCTTCTCGTCGCCGTTGACAAGCGGGATGTAGAGGCTTCCCAATTCGCGCGCGATGAAGTTGCGCACCTCTGATGACAGTGAGTCATTGGCGGTAGGGTAGTCAACCACGATGCGGCACTCCACTGTGGAGTCGGATTTCTGGTTGAACTCTATGCTGTCGGTGGCAACCATTGATGGTGCTGCCGCCTGTGTGGAGTCTGAAGACACCTGGGCTGCCTTTTGCTTGCAGCCTGTCATTGCGCTTGCCGACAACACCATGGCTGTGGCGAGCATGAGAGTTGAAATACATGTGTGTTTCATAAATTTGTTTTTAGTTCATGTTTTGTCAGCAAAATTACTAATTAATTGTTTGACAGCAAAATAAAACGGTTAACTTAAATCAACAAGAAGTCTTATTTAACATACGTTTTGCTGAAAAAAAGTTTAGCCACTTGAGCATGATTTTTGACCGCTTAATCCATGCAGGGCGCATAATGCTCCATATATAGGAAAAACGTGGTTGCACGGTGAAAAAGAAATGAGTAACTTTGCGGTAAATAAAGATGGAAATGCAAGACACTTTCCACACTACCAACGCAAATATAATATATATAGCCAAAAGCGCAGACATCGGCATTAAAGCCGTGTGTCTGCGCTTGTTTGGTTTGTGCTCCTTGAACTGCTTACTTGCGCTCCTTGAGCAAGTCGCGGATCTCGGTGAGCAGCAGCTCCTCTTTTGTGGGCTTCGGCTCCTCAGGTGCGGGAGCAGCCTCTTCCTCCTTCTTCTTGAGACTTGCCAGCTTGTTGATGCCCTTGACGAGCATGAACACGCAGAAGGCGATGATGATGAAGTCGATGACCGTCTGGATGAAGGCGCCATAGTTGATGGTGGCAGCCTGCATGGTCTCGTCGCCGATGCGAACGGTTGGAAGCTCAAACTTCAGGTCGCTGAAGTTCACTCCGCCAATCAGCCAGCCGATAGGAGGCATGATGATGTCGTTGACGATAGACGAAACGATTTTGCCGAATGCGCCGCCGATGATCACACCGACAGCCATGTCAACAGCGTTGCCCTTTACGGCAAACGCCTTGAACTCATTTAAGATTTTACTCATTTTATTAGTTATGTTTGGTTGATTGAAGTTTTACTCTATATATTATATATAACAATGTTTGGGTGGGGTGGCGGCAGACGGGAGTCTGCCGTTCCGGGTTGGGTGGTGGCAGATGGTTGGGGTGGCGGCAGACGGTTGGGGTGGCGGCAGACGGGAGTCTGCCGTTCCGGGTGGGGGTTTTGCAAAGTGTAGCTTGCAAACCGCATGGTAAGAGCTGTCGTTTTATATATCTGTTACATTTCGACATGTATTTTTTATATAAATTAATATATTATTTGACTGCAAAATTAGAAAATAATTATTATCTTTGCAGCGTAAAAAAGGAGAAATCCTACGGACGTGGCGGTTTTTTTACGCTTCTATGCCTCATTAGCAGGAAAAACGGACTGAATCAAGACGACTGGACGGAAAAGAATATAAATTTAACCCTTTAAAATAATTAAAGTAAAATGATCAAAATTGGTATTAACGGATTTGGCCGTATCGGTCGTTTCGTATTCCGTTCTACAGTTGAGGCTGAGAACGCTAAGGATGTTCAGGTAGTAGCTATCAATGACCTTTGCCCGGTTGACTACATGGCTTACATGCTTAAGTATGATACAATGCACGGTCACTTCGACGGCACTATTGAGGCTGACGTTGAGAAGAGCGAGCTTATCGTAAACGGCAACCACATCCGTGTAACTGCTGAGCGCGATCCGGAGAACTTGAAGTGGGACGAGGTTGGTGCAGAGTACGTAGTTGAGTCTACAGGTCTGTTCCTCGCTTACGAGAAGGCTGAGAAGCACCTCAAGGCTGGTGCTAAGTACGTAGTTCTCTCTGCTCCTTCTAAGAAGGGTGAGGACGGTCGTCAGGCTGATATGTTCGTATGCGGTGTTAACACCGACAAGTACGCTGGTCAGCAGATCGTTTCTAACGCATCTTGCACAACAAACTGCTTGGCTCCTATCGCTAAGGTCCTCAACGACAACTTCGGTATCGAGACTGGTTTGATGACAACTGTTCACTCTACAACTGCTACACAGAAGACTGTTGACGGTCCTTCTATGAAGGATTGGCGCGGTGGCCGTGCTGCTTCTGGCAACATCATCCCGTCTACAACAGGTGCTGCTAAGGCTGTAGGCAAGGTTATCCCTGAGCTCAACGGCAAGTTGACAGGTATCTCTATGCGTGTTCCGACTCTCGACGTTTCTGTAGTTGACCTTACTGTTAACCTCAAGAAGCCGGCTACTAAGGAGGCTATCTGCGCTGCTATGAAGCACGCTTCTGAGAACGAGTTGAAGGGTGTACTCGGCTACACTGAGGACGCTGTAGTTTCTTCTGACTTCCTCGGCTGCCCGTTGACATCTATCTTCGATGCTAACGCAGGTGTATACCTCACAGACAACTTCGTAAAGGTTGTTTCTTGGTATGACAACGAGATTGGCTACTCACACAAGGTAGTTGACCTCATCAAGATCATGAAGAAGCACAACGGCTAATTCATAGTCAACGAAGCTATAAACAAAATAACCGCGAAATCTTTCGGGATTTCGCGGTTTTTTTATGCGCATATGAGAATGCATCAAGCAAAAGATTTTCACTGAAAATGTTGTGGCGGTGAAAAGGTTTTTGTAAGTTTGCAAATTGAAACAAACCACAATCTGAATTATTATATGGAAACAAGAAAGATGATAACCATTCTCGGACCTACCGCAAGCGGCAAGACACCCGTTGCCGCGGCTCTTGCCATGCGCATCGGCGGCGAGATTATCAGCGCCGACTCACGGCAGATATACCGCCGTATGGACATCGGCACGGGAAAGGACCTTGCCGACTATTGCATCGACGGCGTGCAGATTCCTTATCATCTGATTGACATTGCCGAGCCAGGCACAAAATACAACCTCTTCCAGTATCAGCACGACTTCCACGAGGCTTACAACGACATCGTCTCGCGCGGAAAGCAGCCAATACTGTGTGGCGGAACCGGACTCTACATCGAGGCGGTGCTCGGAGGCTACAACCTCTCGCCGGTGCCGCAGAACCCTGAGTTGCGGGAGAGGCTTGCAGGAAAGTCGCTTGACGAGCTGACCGAAATACTTGCCGACCTGAAACGCCGCAACAATTCCAACATGCACAACCGCACCGATGTGGACACAGCGCAGCGCGCCATACGCGCCATTGAGATAGAGACCTACAATCTCGAAAACCCCACGCCCGACCGCAAACTGCCACCAGTGGACTCCGTGATAATCGGCATCGACATCGACCGCAACCTGCGCCGCGAGAAGATTACGCGCCGGCTCAAGGCCAGGCTCGACGAGGGCATGGTAGACGAGATACGCGGTCTCATCGGCGAGGGCATAAACCCCGACGACCTGATATACTACGGACTGGAATACAAATTCATCACGGAATACGTGACGGGCAAAATCTCCTACGAGGAGATGTTCCGCCAGCTTGAGATAGCCATCCACCAGTTTGCCAAGCGACAGATGACGTGGTTCCGCGGTATGGAGCGCCGCGGATACAACATTCATTGGATTGACGCCACACTTCCGATGGACGAGAAGGTGGCGGCGATAATGAATGTGGCAGGATACAACTAACTTTAAAATAATGACGATATGATTAACGACAACCGTTGGGGCATACTCTATTGTCCGAAACATGAACTATTCAGCTCAAACCGCAGATGGGAGAAAATCGAGAAGAGCCTGAAGGCTAACGGCATTGAGTATGACTTCGTGCAGAGCGAGAGTTCTGCTGGAGTGGACCGTCTTGTGAAGATGATGATAAACAATGGCTACAAGACGATAGTCATTGTGGGAGGCGACTCTGCGCTCAATGATGCCGTTAACTGCCTGATGCAGGTCGACAAGAGCGTGCGCGAGAGTGTGACGCTCGGCGTGATACCTAACGGCTTGATGAACGACTTCGCGCATTTCTGGGGATTCCGCGAGAGCGAGTACAACCAGACCATAAAGTGGCTCAAGCAACGCCACGTGCGCAAGATTGACCTCGGCTGCATACGCTACACCAACAAGCACGGCGAGACATGCCGCCGCTATTTCCTCAACTGTATAAACATAGGCTTGATAGCGTCCATCATGAACCTGCGCCGTCAGACGCGCCATTACTTCGGCTCGCGCACACTGTCGTTCTTCTTTTCGTTCCTGCTGATGATTTTCCAGCGCCTTGACTACCGCATGCACCTGAAAATCAATTCCGACGACATAAAGCGCAACGTCATGACCGTGTGCATAGGCAATGCCACGGGATATGGACAAACGCCAAACGCTGTGCCATACAACGGACTGCTCGACGTGAGCCTTGTGTATCATCCGGGAATGACACAGCTAATTGAGGGCTTCTATCTGTTTGTGCGCGGCAAGTTCCTCAACCACAAGAGCGTGCACCCTTACCGCACACGTAAGGTGGAGGTGATAGAGGCTCGCAAAGCCCTTGTAGGCATCGACGGACGATTGATGCGCACGCCACACGGACCCTACACGATTACCGTGGAGCAGGAAGTCGTAAACTTCCTTATTCCGGAATAGGCTGCTCAAGAACAGCCTTGTTCCGGATAATAGATTGATATTCCAATAGTATTGCTTATGGAAATGGACTGGTTGTCAGCCCATTTCCGAAATCTTTTTCAGCATTTCCAAGTCAAGAATTCTTATCCTCCTGCCGTCGATGGAGAGAATGCCCTCCTGGGCGAACGCCGACAGCGTGCGTATGGCGTTGCTCGTGCTCATGTTTGACAGTGATGCAAGGTCGTCGCGGTTCATGGCGATGTTGAGCGTCTGCCCGTCGGGTTCCACTCCATAGTTGTTTCTAAGGGCGAGGATGGTCTCGGCAAGCCTGCCGCGTATGTGCTTTTGCGTGAGCGACACGATGCGCCCGTCGGTCATGCCGAGAATGGTGGCAAGCTCGTAGAGAAAGTACCGCGCAATTGCGTAGTGGGAGCTTATCATTCCCGATACAATATCCAGAGGCACAGCCGCTATCACAGAGTCCTCGAAAGCCATGGCAGACGTGGTGTAGCACTCTCTTGCAAGGAAAGCACGGTAGCCGAGAAACTGTTTCTCCTTGATGGCACGCACAATCTGCGCGCGCCCCAAGCCACACTCCTTCACAATCTTCACCTTGCCCTCCACGAGGAAAAGCAGTTTTGTGGGTTGCTGGCTTTCATGGTATATTATGGCGTTTTTCTTGAAACGCCTTACCGACATGTTGTCGGCAATGGCATTTGTCACGGTATCGTCGGCACAGTTCCATATCTGTGCTATTTCGTGTGCCACATCTTCCTTATATATAATGTTGCTTGGCATGGTTGTTTTGTTGTCCTGAAAAACTTATATATGAAATGTTGTTGCATGGGGTTCCACAAAGTTAAGCATTTTTGGCGATACGCGAAACCATTCCATCCGTTTTTGAGTTGAAAAACGAGAAAAAGGGTGTAAAATAGCATTTTTTTGAAAATATAGTTGCTTTTATTTTGTCCGTAAACTAAAATTTACTACCTTTGATAGCGTAAGGCAGCGAACGCCTTTTAACAAGACTACTGCCAAGCGCTAAACAGATACTAATAACGAACCTTAATTTAAACCTATGAGTTATCTTCGATTCGAAAAAGCTCTGATGACAAACCTGGAAGAGTCGCTTCCCCGTGAGTTGTTGCGTACAAACCGTTCTGGAGCCTATTCGTGTTCTACAATTGTTGACTGTAATACAAGAAAGTATCATGGTCTGCTTGTGGTACCCGTTCCGGAGCTCGACGATGAGAACCATGTCCTCCTTTCGTCGCTTGACTGCACAGTGATTCAGCACGGGGCAGAATTCAATCTTGGTCTGCACAAGTATCAGGGCAATACTTACAGTCCGAAAGGTCACAAGTACATAAGGGAATTTGATTGTGACAAAGTGCCGACAACACTCTACCGTGTTGGCGGTGTGCTGTTGAAGAAGGAAGTTGTGTTCCAGCATTATGAGGACCGCATCCTTATTCGCTACACGCTTGTTGATGCCCATTCGGCAACAACACTGCGTTTCCGCCCGTTCCTCGCCTTCCGCAGCGTGCGCCAGTTCACACATGAGAACAGCGTGGCTTCGCGTGAGTACAGCGAGGTAGACAACGGCATCAAGACATGCATGTATGCAGGCTATCCCGACCTCTACATGCAGTTCAGCAAAGAAAACAAGTTTGTGTTCCAGCCCGACTGGTATCGCGGCGTGGAATATCCGAAGGAGCAGGAGCGTGGCTACGCATCAAATGAGGATCTGTACGTGCCCGGCTATTTCGAGATGGACATCAAGAAGGGCGAGAGCATCGTGTTCTCCGGCTCAACGTCGGAGTGCAAGACCGGCGGCTTGAAGGCACTCTTCACCAAGGAGGTGGAGGAGCGCTCTCCGCGCGACAACTTCTTCCACTGCCTCGTGAACGCCGCCCACCAGTTCCACAACCGCACGAGCAAGGACGAACGCTACATCCTTGCCGGATATCCGTGGTTCAAGTGCCGTGCGCGCGACACGTTCATCGCCCTGCCAGGTCTGACACTCTCGATAGAGGAGGAGGACTACTTTGAACTCGTCATGCAGACTGCCGCCCGTGGACTCTATGAGTTTATGGAGGGCAAGCCGCTCACAGTGAAGATTTACGAGATAGAGCAACCCGACGTGCTGCTTTGGGCTGTATGGGCCATCCAGCAGTATGCAAAGCACGTCGGCCGCGAGAAGTGCAACCGCAAGTACGGCAAGCTGCTTCACGACATCGTGGCTTACATCGTGGCAGACAAGCATCCTAACCTCCACTTGAAGGACAATGGCCTGCTTTACTCGGAAGGCAAGGAGAAAGCCGTTACATGGATGAACTCCACAGCCAATGGTCGCCCGGTGGTTCCGCGTACAGGATATATCGTTGAGTTCAACGCCCTGTGGTACAACGCCCTGAAGTTCTGCGCGTCAATGGCGGCTGAGTTCGGCGCCGAGGCTGAGGCTTCTGAATATGAAAAGCGTGCTGAGCTTTGCGGAAGCTCATTCCTCGACACATTCGTCAATGAATACGGCTATCTGTTTGACTATGTTGAGCCGAAGGACAACCCCGACTGGAGCGTGCGCCCGAACATGATATTCGCCGTGGCACTCGACTACACTCCGCTCTCACCAGCACAGATGAAGAGCGTGCTCGACGTGTGCACACGCGAGCTGCTCACTCCTAAGGGACTCCGCTCACTCTCGCCGAAGAGCGGCGGCTACAATCCTATGTATGTTGGTCCGCAGACACAGCGCGACTACGCCTATCACCAGGGCACGGCATGGCCGTGGCTTGGAGGATTCTATATGGAATCGTGTCTGAAGATTTACAAGCGCACGCGACTCTCGTTCCTGGAGCGCCAGATGGTTGGCTACGAGGACGAGATGACGCAGCACTGTATCGGTACAATACCAGAGCTGTTCGACGGCAACCCTCCGTTCCATGGACGTGGCGCAATATCGTTCGCCATGAACGTGGGCGAGATTTTGCGCACACTCGAACTGCTTGAAAAGTATAAATATTAAAACATAGGAGGATTCAAAAATATGAAAGTATTAATGTTCGGTTGGGAGTATCCTCCTCACGTATATGGTGGACTTGCTACCGCTAACTTCGGAATATCACAGGGACTCCACGCCCAGGGCGGCATAGAGACAGTGTTGTGTCTGCCTCATCCATTCGGTGACGAGGACCAGAGCGCTTGCCGCATTGTGGCAATGAACTGCGTGCCTATCGCTTGGCGCGATGTCGACTACGACTATGTCAAGAGCCGTATTGGCAACATCATGGACCCCGACTATTACTATCGTCTGCGCGACCATATCTACGCCGACTTCAACAATATGCACGTCAACGACCTTGGCTGCATGGAGTTTGCCGGTGGCTACCCGTCAAACCTGCATGAGGAAATCAACAACTATTCCATCATCGCAGGAGTGGTGGCACGCACCGAGGACTTCGACATCATACATGCCCACGACTGGCTGACCTATCCGGCAGGCATCCATGCCAAGAAGGTGAGCGGCAAGCCGCTGTGCATCCATGTACATGCCACCGACTTCGACCGCTCACGCGGAAAGGTGAACCCTACGGTTTACGCTATCGAGAAGGACGGCATGGACAATGCCGACTGCATCATGTGTGTGTCGGAACTCACACGCCAGACTGTAATCAACCAGTACCATCAGGACCCGCGCAAGTGCTTCACCATGCACAATGCCGTGTACCCACTGCGCCAGGAACTGCAGGACATCCCGCGTCCCGACCACACTGGCAAGGAGAAAATCGTTACGTTCCTTGGCCGCATCACAATGCAGAAGGGACCAGAGTACTTCGTCGAGGCTGCCAACATGGTGCTTCAGCGCACTCGCAACGTGCGCTTCTGCATGGCAGGCAGCGGCGACATGATGGACGCCATGATTTATCTTGCCGCCGAGCGCGGCATTGCCGACCGCTTCCACTTCCCGGGCTTCATGCGCGGCAAGCAGGTGTACGAGTGCTTGAAGGATTCCGACGTGTATGTAATGCCGTCTGTGTCGGAGCCGTTTGGCATATCGCCTCTTGAGGCCATGCAGTGCGGCACGCCGACAATCATATCAAAACAGTCGGGTTGTGCCGAAATTCTCAACAACTGTATCAAGGTTGACTATTGGGATATCCACGCCCTTGCCGACTCCATCTATTCCATCTGCCACAACGACTCACTCTTCCACTACCTCCAGGAGGAAGGCAAGAACGAGGTTGACCAGATTACATGGGAGAAGGTGGGCGCACGCATCAAGAACCTCTATGAGCGTGTGCTTGCAGGCAAACTCTACTAAACAAACACACAACAATCCATTAAACGACAAGCAACAATGAAAACGATTTGTTTATATTTCGAGATACATCAAAATATCCAGTTGAAGCGCTACCGTTTCTTCGACATCGGTACCGACCACTACTATTATGACGACTACGAGGACGAGCGCATCATCACCGACATAGCCGAGCGTTCCTACATGCCGGCTCTCAACACGCTGCTTGAGATGATCAAGGAGAACGGCAACTACTTCAAGGTGGCTTTCTCTATCTCGGGCGTGGGCATGGAGCAACTTGAAACCCACGCTCCGCAGGTGCTTGAGAAACTCCAGGAACTCAACCAGACCGGTTGCGTGGAGTTCCTCGCCGAGCCTTATTCTCATGGCCTTGCATCGCTCGCCAACGAAGCAAGTTTCGAGGCTGAAGTGAAGCGTCAGTGCCAGAAGATGAAGGAGTACTTCGGGCAGGAGCCGAAGGTGCTGCGCAACTCTTCACTCATCTACAGCGACGAGATTGGTCTGCAGGTGTCACAGATGGGATTCAAGGGTATGCTTACTGAAGGCGCGCGCCACGTCCTTGGCTGGAAGTCGCCTCACTATGTGTACAACTGCGCACTTGCTCCTAACTTGAAGCTCCTCCTGCGCGACATCAACCTCAGCGACGACATCTCACTGCGCTTCAGCAACACCGAGTGGGAAGGCTATCCATTGTTCGCCGACAACTATGTAGACCGCATTGCCAACTTCCCGGAGGGCGAGAAGGTGATAAACATCTTCATGGAATTGTCTGCCCTTGGCATCGCACAGCCACTGTCAAGCCACATCCTCGACTTCATCAAGGCTTTGCCTACATGCGCCAAGACCCGTGGACTGACATTCTCTACACCGTCGGAGATTTGCGACACTTACGACAGCGTGAGCCAGCTTGACGTGCCCGACACATTGTCATGGAACGACGAGGAGCGCGACGTGAGCTGCTGGCTCGGCAACCCGATGCAGCGTGAGGCCTTCAACAAGCTCTATAGCGTGGCCGACCGTGTGCGCATTGCCAACGACCCGCGCATTAATCAGGACTGGGACTACCTGCAGGCATCCCACTTCTTCCGCCAGATGACTACAAAGCCGTCGCAGGTGGGCATCAACCGCGGCATCTACTCAAGTCCGTTCGACGCCTTCACAAACTATATGAATATTCTCGGCGACTTCATATCTCGCGTGAACTCTCTCTATCCTGAGACTATCGACAACGATGAGCTTAGCTCGTTGCTTACAACAATCAAGAATCAGGACGAGGAAATCGAGATGAAGAACAAGGAGATAACACGTCTTCAGACAAAGATTGAGAAAATCGAGGCTACTGAAGAGAAGCTTCGCGCAAAACTTGAGAAGACAAAGGCTCCTGCTGCAAAGAAGCCGGCAGCTCGCAAGACTGCAAAAAAAGCTGATGAACCCGAAGTGGATACACCAGCTGCAGCAGAACCCAATGAATAAGGATTAAGGTTCTTGTATAAATACAAATATTGGTTAATAAAGTTTGGTGCCCTACCGCGTGATGCGGTGGGGCATTTTTTTCGTTGAATCATTAGTTGTGTCAGAAATCCACGACCGTGATGCCGGCACCGCCAAACTGCACGTGTTCGTCCTTGCAGCTCGTCACGTTTGGCACCGACTGAAGGTACTGGCGTATGAGCTGGCGCAGAATACCGTTGCCCTTGCCGTGTAGGATGCGCACACGCGACATGCCAACGAGAATGGCATCGTCGATGAAGTGCTGTACAGCGTTCAGGGCTTCGTCGCCACGCATACCGCGAACGTCAAGATCCTGGTGGAAGTTGAGCTTGTGGGAGTCGATGGTCTGTCGGGTCTCGCGGCTGATGCCGAATGTAGCAGGCTGTGTAGACTCCGGTGTCTTGGTGGTGTGCTCCAGGCGTGACATCTTGACCTTTGTCTTCACATCTCCGAAAATCACAGTTGCCTCTTTACCTTGAACAGAATCTACAGTTCCTACAGTTGTCAGACCACGCATACGCACAGTATCGCCCGGCTCAAACGTCTGTTGCTCTGCGGCGGCAGTTGGGGTGGGGAGTTTTGTGCCGATAGTTGTAGGCTTGCCGGCATTCTCCTTTTTCTCCTTCTTGCGTTTTTCGCGGCGTTCCTTGCGCTCCATAATCTGTCGCATCTTCTTCTCGATGAGGTCATCACCAGACTTTGTGTCAATCTCGCTCACGTCCTCCTTGAAGGCGTTCAGCTCCTCGCGCAGACGTCTCGTCTCCTCCTTCTCAGCCTGGCACTCGCGTATCTCGCGTATGGTATTCTCGATGTTGCGGTTGCTCTCCTTGAGAAGCTCCTGCGCCTGTTCCTTGGCTTGGCGAAGGATGTCCTTGCGCTTTTGTGCCAATTCCTTAATCTCCTCCTCATATTTGGCGATAGTCTTCTCCAGGTCTTTTTCGCGCTGGTGAACATTCTGGCGCTTGTTTTCCCAGTAACGCTTGTCGCGCACGATGTCCTGAAGATACTTGTCGCTCTGTATGTAGTCGGAGCCAACGATGTCGCTCGCCTCGCGTATCACCTCGTCTGGTATGCCGGTCTTGCGCGCAATCTCGATGGCGAACGACGAGCCTGGTTGACCGATGGCCAACTGGAACAGCGGGCGCATCTCATGGCGGTCGTACAGCATGGCGCCGTTGGCAATGCCGTCGTGCGAGTCGGCGTAGTGCTTGAGGTTCTGGTAGTGGGTTGTTATCACGCCCCAGGCATGTTTCTTGACAAACTGGTTGAGCACAGCCTCCGCCATGGCTCCGCCAATCTGCGGCTCCGTGCCTGTGCCGAACTCATCGATGAGCAGCAGCGTTGTGTCGCTTGCCTGCTTCATCATGTTCTTCATGTTGAGCAGATGTGACGAGTATGTCGACAGGTCATTCTCTATGCTCTGCTCATCGCCGATGTCAATCATGATGTCGCTGAACACGCCCACTTTTGACCGCTCGCTCATAGGTACAGACAGGCCACATTGGAGCATATACTGCAATAGACCAACCGTCTTCAGACACACCGACTTGCCGCCGGCATTAGGACCCGATATTATCAGTATGTGGCGATCCTTGGTCAGTGTTATGTCAAGTGGCACGATGGGCTTGTCCTGCTTTTTCAGCGCGAGCCACAAGAGAGGGTGCTTCGCTGTAATCCAGTCCACCACAGGCTTTGCGCTGACTTCCGGTTCAATGGCATTGGTGAGCTGCGCAAACTCGGCACGGGCACGTATGAAGTCAATCTCTGCCAATAGCTGGTAGGCATATATAATCTCGTCGACATGTGGACGCACGAGTTTTGAGAACTCAGTGAGTATGACGATAATCTCGCGGCGCTCGTCAGCCTCAAGCTCACGTATGCGGTTGTTCGCTTCCACCACTTCTGTCGGCTCCACGAACACCGTCTTTCCTGTTGATGACTCATCGTGGACGATGCCCTTTATGCGGCGTTTCATTGCCGGGGCGATAGGCACAACGAGTCTACCGTCGCGCAATGTTGGCGTGACATCCTTATCGACAAGTCCCTCGCTCTGCGCGGCATGCAGTATACTATATAATGTACGCGACACGCTGCCCTCCGCCTTGCGCAGTTGAGAACGGATCTCGGCGAGGCGTGGCGAGGCAGTGTCCTTTATCTTGCCATACTTGTCGAGAATCTGGTCGATGCGGCGAATGAGGTCGGGGAATGTCAACACGTCCTCAGTGAGGGCGTGCAGGGTGGGGTAGTCGTAGTTGCCGTCGTCGTCGCTGCGGTTGAGGAACTTCACTATTCCGGCTATTGTCTCTAATGAGCGTCGCAGGTCGAATATCTCGTTCTCCTCCAGGTGTGTGCCCTCAATGCGTATGCGCTTTATTGAGGCGCGCATGTCGAAGAAGAACTGTAGCGGAAAGTCATCCGCCTCTTCCTGCATACGGCGAAACTCGCGGGTCTGCTTTAATGCTGTGTTAATTTGTTCTGCGTCATTACTGAACGCCATGGCATCCACCTTGTCCTTGCCTAACTGACTCAGACAGTAGCCTTTCAGCAGATAGCGAATCTCGCTGAATTGTATCTTGTTTTCAAAGTTGCTTGGATAAATCATAGTGCAAAGGTAGTGCAAAAAGTGGATTTTTTGCAGATTTATGAAAAAAAGTTGCGAAAAAATTTGCAGAACCAAAAATTATCACTACCTTTGCACCCGCAAATAAGCAAGACGGCTGAATAAACCGAGTGCTAAGAGTGCTACGTCTGTTGTCCATATATTTGGAGAGATGGCAGAGTGGTCGAATGCACCGGTCTTGAAAACCGGCGTACTGAGAGGTACCGGGGGTTCGAATCCCTCTCTCTCCGCAAATGTAGTGACACTTGCGAAAGGCTTCTTCGAAGTCTTGCTTATTATCACCACATAAGCCATAAGCACCCTATGGAGAGATGGCAGAGTGGTCGAATGCACCGGTCTTGAAAACCGGCGTACTGAGAGGTACCGGGGGTTCGAATCCCTCTCTCTCCGCGTTCAACCTTGATTATCAAGGTGTTGCGAATTAAGTACCCGAAAAAGTACCCAAAAAGTGCTTTTTCGGGTTTCTTTTTACCCTTTTCTTGACTTCCACCACCACACTACAACGGCAAAAGCAATAAGAAGGACGAAAACGGCGCGTATAGGCGCAAAATAGCCGAATGTCGGGCTTAGCAGTCCCTTCTTTTGGTCGTTTTCGGTCGTTTCTGCGCTCTTTTGGCTGTCCTCGCGGCTCTTCTCGGTCGTTTTAGCCTGCGTTTCCTGCTTCTCGCTGCTGTTTCCGTTGATGGTAATACGCCCGGAAGTAATGGACTTTATGCCGCTTTTCTTGTCGGGCGGTTTGCGCTGGCTGCTACCCTTGGAATTTTCGGGTACTTTTTCGGGTATCGGGCATTCTGTCAGCAGGTCGCTGCTCCCGTCGTTGTACTCCACTTTGGTAAAGTCTACCACTACGTTAGTATTGGTGTTTACTTCAGTGTTGGTTGTGGAAGCTGCCGTTTTGTCGCTCTCGCTGTTGGTCTTTTCCGTCTGCGATGCTGTTACGCTCGTTTCCTCCTTAATGGTTTTTCGGGTACTGCTGCACCCGAAAACACAAAGAAGAAGGAACACGGCAATAATGAAGCCT
>JBNMLZ010000034.1:0-22078 GCA_050875085.1 Prevotella sp. | reverse complement strand
GACAGCCAACATTGAGAACTCCTATCGCCGTTGGTTCAAGTCGGACTTGCGACAGGCATTGCCGCGTTTCGCCATAACAGGCTACGACCAGGCACAGTTCTTCATCCGCGGTATGCACAAGTATGGCGACAAGTTTGTTGGAACAAAGCAGCAGAACACTTATGTGCCGTTGCAGACACCGCTGAAGTTTCGTTATGTTCAGGGAGGCGGTATGCAGAACTCTGCATTCATGCTTGTCCATTACAAGCCCAACCGCACTATTGAGTCGATTTCATACTAATAAAATCATAATGTACATCAAATCAAGAATACATATCCTTGCAATTCTCTTTGTGCTGTCGTTATGCCCATCGGCGCTTCATGCCCAGATTGGCGCCCACCGCAACGACTTGTCTATAGGCGTGAACGGCGGCTACGTGATGAGCACAATAGGTTTCACACCGAAGGTGACGCAGAACTCCCACGGCGGCATAACCTTCGGTTTGTCGATGCGCTACACATGCGAGAAGTATTTCAGCACGATATGCTCAATCTCTGCCGAGCTTAACTATGCCCGTATAGGATGGAAGGAGAGTATAAAGACCACTGCCGACCAGCCTGTGATAAACCCTCAGACAGGACTCGCAGAGGCTTACCAGCGCGACCTTGACTATATACAGATTCCTGTCTTCGCTCACCTTGCATGGGGTAGGGAGAAGAAGGGTATGCAGTTCTTCTTCAAGGCAGGACCGCAGTTCGGTTATATGATAGGCGAGTCGACAAAGACCAACTTCACCTTCGCCAACCGCAACATATCCGACCGTTCAAACCAAACCTGCGCGCAGGACACGATGTCGGTGGAGAACAAGTTCGACTATGGCATTGCGGCCGGAATGGGTGTGGAGTACAGTATCCCACATGTTGGACATTTCCTCCTCGAAGGCCGCTACTACTATGGACTCGGCAATATCTATGGCGACACAAAACGCGACTATTTTGCCAAGTCCAACCACTCCAACATCGTTGTCAAGCTTACCTATCTGTTTGACTTAAAGCACTGACATTAATAATTAACTCAATACTATATTTATGTTTGAAAATCAACCTAAAGGTCTATGGGCTTTATCCTTGGCCAACACAGGCGAGCGCTTCGGCTACTACACGATGCTTGCCGTGTTCCTGCTTTATTTGCAGGCCAACTTCGGTTTTGAGACAGGAGTTGCAAGTACTATTTATTCGACCTTCCTCATGATGGTCTACTTCCTTCCGATTATTGGCGGCATTGCAGCCGACAAGTTCGGTTTCGGACGTATGGTGACAACGGGCATCTTCATCATGTTTATTGGCTATCTGGTGCTCTCACTTCCTCTTGGCAAGGACACCGTGGCTGTTGGCGCTATGGGTTTGTCGCTCATCCTCATCGCATTGGGAACGGGTCTGTTCAAGGGCAACCTTCAAGTAATGGTTGGACGTCTGTATGATGTCCCTGAGTATGCAGCAAACCGTGACTCAGGCTTCTCGCTCTTTTATATGGCCATCAACATTGGCGCTATGTTTGCCCCGACAGCAGCCATCAAGATTATGGACTGGGCACAGTCGAGCCTTGGCGTTTCTCCTGAGGACTCTTACCACTTTGCTTTTGCTGTGGCATGTGCGTCGCTCATCCTGAGTATAGCAATATACTACATTTTCAGTCCTACCTACAAGCATGTGCTTGACCGCGAGGAAAAGAAGGCGGCTGACGCATCAAAGGCGGATGTCAAGGAACTCTCTCCGGCAGAGACAAAGGAGCGCATCGTGTGCCTGTGTCTTGTGTTTGCGGTTGTTATTTTCTTCTGGATGGCATTCCACCAGAACGGCAACACCCTCACACTGTTTGCTCGTGACTATACCCAGAAGACATCTGAGGGCATCCAGTCTATGCTCTTCGATGTTACCAACCTTGTGGCATGTATCTTCGTGGTGTATGGCTGCTTCGGCTTGGCACAGAGCAAGACCGGCAAAGGCAAGGGCATTTCACTTGGCATCATCATCTTGGCAATCGCTTTCCTGTTTTACAAGTACAACAGTCTTGACGGTGCCGTTGACGTGAAGGCTCCTATCTTCCAGCAGTTCAACCCGTGCTATGTTGTGGCGTTGACCCCGGTTAGCGTGGCTCTGTTCTCTTGGCTCAACAAGAAAGGCAAGGAACCGACATCACCCGAGAAGATAGGTCTTGGTATGCTTGTTGCCGCACTCGGCTTCATCTGGATGGCAGTAGGCTCCATGGGACTTGCCCTGCCGTCGGCTCAGGCAGACGCTGCTACAGAGGGTCCACGTGTAAGCGCCAACTTGCTTATTTCTACCTATCTCATCCTCACTTTTGCTGAGTTGTTGCTTTCGCCGATTGGCATCTCTTTCGTGTCGAAGGTGGCACCTCCAAAGTATGCCGGACTGATGATGGGTCTTTGGTTTGGTGCTACGGCCATTGGCAACCAGCTCGTTATGGTGCCAGGCATCATGTGGGGCAAGAATTTCAACCTCGTTGCAATATGGGGTGTGCTTGCAGGCATCTGTCTGGTGTCAGCCGTGTTCATCTTCTCA
Source organism: Prevotella sp. (assembly GCA_050875085.1). Classification (GTDB taxonomy): domain Bacteria; phylum Bacteroidota; class Bacteroidia; order Bacteroidales; family Bacteroidaceae; genus Prevotella. The sequence goes on along the minus strand of JBNMLZ010000034.1, from coordinate 19,516 downwards.
ATCATCAAGAAGCTTAATAAGGTTAGCTAAAAAAATATTATTCAAAAAAAATAGCGGAGGTCAGAAGGACTTCCGCTATTTCTTTTTTTCACTCTCCATTCTCATCCGGTCAAGTTCATGTGTCAATGCCCGCTGCACTTCAAAGAAACCAGTGAGCATGGCTTCGATGTAGTTTAGAATGTTTGGTATTTCCGGCGTGACGAGGAACTGTCGTTTGGTGTGCACCACCATATTGTTCTTCTCGGTGTTGATGGTATAGACAACGGCAAGGCCGCCAAATCTGAAGTTCACGTTGTTTATCACCTTGCGCAGCCGTGCCACATCGTCGATGTCATCGAGGCTGATGCTACCCCAAGAAAAATCGTATACAGTTGCGAGCAAGCAGTCATCGGACGCGATAATACAGAAAGCCTCGCCTTGGAAAACAAATTCCATGCGCTCGTTGTCTTCCTCGTCTTCCACCACGTTGCAGTTGAGGTCGCGCAAAAGAGCCTTGCACAGCTCGCGTGTCTTCAGCCCGTTATAGTCCTTGTTGGCTGTATGTTGTGTACTGTCGTCTTGCGTTTCTGCATTTGTCTCTTCGTTGTTGTTATTGTTTGTCTCTTCTGCATTTTCAGAAGCGTTTGGTGTATTGTGTTTACGTGCTATCGAAAAGTATAGTATGGCAGAGATTATTGCTACTGCCAATATGACAATGATGTATTCCATAAATTTTAAGTCTTTCTATTTTGATACAAAAATATACTAAAAGACTAACATATACAAACTTTTCAGACTATATTTTCATATTGCAGTATCAATTAAAATATGTTATGGCTTGGTATTGTCACCATTTTGATGTATTTTTGCATTGGAAAATGCTTTTCAGGCAATCAAACAAACGACGTTTCTCTATAAGGACATGAAAAAATTAAATGTAGTGGCGCGGCTTGTTGTCACATGCTTGTGTTTTTGCGCCACCCTTGCTACACATGCTTACAACTATCTTTTCACCCCGTTAGACAATCAGTTCGACCAGATAGCAGCCCGTCTCGACCGCCTCGACTATGAGAACAGGCGCGAACAAATAAGTGCCGCCGACATTGCCCTTCTGCAACAGATTGCCATGCGTGGCAATAATGCGCAATTGCAGTGTCGTGCCATATATTGGCGTGTGCGCGCAACCCAGATGGATGCTAACAGCAACGAGTGCATACGCCTGCTTGAGGCGGCGCGCAAGAAATGTGGTGAGCAGTATGACTACGATCTCGCGCGCATCAACTATCAGCTTGCAGGTAACTACGAGCGCCAGTGCCAGTATCTTAAGGCATACAATATGCTTTCATCCACATTGCCAGTGTTTGAGAAATATGGCGACAATTATTTTCTTGGTAATGCTTACCTGCTCATGGTGCAGTTGTTCGACGACATCAACGACCCCGACAATGCCCGCTTGATGCTGAAGCCAGCAAGCGACAATTATCGCAAGGCAGGATTTACGCTCAACCGCATATATTTCTTCGAGGCTTTGCTGTCGGATAGACAGGCGCAGAAGATGAAATATTATGAGCTGTCAACCCGTAGCGGTGGTGCCAACGACTGGGGCATGACTGTACAGGCTCTCTCAGAACTTGCCTCTATCTGTATGGATCGAGGCGAACTTGACAAGGCACAGGCATATATCAGCCAGGCTTTCAGAATATTAGACAGTAAGGCTCCACAGAACATTGTCTTTCATACGCTTGTCAAAATCAAGTATATTGAACTCATGTGCCATCAGCAGCGCTATGCCGAGGCGATAACAGAACTAAACAAGGTGCTTGCCCATGCCGACATGCTGAAGGGAGAACGGTTTCTTGCCGATGTCTACCAGTTGATGTGGAGAGCCAGCGAGCACACCGGCAACCGTGCTGAAAGCTACCGTTATCTGCGACTGTACATGGAGGAGTATCAGCGCAATGTGACGGAGATAATGAAGCAGGAAGTTCCCAAGGCGCGTGCCCGTGAAGCCATAGCCAGGCGCAATGACGCTATAAAACTTCTTGCCCAGGATGCGGAATTGAGCCGTAGAATGGGATACGTGGCGGTATTGCTGCTTGTCGTGTTGCTGCTTGTTGGCGTTGTTGCGGTAGTGTACTTCTATCAGAGGTATAAAATCAGGCGTATAGAGAACCGCGAATTGCGCAATTCCCTCCGTCAGGAAGCGCTCATCTACAGCGTCAACCGCAAGAATTTCGAGAACGACATAAAGCAGAAAGACTGCGAGATAAGTTCGTCCACGCTGTTGCTTGCCAACAAGAACGAGGTACTGCAACAGATTAGCGCGATAACAAAATCATATTATGACGAGGGTAAAGTGCCGGCTGAATATGTGGCACAAGTGAATGCCGTCATTGGCGACAGCCTTAAGAACGACGACGAGTGGCAGCGGTTCAAGCTCCATTTCGACAGTGTGCATCCCAATTTCTTCGTTAAGTTGAAGGAGTTGAGCGCGAAACTCACCGAGAACGACCTCCGCCTTTGTGCTTATATAAGTATTGGTATGCGTGCAAAGCAGATAGCCGAAATGCTCTCGGTGAGTCCGGACAGCGTAAATACCAACCGCTATCGACTGCGCAAGAAGCTCGGGCTTCAGCGTGGCGACAGCTTGGATGAATATCTGCGCAGGATATAAAAACATGAACTGTTCAGTCTAAAGGGTGGTCATCTGACCACCTTTTTCCCGTTGTGAATGAGTATGCCCTTGGCATTTGCACCGACTTTCACGCCTTCCATGTTGTAGAAGGTGTCGTTGTCGGCAGTCTTGCCGCTGGTTGTCACTGAGTTTATGCCAGTGGCAATGCCGTCGGCCACCACCTTGTCGGCATTGACAATTGTGCCGTTTTTGTCGAGCAGCAACACTATCACCTCGGTGTTCTCTGCGTTCAGCACATTGCTTGGGATGTCGAGTGATACACTGTGGCTGAAGTGGTCACCATCGGCAATGTCGGCAGGTATGATGCCATCCTCGCCTTTAGGTTCCGAATAAATGGAGCGTGCCACGTCGTTGTACCACATCTGCTCGGCAGGTACCGTGGAGGGTAGGCTTTCAAATCCGCCCATAGCACCTTGTGCGTTGTTGGCATAATAGTTACTCTGGTCGTAGCCAGATGCGACATTGGGTTTAAGTCCAAGGTCGGCATGTGTGCGGTGCACATTGTTCTCGATGATGACATATGCCAAGCGGTAGTTGGTGTTAGTCTGCTTCTGTGCGAAGTAAACGTCTGATGTAGCGTCAATCTTTCCCGTTGTGCTGTTGTAGGCAGCTTTAAGTTCAATGCCGGTGTAGTTGTCGGTATAGTCATATATGGCAGTGAAGTATTTCTCCATGTCACCCGGGTCTATGGAGTAGTTGGGGTTGCGGTTGTATACACTGTGTGGATAGCCCGAAATGTTGCATGTGGAGTATATGTAGTCGTGGTAGTCCTCCACTCCGGCGGCCATTGCGTCTGGCCAATTTGGATTGCTGTCGTTGTGTATGGCAATGCCGATGAACTTGTCGGGATATTTCTCGCGCATGGTTTTCATGGCTACGATGCCGCGCACGCAGTAGCCACACCATGTGCCGGTGACCTCTTCTGATACAAGTTTCAGTGGATAAGCCGAAGTCTTGGCTGTTATGCCGGTGCTGTCGCCGTCGCATTTTATCCATGCGTCGTAGCTGATGGTCTGGTTGCGGTCGATGTGCAGCGGTGTGTCGAGGGTGAAGTCGGTTGAGGCGTCAGCGCTTATTGTCTCGTCGAAAGTCTGTTCCACCGTTTTGCTGCCAACGCGGTAGCCGACAGTAAATCCCTTGTGGTTTTGCTTGTCGGTAGCAAATGCCTTGCCTGATATAGTCACGTCACCATATTCGCGTGTCACTCTACCTAAGTCCAGTGTCATGCCTACCTTTGACGGTACACCCACGAATATGTCATCCACGTAAAGGCAGTTGGCGTCCTTAGAGTTGTTTACGAATGCCACATAGATAGTCTTACCTTTATAGGCACTCAGGTCAATACTGTGCTCTGTCCACTTATAGTCTTCTTTCTTTGCGGAGTAAACGGGGGCAGATGTGTCGAAATCCTCGACAGCGGTACCATTCTCAGATATGTACACAGCCATGCCGTCGCGGTAGTCCTTGTCGGTTGCGCGTGACCGCCAGCGCAATACAGCCTTTTCTGATTTAATCTCAATGGCTCCGGTCACCATCCAGTCGTTCGATGTGCCCGCATTCTTGTACCATGACGTGCTGCAAGCCACGCGGTTGCCGTCGGCATCGGATTCGGTTGTGGCAATCCATGGAGTGCCTACAGCAAATCCAAGTTTTTGCATGTCGGTAGACGGGGTACGTTGGTCTACATCGTGCAGAGTGAACGAGGCTGGAATACCGTCGTTGAAGTTGGTTGCGAAGTATGTGTCTTGTGCGCTCATGCTGCAGGTTGCAAGCATGGCTGCACAGCTGAGGAATAGTTTCTTGTTCATGATTTTGTTTTTATGAGGTTCTACATTATTTTGTCACCAATATTTTCTTGGCTTTACCGTTGGTCTTGACGATATACAGTCCAGGTTGCGTGATGCGGTTTATGCGTTTGCCGTCTATTGTGTATGTCTCGCGCTTGCCATTGTCTGTTGATGCGTTTATGGCATTTATTGCAGTCACGTTGCTTGAGTTGAAAATCAGCTCGTCAGAGTATAGCGATTCGCCTATATCGTTGTACGACTTAACTGCAAATGAATAGTAGCAGTTAGGCTCAAGGTCGTCAACCATGTAGCTGTTGTCGGCAATGTCTTTAATAACCTTGGTGTCGATAGCCACAAAGTCGTTGTCCTCTACATCGCCCTCTGTCACGGCAGGCTCGCCAGTCACGGCAATGACTTTGGCTTCGGGGAACAGTTCGGCTGCATTGCCGCGGCATATTGTCATGGAGTCAATGAGGGCACGTTCGCTGTTGGTGGCTATGGTTATGTCGGTCTGTGAGATGCCGCCTTTGAACTGGAACACGTAAGTGCGGCACACGCTGTTTATGCGCGTCTTGGCGGTCTGCCCGTTGGATGTTACGCTAAGTACTGGTTGCTTGCCCGTGGCTGACTTCAGTGTCAGTGCAACAGTATACTCACCATTAAAGCGCTTGAAGTTGAACTTTGGCGTGGTTAGGCTTCCGCCCTTGCCGTTTGTTCCGATTTGGCACCAGCCACCGGCTTGGAAGACATTGTTGCCCGTGTAGCCCTTTGTTGCCATGTAGTTGTCAAGGTCGTTGTCGATGGCTGTGTTGTCGGCTGCGTCGGGACTACCGGCTGTCATCATGTCGAAGTTCTCATTGTCGGCATACTTCTGGGTCGAGCGGTAGTCAAGTCGGTTGAAGGTCAGTTCGTAGGCGTCAGCTTCCTTGTCGTTGTTCCATGACAGCAGATAGCTGTTGCCGTCCTTCTTTTCCACGCCAAGTCCTTTGGGTGTGTACAGATGGTTTGCCATGAAGTCGAATTTCACTATGCCATTCTCATTCTCAATGCCTGTCACCCATTTGTTGAGCGTCTCTCCTGTGTAGCATGTCGCGGCGGGGGTGGAAACATCGGTAAAACAGTCATTGCTACCGTATGGGTAAAGGTCGTACTTCTCGGTTTCCTTTTGCAGTATCTCGTCAAATCCTTTCTCGCCGTCGGCAGGGATAAGGAAGAAGCGCGGGTGGCTGGAGTCGGTGTTGAGTGTGTTGTTTAGCCAGTTCTTTTCGTTGAAGTCAACATGTGTAATCATCAATCCACTTCCCTTTATGTATTTGTCCCATCCTTCTTGCTGCCGGTTTTCGATCAGGAAGAACTCGTCTGGATTTGACGTGTTGATGATGTATGCCTCGTTTGATGTTGCGATGTGCTCAAGTTCTATTCCCTCGGTGCGTTGTGTCAGTTCCTTTGGTGTCATCCATCCGAGTGTCATGCGCTCGAAGGCGTTGTAGGCGGCAGGTGTCTTGCCGTCGTTGTTGTATGATCCATAGTCCATGATGTCGTAGCGGCCGAGCTCGTAGTAGGTGGCATCGTTGGTGTTGTAGTGGTCGCAAAGTCCAAGCACGTGTCCGAACTCATGGCAAACGGTACCTATGCCAGACGACACGGTGCCTTTATTGCCGAACAGCTCTGAAGAGCAGGCGTAGGTGTCAATCAACTTGCCGTCGAGCTTAATCTGGTTGCCCGAAGAGGTCAATTGATACTTGTGTGGCCAAATGGTGTTGTCACCGCCACCGGCATGTTGTCCGTAGCCGGCATAGATAACGTACACCATGTCTACCTTGCCGTCACCGTCGCCATCGTACTGCGAGAAGTCCACATCGTATTTTTCCTTTGCCAGTTGGCAAGCTTCCGTAATCATCTTTGCCACGTTCACGTCCTGGCCGAGCATATAATCATCCTGTCCATAGTATGATTCATTGCGCGAGAGTGTCAACGGTCCAACAACGTCGAAAGTAGGCTTAAACTGTCCGCCCGATTGCGCCATGTAGTAGTCGCGTGCGCTGCCGGTGGCACCGTCGTCGCTGAAGCCCTCCTCATTGAGCATACGCGAATGATATTCCTTTGAAAGAGAGAATTTCACGTCGTTAAACTCAACAAGCAGCACCAGGCAATGTCCCTCACCCTTTGTCGGGTAGTTGCCTACTTGGAAGCGCGACATGGTTCCTATGTTAATTTTTGCTTGCGAAGTGGCTTTCTGACGTCGTGTATTTACTGTGTTCGCTATCTTAATGTCTTTGGCGGGGATTAATTCGCTGACAAAGTGTAATTCTTGCGACTTTCGCTCAATTGGGTTATGAGCGATTGGTGAGCCATCGCATGTCAGTTGGTTCTTGCTGTCTAATCTTGCATAGCGGTAGGCGCCATTTGCGTCTTGAAGCAACCGATAGCCGTCCACCGACACACATTCATGGGCGTTTTCGTCGCCATGCATATAAAATGTGATGGTTGTGCCATCGGGTTGCACTGCTTTTAGCGCTCCTCGGTATGCGGGAACTGCCTGCATCGACAAGACTCCCATAAGAAGGGATGCTGATAGAGTAGAAAACTTTTTCATATCGACAATATATTTTTGTTGTTTTTTACGATTGCAAAGTTACACATATATATTATAACCGACTTGAAAAATTTTGACAAAATATGCTGTTTGAGGCGATAAAAGATATAGACAAAAACTAACAACGTGTAATTTTGTGTCAATTTGTTAGTAAAAACATCTTTTTATTTATAATTTTGCAATCGAAATAAAACCGCAAAACCAAGCGGTTGACAATCTTAGAGAGAAACATCAAAACATTAATAACTTAAAAAAGTGTTAAGTATGAGGTACAAATTACATTCTTCTCTGCTGGCATACACACTTGCCTTGGCGTCGATAGGCGGCACTGCCTATGCCATTGACGATAGGACGGGATATGCTGTAAGCGACTATGAAAGTACGGGTATCGGACTCTTCTCGTTTGAGTTGGGCGATACCTTAAAGAACATCAACTTCATCCAACCGTTCAATGCCGACCATATAGCTTCTGGCTATCTGCTTGGCGACACCTATTATTATATAGACTATGAGCAAGTCTATAACGGATACAAGACACAGGCTCTCTATGCCTATGACATGGACTCCAAAACCACACGTATGGTTGCCGATTATGGCGGTGCACAGAATGGAGCTATTGCAGGCAGTCTGTCTTATGATTACCAGTCGCAGACAATGTATGGTCTTGATTTCTTTAATGGTGGAAGCAGTCTTGTGACTCTCGATCTTGATAATGGTACTATCAAGAAAACTCAAAAACTTACATTCGACACTTATTGTGATGCGGCAAAGGCAGCATCTTATGATGAGTCAATACATGTAATGACTGCCAACTACGACGGCGACTTTTATGGTGTCAGTTATTGGGGCGCTCTCTACAAAATCAACCAGCACACCGGTGAGTGCCACTATATCGGTACACTCGACTATAATCCTGGTCAGGCATTTATGTATAATGGAGACGACCTTTTCTTCGACGACGACAACAACCGTCTCTTCATGCGTTTCACTTACTACGACTGGAGTACAAATACATGGGGCTATGAGACGATACAGATTGACCTCAAGACGGCTCACGTCACTCCTTTTGCCAAGATGGAGGACAAATACAAGTCTTTGCATGGCATCTGTGTGCCGTTCACCGTGGCTGCTGCCAGTGCCCCTGCAAAGGTCCAGAACCTGACTTTAACTCCTGCCATTGCCGGAGGACTTGGTGCTACCCTCAACTGGGACAACCCTACTAAGACTTATGGACGCGGTGGCACACTCGAAGACCTCGACTACGTGCTCATCTATCGCGACGGAGAACTTGTTGACTCCATTCCAAATCCAGCAATCGGCGGTCATCAGACGTGGACCGACCCAAGCATAACCACCCGCGGCTATTATACGTATAAGTTGGTTGGCGGCAACGACATGGGACGTGGCGACCGCGCAAGTGTCAGTGCTTATATAGGCAATGGCGACCCACTCGGTGTGAGCAACCTCAATGCTGAAGTCGATGGCAATGGCACAAAGCTGTCTTGGAACGCTCCTACCGAGGGCAAGCTCAATTCCTATATCAACACTGATGCCCTGACCTACGATGTTATCCGCTTTGCCAACAGCGAGGCAGAGGGCAAGAAAGTGGCTGAAGGAATAAAGGCGTGCTCGTTTGATGACAACACGCTTGACAAGATTGCCAAGTATAAGTATGCCGTTGTTGCGCATACCGAGAAATATGCCAGCGACTCCATTTGGGCTGCTCCAGTTGTGGCTGGTCCTGCCTTTGAGACTCCTGCGTCTATCGGCTTCAGTGATCTCGACCAGTTTAACCTCTGGACTACAATCGATGCCAACGGCAATGGCAGAACTTGGACTTATCAGAGTGCAGGTTGGCACACTTCAGGTGGTGCATACTGTAGCTACAACTATGATGAACTTGCCGCTGCCGACTGGCTCATCTCGCCGCGTGTGCGTCTTGAGGCAGGCAAGCACTACAAGATGACGTTCGACGCTACACCTGGCAACAAGAAGGTGCCCGAGACTCTTGCCATTTCTTTGGGACAGGGCGCAGAGATTGCACAACAGGACAGCATCGACCAGTTCGACCTGCTCACCGATCAGACAGTCAACCTGCGCACTAATTTGCCTGTTGTCAAGACAACAGGTGACTACAACCTTGGCTTCTACTACCGTTCTTACATGACAACAGGCTATCAGATTACGTTGAACAATGTGAAGGTGGAGGAAGACCATGAGGGTTATATCAGCGGAAAGGCTACTTCAGCCGACGGTGCCCCTATTGCAGGTGCTACAGTCTATGCTGATGGCGGTGCCTTCAAGAGTGTCACCGATGAGAAGGGATTGTTCTCTCTGAAGTACCTGCCTGCCGGCAAGCATATTGTCAACATCATCGCCCTTGGCTATGACGATGCGTCAAAGGATGTGGATGTTGAGGAATATAATACCGCAAGTTGCGACTTTGCAATGACTGCTCTTCCTGAGTATACAGTGAGTGGCATTGTGAAGGATGTTGCCGGTGACCCTGTTGCCGGTGCCGACGTTAGTCTTACGGGCTATGATGTAAAGGATGTCCAGACAGATGCCGATGGCAAGTTTGAGTTCAAGGGTGTCTACAAGAATGGCAACTATGCCGTAACTGTGAACAAGAACAAGTATGTTGAGGCTTCCCGAAACTTCGGCGTTGAGGCTGATACCGACCTTGGCGTTATTGCTCTTGACGACAATGTAAAGCCTGCCGGCAAGGTTGTTGTCACCGACAACGGTGCTACAGCCGACGTGGAATGGAAGGCTCCTGCCAACGATGCCGTTGTGCAGCGCATCGATGACGGAACGCTCACTACTTCTGTGGGAATACAGAATGCTTCGTCGAACACTATGTTCGGTGTCGTTAAGCGTGAGCCGTCAACCGTGAGCGGCGTGCAGTTCTATATAGATGGCACTTCGTCGATTACGCACTATAGCGTTGGTCTCACAATCTTTGACCTCGACGAGAATGGCGAGCCTACTCAGAACATTCTCTATAAGAACACTTATGTGAGTGCAACTGACGGACAGTGGAATTCATATACGCTTCCTGCTCCAGTGGATGCTCCTAACGGCTACTATATTGCCATATCCAACTCCGACTATATGCTCGTCGGCATCGACGGTGCTGGTGATGCTGAGCGTTATCCGTTCCAGGAGAATGTCAACTGCTTCACGCCCGACTATACAACAGGCAACTTCTATTATCTTGACTACCAGTCGAACGCCTCCTTCCACCACAACTTCCTCATCCGTCCGGTTGCCGCTCCGATGAGTGTGGCTGAGGATGCTACCGAGTTCAAGGCTCCGCGTTTCATCAAGCATGTTGAGGCTAAGGGCGCACAGCCAGAGTTGCAGTCGGTTGAGGCCAATAAGTCCGACATTGCCGAGCCAAACTCTTCTGCAATGAAGAAGACCATCCAGCAGCGCGTGCGCTACAATGTCTACCGAATGAAGGCTGCCGACCTCGACAACGAGCAGGCTTGGGCTCTCGTTTCCGAGAAGCAGCGTGAGCGCAACTACAAGGATGCCGAATGGGGATCACTTGCGCAGGGTACATATGCTTATGCAGTGAAAGCTGTATACACTGGCGACAAGGTTGCCGATGTAGTGAAGTCAGACACTGTTGGCAACAAGATGCTTACTGATGTCACTGTACACGTTACGACCAACACTCCTGAAAACGAGTCGTTTGGCGCAGAGGTGTTCATGATTGCCGATGGTGGCGCTCATGTGGCACAGGGTGTAGCCGACGAGAACGGTGATGTAGTGCTGAAGAACGTATGGAAGACCAAGTATGACATTACGGTGAGCCTTGACGGATTTATCCAGCAGACTGCCACTGTTGATGTCAGCAAGGACAATGCCTATACATTCGACTATAAACTTGAGGAGAACCGCGTCAAGCCAACCAACCTTTATGTGGAGGATGGCGAGACAGCCAGCAGCAAGCTGTTCGCATGGAACTATCCAGACCTCTTCTTTGATGACTTTGAGGGTCACAACGACTTCGAGATCAACTCTCCGGGTAGCATCGGATGGCAGTACATTGATGGTGACGGTGCGGAGACTGGTGCCGTTTACAACTACACTTGGGCAGGTATTGGCTCACCGATGGCATACATGGTGTTCAACGCCAGTGCCACAACTCCTTCAATCAAGAACCAGGGCATGAACCTTGAGGCTTACAGTGGCGAGAAGTGTCTCACCGACTGGGCTGCCTACAATGTGCCTAACGATGACTGGCTCATCACTCCGCTGCTGCACTTCAAGAAGGACTTCCAGTTCTCGTTCTATGCAGCTGGCATGGACTATAACAATCCAGAGAAGTTTGAGGTGCTCTACTCAACAACCGATGCACGTCCAGAAAGCTTCATTGCAGTGGGTGAGCCGCGTGAGACTTCATCTTACTACATGCAGTACACTTATGACATTCCTAAGGAAGCCAAGTATGTGGCTCTGCACAGCATCAGCGATCAGAAGCGTGTGTTCCGTGTTGATGATGTGGCATTCGGTTTGCCGGAGGCAATGCCTACTCCTTACTATCTGAGACGCCCAGCCGCAGCACGCCGACAGCCGATGCGCTCACCGTCGCTCGACGGTCTGTATGAGGTATACCTTGACGGCAAGCAGGTGGCACAGCAGGACGAGACGCAGTATCTCTTCGAGAACCTTTCTGAGGGCAAGCACACTGCTGGTGTAGTTGCAAGCTACACGTCTGGCAAGACGGAGATGAGCACTGTTGATTTTGATGTTGACCTCTCTACTGGTGTCAACTCTGTCAATGGCAGCGTATTGAAGGTGAGCGTTGCTGGCGGAATAATCAACATTGCCGGTGAATTCACCGACATCCACGTGTTTGCCGCCGACGGCAAGGCCCTGCCTCTCACAAAGCTTTCTGCCGGAACCTATCGCCTTGGTGCCGCAACAGGAGTTGCTATCGTGAAGGTTACGACGCGGAATGGAGAGAAAGTTATGAAGGTCAACTTGAAGTAACTGCTTTCTTGAAACAGGAAAATCCGAAATATAAAGATAAGTTGAAATAAAAAAGACTCGTTGTAAGTCCTGGTTATAGGATTTGCAACGAGTCTTTTTTATGATGGGTACGTGCAGGATGTATTGCTGGGTTATTGCAAACTACTTGTTTGTTATAACCTCAAACACGTCCGCCGTGCCTTCAATCTCAGCCTTCGCAGCCTTTTTGTCAACAGCAACACTTGTGAGGTCGGCTGTGACTGGTGTTGAGCTGATGAGTTTGCCCTTCTTGTTGTACTGGTTGAACTTCACGCCAGCGCCGTCGGCATTGCCAAGCAATATGGTGTAGCCCTTCGTGCCGGCTGCGATGCCGAAGGCAAGCTTGCCAGTGGTGTGGAACGCTGTTGTGGGGTTCTGGTCGAAGGCGTTCATTGATGCGGTGAGGTCGGTAGCTTCAACCTTGAATGGCAACGACTCTGGTGTGGCTGGGTTTACGGTGAACTCGCGCACGGCACACCAGCTCTTCTTGTCGCTCTCCAACTTGCGCATACGCACGTAGCGGGCATTCACTGCGCTGCCCTTCCACTGTATGTCGTAGGTCTTTTCGAGTTCTCCAGTGAGAGGAGTCCATGTCTTGCCGTCGGCAGAAGCCTCCACAATGGCGCGGTCGAAATAGTCAACGTCATCCGTGGAGTTTCTGCCTTGAAGGATATGCACCTCACTTACGGGGCGCACGGCTCCGAGGTCAAGTCCAATCCAGTCACCAGTCTCCTGGCTGCGTCCTGAGTGGTAGAAGGTATTGTCGTTGCCGTCGAGCATCAGTTTGCTCTGTGTGGTGTAGACGGTAGGGAAGGAGCCTATGCCAGTGTACATTGCAGGCACACTGCCTGCCACACGCTCATAGAAGCCCTTTGCCATATCGTCCATTGCCGACTCGTAGAACGGCTGGAGCACCATTGTGCCCGACTTGTGGGCTTGGTAGGCAGCGATGTCGGTGGCTGTCATGCGGTTGGCAAGGTAGTCGGTCCAGAATGTGGCGTTGTTGCCTTCCTTGTATTCCTTCATCAGTGTGAGGGCGTTGTTGCAGCGCTTGCCGAGTTTGGCAAATTCAGTGAGCCACGGGCGCAGTTCATTGATGAGCAACTGGTTCTTGCAGTCGCGTTCCATTGTGGCAGGAGCCTTCTCTATGCGGTTGAACTCGTTGCGCAGGTTGGCTGCCTTGTCGTCGCTGTAGTCGGCAAGACGGAAGGTGTGGGTCTCCCACGACTCGGCGCGGCGGTATCCGGTCTCGGTGTCGCATGAGTGGATGGCGAATGTGCGGTAGGCGTCGTGTGCCTCTGGCGTGAGGTCCACGAGGGCGCGCTCCCAGTTGTCCATCGGGTTGTAGGCTGCCACGTTCCAGTTGTAGTCAGCCACGCCATACAGCGCGAGCTTAGATGCCTCGCCATGTTCCATCGGGTTTGACAGCACGCCGCGGGTCATGGTGTCGTCTATGTCGTTGGCAAGACCGTAGGCAGGACCCTGCATGACAATGTGGCGCGCATAGTCGGTCACTGGGAAGTTCCACCAATAGTAGGCAGGGCGCTTTATGAGCGGGTCAACGAAGTCGAGAGTGGCGCGGTCGAGGTCTGAGCATACCACTGCACCCGTCCAGAAGACGTTGATTGACGGGTCGAGTCGCTTGCCGTAGGTGGCGAGCTGTCCGTCGGGTTTCGGACTTGCCCAGAGCTGTGAGTAGTCGGTAGGGCACACCACCAGTGGCGACACGTCGCCCTTTGCCTTCACAAACTCGCGTGTTAGGCGGTTGAGCAGGTCTACCTGCTTGTTGGAGTCGGTGCCCTCACCCTCGATGTCGTCGAAGTGAATGGCGAAGGAGCGCACGCCGAGGTCATACATGTGGTTGAACTTGTTGACGAGGTTCTGGTAGTCTTCCTCGTTCCACTTGATGTCCTTTCCCGGGTGGATAGCCCACACGAAGTCCACGCGGTTGCGGCGGCAAGCCTCCACGAGTTCATGGATGTTCTTTGCTTGGTCGGCAGGGTAGGGCTTGCGCCAGTTTGGTGAACTGTGGTAGGGGTCGTCCTTCGGACCGTATACATATTCGTTGAGCTTGTTGCGTCCGTAGTAGTTGATGAGCGATAGGCGCACCTGGTGTGACCACGGCTCACCGTAGAAGCCTTCCACAACACCACGCAGTGGCAGGTCGGGATAGTCGTTGCATTCTGTGTAGGGCATGCCTTCCTTGGCGGCTGGCGAGGCGAGAATCTGGCGCATTGTCTGCAGTCCGTAGAATGCGCCGCGCTCGTCGTAGCCGGTGATGGTTATGCCGCGCTTGTCGGCTGTGAGCACGTAGGCGCCCGACACCATTTTCTTCACGCCGGCTTTCTGTGCCTGCTTCGTTCCGAAGTCGATGGTTAGCTTCACGCCTTTGGCGTTGTGCTTTACGAAGTCAACATCATCGGCAAACTTCTTCTGCTTGTCGATTACAGCCACACCCTGCGAGAGGTCGATTAGTTGCTGTGTGTTGACGTTGAAGTTGTGTGGGGTTGGGTTGACGATGATGCCATGGTGGTCGAGTTTCTTTCCAGGCACCATGTTCACGTCCTGCTTCTCGCCACGTTGTGAACTGAGGTCGAAGGCATCATCTTGCGCGAAGGCTGTAGTGCTGCAAGCCATGGCGAAGAGAGCCGACAGTAAAAGCTTGTTGTTAATCATTCTTGTATGGGATTTGTTTTTAGTATTAATTCTGATTAGGATTGAAAAACAGTCAGGAGACTATGGACTTTTTCCCCCTCCATGGTCTCCTGTTTCTGTTCCGGTTTTTTAGTCAATAAAATAAGCTGCAAATGTTGCTGCGACAATTAGCAAGGCAACGACGACGAGAGCTGCAAAGAGATACTTTGGTATTGTTTTTCTTCTGCGTATTGCACGTAAACTTTGTTCTCTAAATAGGTCGGCGTCGTCTTTGTGAGAATTGTGAGATTTGTTGTTTGAAAATCGTTCCATTTTTCTTCTATTTCTATTATTCGTGTTAGTGCAGTTGCTTGTCTGAGTTAAACAGTTATGAGTCGTTTAGAACTTCACGTCCATCTGTAAGTCTACCATGTTGTAATTGTGTTTGTTGAGGCTGCGGTCGTTGACGCGCACATATTCAGCTGCGAACATTATCGACTTGCCAATCCAGTAGTTTGCGCCAATTTCGTAGTTGGTCTTCGCTGTAGCCCATTCAGCGCGTGGGCGATACATGTCATAGCGTGCTTTTGCATACAACTTCTTTGATATTACCGGCGCAATCATCAATGCATAGAAGCCGTCAGCCTTGTCGCCGGCGGCATAGTTGATGTTGCAGTCGGTTTCCTTGCCGCTCGACAGCGACTTGGTGAAGCTGTAGCCCTGGCTGTGGATGTACTCAGAGCGCACTGTCCAGTCGTTGGCGGCATATTCTGCACTGAAGGCGTAGCGGTTCTTTGGCAGAGAGCGCACGCCGCTTGCCGTGACAGCGTTGCCTTTGTCGTCCTTCACGACATTGTGGTTGGCGTCGGTCACGTTCCATGTGCCTTTGCGGGCATACGAGCCTGTCCATCCGAAAGCGCCGATGCGCAGTCCCTTGACAGGCACCACCCACAGTCCGCCAATCACGTCCTTGCGTTGGTCAACGTCCTTCTGGTTGGTGCCCTGTCCGTTGAACACACCAATCTGGTAGTGCAGCAGGTTGCGTCCGGAGGCATTCTTTAGAAAGTCGCCTTGTATCTGAACGCCAATGTCTCGTCCGTTGCTTGCGTGCTCGCCTGCGCGGTCGCTGAATCCTGCAAGCTTTGAGATGTTCTGTGAGTAGCCCATGAAGCCCTGTGTGACAGGGTGCATTGGGTTCTCGAAAGTGAACGGGCGCTTGAACTGTCCTGCCTTCACCTTGAAGGCGTCATATTTCTGCCATTCGGCGAAAGCGTCTATCATGCGTGGCGACGAGCCGAGGTCAGCGGTGTTGCCGTTGACCTGCATTTGTACTTTCCAGTAGAAGTCCTGCATGAGCCGGCCCTCAAGTGCCATCCGTACCATGCGTATGTTGAACGAGTTGCTTTCCTTGTCGTCTTGGTCGCTTACCTGGAACTGTGTCATCACGTATCCGCTGAACTTGATGTCGCTCACGACAGATATCTGAGGTTTCTTGTCCTGTGCCGTGGCGCCGATTGTGGCAAGGGTGGCAAGGGCGAGAGTGAATAGTTGTTTTTTCATAAGTCTTATTTATTTCTCTTCAAGCAGTACCACATTCTCCACATGCGGAGTATGCGGGAACATGTCTACGGGCTGCACGGCCTTCACCTTATATGCCACGTCAAGCAGTTGCAGGTCGCGTGCCTGTGTCGCTGGGTTGCACGATACGTAGACGATGCGCCGCGGGTGGGCGCGCAGGATGGTGTCGATAACGTCCTGATGCATACCGGCGCGTGGAGGGTCGGTGATGATAACGTCCGGTCGTCCGTGCTCGTTGATGAACTCATCGTTGAGGATGTCCTTCATGTCGCCGGCGTAGAACTTGGTGTTCTTGATGTTGTTCACCTCTGAGTTCACCTTTGCGTCCTCGATAGCCTCGGGCACGTATTCGATGCCTATCACCTGGCGTGCCTGGCGAGCCACGAAGTTGGCTATGGTTCCGGTTCCTGTGTAGAGGTCGTACACAAGTTCGTTGCCAGTGAGCTGTGCGAACTCGCGTGCCACAGAGTATAGATGGTAAGCCTGCTCGGTGTTGGTCTGGTAGAAACTCTTCGGTCCCACCTTGAAGCGCAGGTTTTCCATTGTCTCGAATATGTGGTCGTTGCCCTTGAACACCGTCAGGTCGAGGTCTCCGAATGTGTCGTTGCACTTCTGGTTGTCGACATACATGAGTGATGTTATCTCCGGGAACTTGTCGGCAATGTGCTGCAGGAGTCCCTTGGCACGCTCCTCGTCGCCTTCCTCATCGTAGTGGAACTGTATGAGCACCATCCACTCGCCGGTGTTGGAGTTGCGTATCATGATGTCGCGCAGGAGTCCGTGCTGCTGTCGCAGGTCGAAGAATGTCATGCCTGTCTCAAAGGCATAGTCGCGTATGGCGTTGCGTATTTTGTTGTGCAGGTCGTCCATGAGCCAGCACTTCTCGATAGGCAGTATCTTGTCGAATGCTCCGGTGATGTGGAAGCCAATGCCGTTCATGTTGTCGAACTGTGTGCCTTCGGCTATCTGCTCGCGTGTGAGCCAGCGCTTGTTGCAGCATCCGAACTCCAGCTTGTTGCGGTATTCCTTGATGTGCACCGAACCCATTATGGGGCGGAATTCCGGCAGTTCAATCTTGCCGATGCGCGTGAGCTGGTCGTGCACCTGTTTCTGCTTTGCCTTGAGCTGCTCCTCATATGGCAGGTTCTGCCATTTACATCCGCCGCAGATGCCGAAGTGCTCGCACATCGGCACCTCGCGCACGTCGCTTTTCTTTATGAAGCGTATAACTTCAGCCTCGCAGTAGCTGTGTTTCTTCTTGCGCACCTGCAGGTCGACAACGTCGCCAGGCACGGCAAACGGCACGAAGACAACCATGTCGTTGACGTGTGCCAACGACTTGCCTTCGGCTGCCACAGCCTCGATAGTCACATTTTCAAGTATAGGAAGTGGTTTCTTTTTTCTTGACATAAATTTGTTCGTTCTGTTTTGAATTGCAAAATTAGACAAAAAAAGTGAGACACAGAGAATTATGGCGGAAAATATTATTTCACGCCCAATTCTGCGATTCCCATTTTCTCCCCATCTGTTACCATTCTGTCAGCTTTCAGCTTCAAGTAGCGTGTCTTTACGGTCGGGAATGTGACGGTTTGCAGCACCGGATTGTTCTGTATGTTGGAGAATTCTCCTGATTTGATAACTTTCTCGCCCGTGCCGTCAGCGTTGCATGTGGCAATGGTATAGAGATGAATCAGTCCCTTGCGTCCCTCACTCTGGTCTGGCAGGTATAATAATGTGGAAATTTCAGTCTCGTGTCCGAGGTCAATCACCACCTCATTGCTTGGGCTTACGAGCACGGTCTTCGGGTTGCGGTCGTTGACAAGTTTCAGCTGCTGCTCGTCCATGCCTACGAGAGAGAACGGCACCGATTTGATGGCTTCCGCCGTTGGACTCCATGTAAGTTGAGCGTCCTTGCCGCCGTAGTACACCCCGATGTTGTTCATGCAGACAGGTCCGCGAGATTCGAGTATGCGCACGCGTATGCCCTTCGATTCCACTGTGTTGAAGCGCAGCAGTCGCTTGTAGCCGATTGTGGTTGTCTCCTCTGGCTGGTCGACAGTCTGCCAAGCACCATTGGCGTTGAGATATTCCACGGTGAACTTCTTCACGCGCTGTCCCAATGGAATGTATTCCTGAAGCATGATGCGGTTCATCAGTTGCGGTTTCTTGAACGTGAATGTGATGTCGGCAGTGGTCACGCCGTCCTTTGTTGCCCAATAGGTGTCCCACGACGAGTCGGTGAGCGCCTTTGCCACGTACTTTCCGCCACGCTCGTTGCTCACCTGTGGCTTCATGCCAGCCACGAGGTTGTTGCCGAGCTCATGCTCGATAATCTTGTGGAAGCTCACGGCATTGGCAGAGTCGATAGGATTGATGAGTCCGTCGCGGTCAACCGGGAAGTTGAGCAGCAATGTGGCGTTGTGTCCCACACTGCGGTAGTAGAGGTCGGTGAGCTGCTCGGGCGACTTCACCTTGCCGTCTTCCTCGGGATGATAGAACCATCCAGGACGTATTGACACGTCACATTCGGCAGCCGTCCACTGGTTGCCGTCGGCATGGCCGTATTGCAGTTCGGGATATTTCGGGTAGCCGGGATAAACCTCGCCCTTGCGTAGGAACGACCAGTTGGTCTCTCCGGCAAAGCCTTGTTCATTGCCAACCCATCGGCAGCCTGGTCCGCCGTCGCCGAATACTACGGCGTTGGGCTGTATGCTGTCGAGCATCTGGAATATGCGTGGATAGTTGTAGTAGTTCTTGCGGTCGATGGTGCGCTTGTCGCGTGCGCCGCCATAGTAGCCGTCGCCACCATTGGCGCCGTCAAACCACACCTCAAACACTGGACCATAGTTGGTAAGCAGGTCGCGCAGCTGGGCATAGAAATATGGCAGGTAGGCTGGTGTGGCGTATTCGGCGCGTGAGCGGTCCCACGGCGAGAGATACACGGCAAACTTCAGTCCGTACTTCTTGCAGGCCTCCGACAGCTCCTTCACGATGTTGCCCTTTCCGTTCTTATATGGAGAGCGGCTTATGTTGTAGTCGTTGCCGGCGAATGGCCACAGGCAGAAACCGTCGTGGTGCTTGGCGGTGAGTATCACGCCCTTCATGCCTGCCGCTACGAGTGTCTTTGCCCACTGTTCGCAGTCAAGATGTGTAGGGTTGAATGTCTTTGGGTCGGAGTCGCCGTAGCCCCACTCGCGGTCGTTGAAGGTGTTGAGTCCGAAGTGT
>JBNMLZ010000033.1:0-23101 GCA_050875085.1 Prevotella sp. | reverse complement strand
GCTGGAGCTCGTCCTGCATTGCCTTGAGGTCGTTGTCGTACTGCTTTGCGGCAGCCTCTACCTCGCCGCGTGCCTTGATGAACTCAGGCATCGACTGCATGATTTCCTGGGCGTTGACGTGTCCGAACTTCTGTGCGAATGGTGCTACTGGCATGAAGAGCATCAGCATCAAAATCAATTTTTTCATTTTTGCTTATTTTTTTTTGGGTTATTATTTCTTTTGTCGGGGGCGGCGGACGGGAGTCCGCCGTTCCGGGTAGGTTGTGGGCGGCGGACGGGAGTCCGCCGTTCCGGATTGGTTGGGGGCGGCGGACGGGAGTCCGCCGTTCCGGGTGGGTTGTGGGCGGCGGACGGGAGTCCGCCGTTCCAGGTAGGTTGTGGGCGGCGGACGGGAGTCCGCCGTTCCGGGTGGGGGTGTCGGCGGACGGGAGTCCGCCGTTCCGAGTGGGGACGGGAGTCCGCCGTTCCGGGTTAGTTGGCGTAGCCGAGCTTTTGCAGCACTTCGTTGCTGATGTCAATCTTTGGCGAGCCGAAGATGATGCCGGTGTCGGATGCGCGGTCGAGCACGAGGGAGTAGCCGCGGAGGTCGGAAATCTCCTTCACGGCGTTGTAGATTTCCTCCTGGATGGGCGACATGAGCGACTCGCGCTTCTTGAACAGCTCACCCTCGGGACCGAAGTACTTGCGCTTGAGGTCGCTTGCGTCCTTCTCCTTCTTCATGATGGCCTCCTGTCGGGCCTTCTTCTGCTCGGCGGAGAGAAACACCATCTCGTTCTGGTAGTTCTTGTACATGGTGGACGCCTCTGTGTTGAGAGCCTCCACCTCAGCCTGCCACTTCTTCGACACCTGGTTGAGCTGCTCGTTGGCACGCTCGTAGGCCGGGATGTTCTTAAGGATGTACTCCATGTCGAGAAGGGCGAACTTCTGCGCGCTTGCCGTGATTGCCGCAATGGCAAAGAGGCAGATAAATAAAATTCTTTTCATAGAAAATATCAATTATCCTCACATTCTACTCCCCTCTCCCACGGGGAGGGGGGAAGCCGCGCAGCGGCGCGGGGTGGGGCTTTTAGAATTCCTGTCCAAGTATGAAGTGGAACTGTGAGCCTCCGCGTGTGCCGAACACCTTGTCGAAGCCGTAGGCCCAGTCGATACCCATCAGTCCGACCATCGGGAGGAAGATGCGCACGCCGACACCGGCGGAGCGCTTCATGTCGAACGGGTTGAACTTCTTGGTCTCTGTCCAGGCGTTACCGCCCTCAAGGAATGTGAGTCCGTAGATGGTGGTGTTGCCAAGGAGGAACGGGTAGCGCAGCTCAAGCGACATGCGGTCGTAGGCGTAGCCCTCGTAGCCGTAAGGTGTGAGCGAGCCGTTCTCGTAGCCTCGGAGTCCGATGGTCTCCTCGGCGTAGCTTGTTGAGTAGCCCGTCATGCCGTCGCCGCCCATGTAGTAGGTCTCGAATGGCGACTTCTTCCACTTGTTGAACGAGCCGAGCAATCCGAACTCAAGGCGCGTCATGAGGACGAGACACTTCTGTCCGCTCGTGAGGGCGGTGAAGGTGCGACCCTTGAACTTCCACTTGTGGTACTCCACCCAGCGGTACTTCTCCTGTTGCTCGCGGTTGTAGGTTGCCGACTTTGGATTGGTAGCGAGGTGCTCGTAGTCCTTGTGGTCGAACGACGACCATGGCGGCGTGATTGTCACCGATGCGACGAACTCGGAGCCGCGGCGCGGGAAGAGTTGGTTGTCGGTAGAGGTGCGCGAGAGCGAGATGGTGAGGTTGAGGTTGTTGGAGTTTCCGTTGGTCATGAGGAAGTAGCTCCAGTTCTTCAACATATAGCGTGTGTACGACAGCGAGAGCGACAGCTGGAAGTAGTCGTCAGGCCAGCGCAACTGCTTGCCCCATCCGAGCGACACACCGAAGAGCTTGATGTACTTGTCGGGGTCGTAGTAGGACTCGTAGTTGTTGTAGTAGTTGCTGTAGTTGCCGTAACCATACATGTAGTTGTAGTAGTTGTTCTGCCAAGCGTTGTTGTAGTAAGTGCTCGACACGTCGGTCTGCTTGGAGAAGTAGGCGC
The DNA here is from genome assembly GCA_050875085.1 of Prevotella sp. Classification (GTDB taxonomy): domain Bacteria; phylum Bacteroidota; class Bacteroidia; order Bacteroidales; family Bacteroidaceae; genus Prevotella. The sequence goes on along the minus strand of JBNMLZ010000033.1, from coordinate 21,025 downwards.
CCACGGAGAACTGTATCGGTCGCTTGCCTCCGAACCAATTGGTGGAGTAGGAGGCGTTGTACGACTGGTAGTAGGTGCCGTTGGTCTGTGCTCCGAGCGAGAGCACCTCGCCGTCGCCGATAGGCATGATGCCACGGTGCTCCTTGTTCTTGTTGAAGAGGTTGCGCATGGAGAAGTTGTTGAGCTTCAGTCCGATGCGTCCGATGACACCCGTCTGTCCCCATCCGAGCGAGAACTCCACCTGGTCGTTGGACTTCTGCTCAAGGTTGTAGTTGATGTCTACGGTTCCGTTTTCTGGGTCGGGCTTGGGTTCCGGGTTGATTTTCTCCGGGTCGAAGTGTCCCATTGACGCGATCTCGCGTGCGGAGCGCTGCAGGGCCTCCTTTGAGAAGAGGTCGCCCGGCTTGGTGCGGAGCTCGCGGCGCACGACATTCTCGTAGAGTCGGTCGTTGCCGTTGATGCGCACGTGGTTGATGTGTGCCTGCGGACCCTCGAAGATGCGCATCTCAAGGTCGATGGAGTCGCCCACGATGTTCACCTCGGTAGGGTGGAGCGAGTAGAAGAGGTAGCCGTTGTTCCAGTAGTTGTTGCCCACGGCGTCCTCGTCCTCGGTGAGTCGCTTGTTCATGAGCTTCTGGTTGTAGACGTCGCCCTTCTTCATTCCGAGCACGGCAGAGAGGTAGTCGGTGGTGTAGACGGTGTTGCCCACCCACGTGATGTTGCGGATGTAGTATTTCTTGCCCTCGTCCACCTTGACATTGATGTTGACGTGCTTGTCGTCGGCGTTCCACACGGAGTCGCTCACGATGGTGGCATCGCGGTAGCCATACTCGTTGTACTTGTCGATGAGCTTCTGCTTGTCGGCCTTCCAGCGTTCAGGCGTGTACTTCTTGGCTTTGAGGAATGTGGCGAACTTGCCGGCCTCGTGGGTCTTGGCAAATGCGCCCTTCTTCATGAATCCGCCCTTTATCTTGCTTGCGCTCAGAGCGTGGTTGCCCTCGATGGTGATGGTGCGCACCTTCATCTTCTCCTTCTTGTCGATGATGACGTCGAGAATCACCTGGTTCTTGTTGGCAACGTCGTCGCGCTGCACGATCTGAATGTCGGCGTTCTTGAAGCCCTTGTCGTCGAAGTACTTCTTGGCAAGGATTTTGGCTCGGTCGATCATGTTGGGCGTGATTTGCGCGCCCTTAAGGAGTCCGAGTTTCTCTTCCATGTCGGTACGCTCCGACTTCTTGAGCCCGACGTAGTTGATGGTGGAGACGCGCGGGCGCATCTGCAGGTAGATGTGCAGGTAGGCCTTGTCGTGTACGAGCGAGTCGACGGCAATTGAAACCTCGGAGAACAATCCGTACTTCCAGTAGTGCTTGATGGCATCGGTGATGCGGTCGCCCGGGATTTCCACTTCCTCGCCTACGGTGAGTCCGGAGATTCCGGTGAGCATGTAGTCCTCGTAGCCATCGGCACCCGACACGGCAATGCCGCCGATGGTGACGGTGCGTGGCGTGCCGGCATACGAGATGTCGGGGTATACGATTTTGTCCTGCGCCTTTGCGATGATGCTGCATGCAAGGATGCAGAGTGTGGTCAACACCTTTGTTATGTTCATTGTATCTTTCTTAGATGATTTTTTTACTTTAGAGTTATTTTTTATCCTCTGCTTCGACTTGTGCTCCGGTCTTGCCGAAACGGCGCTGGCGGTGCTGGAAGTCGGCGATGGCTTTGCGCAGGTCGTCTTCGGAGAAGTCGGGCCAGTAGGTGTCGCAGAAGTAAAGCTCGGAGTAGGCAATCTGCCAGAGAAGGTAGTTGCTGATGCGCTGCTCGCCGCCTGTGCGTATGAGCAGGTCGGGGTCGGGCATGAATGCGGTTGCCATGTGGCTTGAGACGGTGTCCTCGTTGATGTCGGCGGCGTCGAGCGTGCCGTCCTTCACCTCCTGTGCAATCTGCCGCGTAGCCTCGGTAATCTCCCAGCGCGCCGAGTAGCTCAGTGCCACCACCATTGTCATGGCAGAGTTGGCTGCTGTGTGGTCCATCGTCTCCTGCAGCTTCTGCTGCACCTCTACGGGCAGGCGCTTGATGTCGCCGATGACCCTGAAGCGCACGTTGTTCTTCATGAAAATCTCGTCCTCAAGTGACGACAGCACGAGCCCCATGAGGGCAGCCACCTCGGTGGCAGGTCGGTTCCAGTTCTCTGTCGAGAAGGTGTAGAGGGTGAGGTATTTCACTCCCAGGCGTGTACATTCCGACGTGATGCGGCGCACGGTGTCTACACCGGCCTGGTGGCCGTAGCTGCGGGGTTTGCCGCGCTCGGCAGCCCAGCGGCCGTTGCCGTCCATGATGATGGCGATGTGCTGGGGTATGTGGGTAGGGTTGATTTCAGTCATAATTGGTGAATATTTTTAAGATGCTATTCGTCGTCGTTGTGGCATGTGCGGCATTTGGGCATGAAGCTGTAGGTGAGTGTCAGCTGCAGGGCGGAGTAGCAGTCGGTGTTCTTGAACAGTCCGGTGCTGTTGATGCCGTAGGGGTCCTTCACGCCGTCGAGGTTGTCGCTAAGCGAGAAGTGCACCGCCCATTCGATGCCGAGGTTCAGCCGGGTAGCCACCTTATACTTGACACCCAGTCCGAGCGGCAGGTTGGCAGTGAAGACGCTGCCCGACGAGCCGGAGCCAGAGGCGTAGGTGGCGCCGAGTCCGGCAAAGACGAAGGGCGTGAGCCGCTTGGCGCCACGGTAGTCGCGTCCTGTGCCGTAGGGCCAGAAGTTGTACTCATAGGTTGCGCTGACATCGACGAGCGTGTTGGAAAACTCGTAGGGGTTGTCGATGTAGGCAGGTATGTAGGTCTTCACGTCCTTTGACGAGCCCTTGAGCTTGCCGTAAGCCGCGGCGAGCCGTATGTCCATATACGGGTTGAGCACCCGCCGGAGCATGACCGACGCCATTGGCTGCATGTTGCTGAGGACACTGCCGTTGAAGTCGCCCTCGTAGGACATCATGCCAATGCCAGCGCCAATCTCCATACGGTATTCGTAGTCGGACTGTGCATGAGCCTGAGCCGCGAGAGCCAGCATCAGGAATGCGAGGACTTTTTTCATTTCTTTCGTTATGCGAGTTGTTAGGATGATGAAGTATGGATAGAGCAAGGATGGCAGAGACTACTCAGTGAAGTCGGTCTGCTCCTTCTTCCATCCGAGTCGGTTGAGGCGTCCGCGCCATGTCTTGCCGGAGCCGGCGTTGACGAGCCATACCACATTGTTCTTGTCGGAAGCGATGCCGAACGAGCGTGTGTTGCCTCCTGTGGGCACGCCGTTGACGAAGTTGTCGGGCACGACAACCGTGGTGTCCTGTGTCCATGTGATGCCGCCGTCGCGTGTGGAGTAGACGGCAGGAACGACCGCAGACTTGGCGTTTCCGCAGACGAGCGCCTTGCCGTCGTAGCAGAAGGCGCTGATGTTGGTCAGCAGCGGAGCCTTGTGTGAGTTCTCGGGAGCCACGTTGTAGTAGTTCCACGGCTGGTTCTCGCTGTCGGCAGCCCACTCGTCGACTTTGCCCCAGATGGTGAGGTTGTTGTCGGAGGGGTATGATGTGGCGTTGCGTGATCCGAAGAGCAGCACGCGCTCAGTCTTTTCGTTGGTTGCCACCGGCTGGCATGTGTAGGCAGTCTCGGCAGTCGGCAGCAGCGAGATGTCGTCATCGAGAGTGGCTGCGCTCCATGAGTTGCCGTTGTCGGAAGAGGCCATGAGTCGTCCGTCGGCTGCATAGCCATAGAGACGGACGGAGCTTGCCGCCACGAGCCGGGTGATGCCCGTTGCCGAGCCTTCCACGGTCCAGTTGCTGCCGTCGGCAGTTGACATGATGTTGCCGCCGTCGCTGATGAAGGCGCGGTTGTCCTTGGTCACGACACCCATGTAGGCATCGGCAGCAAGAAGATGGTTGAAGTTGGGGGTGCAGGGAGTCCAGTTGTCGCCGCTGTTGACGAACACCGAAGTGTGGTCGCCGTCCTTGCCGAAGAGCAGCACCTTGCCGTCGAGAGCCACGAGGCGCACGGCAGAGAGGCTTTGTATGGCCTCACAGTCGGGAGCGTTGTGCCATACGAAGGAGTCGGGCATCTCATTGTGCACGTTCACCTTGACGGTGTACTTGCGCACGGCGTTGCCCGAGTTGCTGTAGACATGCAGCTCGCGTGTGGCTGAGAAGTCGAGGGAGTCGGCAGATGAGATATACGACAGCGAGTCGCTTGTGTACGACTTCATGAGCACCACTCCCGAGTTTTTCGATGAAATGGAGCAGATGAGTCGCTTTGTGTTGACGCCGCACGGCAGAGAGTCGGGGTTGTATATCTCGTTGGTCTGCTGGTTGATGTAGAACTTATAGCTGCTGAGTTTCACGTCCTTCACGACAACACTGTCGCCGCCATTGGCAGACTTGACATGCAGGTATTGCTTGGCGCTGGTGATTGAGAAACTTGTTATGGCACTGTCGTCATTGTAGGTATAGTTGTCATCGCTGTTCAGACAGGATGCCAACACGAACACTGCCGCAAACAGCAGGATAAAAGCTGCGAACTTACTTTTCATTATACTCTTGGTTATTGTTTTTAGCTGCAAAATTAATCAGAAATCTGCAAATAGCACGGCTTTTGCTACCTTTATTATGCAAATTATTGATTAATAGCGGTATTTTTAAGGTTGTTTAGGAATGAGCAAGGACAGAAAAACAGAATTTATATGTAATTTTGCATGACGCTAAACAATTAAATCAATGAAAATAATCGATTTCAGCAAATCAAACTCTATCATCAACAAGTATATGGCGGAGATGCGCGACAAGGACTACCAGAACAACCGTCTGCTGTTCCGCAATAACATCATGCGCGTTGGCGAGCTCATTGCCTATGAGCTGAGCAAGACGTTCGACTACGAGGAGCGCGAGGTACAGACACCGCTCGGCGTGGCAAAGGTGAACGTGCCGACCGACAAGCTCGTGCTCGGAACCATCTTCCGTGCCGGACTGCCGTTCCACCAGGGCTTCCTCAACATCTTCGACCATGCCGGCAACGCCTTCGTGAGCGCCTACCGCGAGTATGAGGACGAGGAGCACACGAAGGTGGGCATACACGTGGAATACCTCGCCACTCCCGACCTTAACGACGCCACCCTGCTGATTGTCGACCCGATGCTTGCCACGGGTGGCTCAATGGAGATGGGCTACAAGGCACTGCTCACGAAGGGCAAGCCAAAGAAGGTGCATGTGGTGTGCGTGATGGCGGCGCCGGAAGGCATCGAGCACATCCGCAAGACATTCCCCGAGGACACCACAATATGGTGCGCGGCAGTTGACCCGGGACTCAACGAGCACAAGTACATCGTGCCTGGATTCGGCGACGCGGGCGACCTGTGCTACGGAGGAAAGATTTAAGAGGCTGGCTTCTGATACGCAGAAATGCGGTTTATATAAACAGGAAATGAGGCTATGGCGTTGTTTCGCCATAGCCTCATTTTCTGTTTGTGCTATACGATAGTTTCGTTTATGCGGCTACTCGCTGAAGGCGGACTCCTCGGCAGCCGCAATGATGTCCTCGCGGCTCTGCTCGCGGGCAGAGATGTGGCTCAGGTCAAATTCGTCGGCGTTGCCGCCGGCATTGTCTGTTGGGCTGCCTGCTGGCTTGTCGTCGGAGCTCTTCTTCGGCTCCTCGGCATCCTCGCGGTACATCGGCGAGCGGCGCTCGCGCTTCTTCTTGCCGCGGTTGAGCGCCTCGACTGCAGCCTCGGCGTTGGCCTCCACCTCTGGGCTGAGAATGATGAAGTCGTCGGCAGTCTGCTCCGTTGACGGCACATTCTCCACTGGCTCCTCCTCCATCTTCGTGCGGTCGGTCTTGGCGGCAAACACCTGGTCGATGAACTGCGGTTCGCGGCGCAGGCGCTCAAGCGTCAGCTTGGAAGCCATCTGCTGGCTCTCCTTCTTGCTGTAGCCGCGGCCCTCGCATCCGTCGAGACCCTCAATCTGCACACGGTAGCAGAACACCGGCGAGCCAGTCTTGTCCTTCTCCTGCGAGACAACGCGGAAGTCAATGCGCACACGGTTCTTCTGGCTCCATTCGATGAGCTTGCTCTTGAAGTTTACCTCCTTGTAAGCAACCTTGTCGATGTTTATCATTTGTGCCAGTATTCGCTTGCGCATGAACTCCATGCAGGCGTCGTAGCCACGGTCGAGATATATGGCTCCGACGAGAGCCTCGAACGCATTGCCACCCATGTAGGAGTTGTGCGACGAGGAGCGTCCGCTTGACAGGATAAGCTGGTTGATGCCCATTTCCTGGGCGAGTCGGTTGAGGGTGTCGCGCTGCACGAGCTTGGAGCGCGTGTTGGTCAGGAATCCCTCGCGCTTGCCGGGGAAGTGGCGGTAGACGATGTCGCCAACGGTGGCGTCGAGAATGGCGTCGCCCAGGAACTCAAGCCGCTCGTTGTTGACGGGTTTGCCCTTGGCATTGCGCTTGTACATGCTCTTGTGCATGAGCGCGAGCTTGTAGTAGCTGATGTCGTGGGGATAGAAGCCTATGATTTGGCGTAAAGACAAATAAAGCTCCTTGTCCTTGCGGAAAGGGAGCTTCATTCTGTCGATGAGATTACTCAGCATATTTCTTGAATATTACACATGCGTTGTGACCGCCGAAACCGAATGTGTTGCTCAATGCAGCACGAATCTCACGCTTCTGAGCCTTGTTGAAGGTGAAGTTGAGGTTGTAGTCGAGTTCCGGGTCCTTGTCGTCGTCCTCGTGGTTGATGGTAGGCGGAACGATGCCGTTCTTCACTGCAAGCACAGAGATGAGAGCCTCCACAGCGCCGGCTGCACCGAGCAGGTGACCAGTCATTGACTTTGTGGAGCTGATGTTGAGCTTGTAGGCAGCCTCGCCGAACACCTGCTTGATGGCCTTGGCCTCAGAGATGTCGCCCACGTGGGTTGACGTGCCGTGTACGTTGATGTAGTCGATGTCCTCAGGATTCATGCCGGCGTCGTCGAGAGCGTTCTGCATAACGAGGCAAGCGCCGAGTCCCTCAGGGTGGGAGGCAGTGATGTGGTAAGCGTCGGCAGACATGCCTGCGCCGACCATCTCGGCATAAATCTTTGCACCGCGAGCCTTGGCGTGCTCATACTCCTCAAGGATGAGGCAGCCTGAGCCCTCGCCCATGATGAATCCGTCGCGGCTTGCGCTGAACGGACGTGAGGCGTGCTGCGGGTCGTCGTTGCGTGTTGAGAGGGCGTGCATGGCGTTGAATCCGCCTACGCCGCTGGCTGTGATGGCAGCTTCGGCACCACCGCTAACGATTACGTTGGCCTTGCCCAGACGGATGAGGTTGAATGCGTCGGCAAGAGCGTTGGTTGAAGATGCACATGCGGATGTTGTCGTGTAGTTGGGGCCGTGGAATCCGTACTGGATTGAAATCTGGCCGGCAGCTATGTCGGCAATCATCTTAGGGATGAAGAATGGGTTGAATTTCGGACCGTTCTCCTTGTGTGTTGCCCAGTAGCCAACTTCCTCCTCGAAAGTCTTGATGCCGCCGATGCCCACACCGAAGATGACTCCGATACGGTTTTTGTCTTCCTCGTCAAGATTCATGCCCGAGTCCTCAACGGCCTGCTTGGCAGCAATCATGGCGAGCTGTGCGTAGCGGTCCATCTTGCGTGCTTCCTTGCGGTCGATGTAGTCGTTGACCTTGAGGCCCTTTACCTCGCAAGCAAACTGAGTCTTGAACTGTGAAGCGTCGAATAATGTAATAGGTGCTGCGCCGCTCACGCCCGCAACAATATTGTTCCAGGTGTCCTCAGTGTTGTTGCCCAACGGGGTAACGGCTCCGAGACCTGTTACTACTACTCTCTTTAATTCCATTTAGAAAATTTACGGGTTATGGTTAAAAAAATGGTTTATGGTTTATGAATACACCATAAACTATAAACCATAAACCTTATTTATTTTGCGTTCTCCTCGATGTAAGCGATAGCGTCGCCAACAGTAGCGATCTTCTCAGCCTTGTCGTCAGGGATAGAGATGCCGAACTCCTTCTCGAACTCCATGATGAGCTCTACAGTGTCGAGAGAGTCTGCACCGAGGTCGTTTGTGAAGCTTGCTTCCGGCTTAACGTCTGCTTCGTCTACGCCGAGTTTGTCAACGATGATAGCCTTTACTTTTGATTCGATTTCTGACATAATTTCTAAATTTAAAGTGTTTATAATATTAATTTCGCGTTTGAAAACGGCTGCAAAGGAACAAATTTTTATTCATATGGGCAAATATTTTTCTACAAAAAGCCGTCCTGTGTGCACAAACACCCTATAAATGTGCATATTTTCTGTACGTTTCGCATATTTTTCAAACTTTTTTGCGCAAACTATTGGCATCGCCTGCGCCATGTTATACCTTTGCAACCGTAATCAGAAACACAGCGCAACTGATACAAGAACCAACGGGAAGGATGCATCCGTCAGGCTGATGTCGACTAAGCCGTGACACTCCCACAGGACCATGAAAAACACAAAACACAAAAAACGCGACAGGGCGAAAGCCCTAAACAATCAACCACAAATCAATAACCATTTAAAAACACAAAAATTATGGCAGTAAATTACAAAGTTTATCAGAGCAAGCGTAAGGGTGCAACTATGGACAAGTTCTACGGACGAATCGCCTACCGCGACACCGTGAACATCAAGGAACTCGCACAGAACATGCAGGCCAACTGCACCGTGAAGCACTCCGACATCGTGGCGGTGCTCACCGAACTCTCAGAGGCGATGAAGGCAGAGCTGCAGCGCGGCAACCGCGTGAAGATCGACGGTCTGGGCACCTTCAAGATTGGCTTGTCAACCAGTCCGGCAAACACCGCGAAGGAATTCACCGCGAAGAACATCAAGAGCGCACACGTGCTGTTCAACCCCGAGGTGACCATCGACGCAAGCGGCCAGCGCGTCAACTCGCTCGTGTCGGGTCTCAAGGTGAAGGAGGCATCGCCATACGACGACCTCAAGAAGGCTGAGGACGCACAGAACCTGGCAGACGACGCACAGGACGTGGCAAGCAGCAACGACTGAAAATGAGTTTAGGCGCCGCCCGCCGGCGGTGCCTAAACATAAACCGAAAAAACAAGGATAATGAGCAGACTAAACATCAACAGCTGGAAACTTATAATAAAGGTGATAATGGCGATTGCCACCACCATACTTGGAGCCCTTGGAGCAGAGCAGGTGCTCATGTGACAGGCGACATACGATAAAGGCTTTTAAACACACGAAAAGGCTTGTTTGCCGATTTTTGCTGCCCTTTGATTGAAAGGCAAGCGAAAATCATGGCAAACAAGCCTTTTTCTTGAAAAAATATTTTATTTTTGCAACACTGTTGCTACTGATATGCAGAAAAAACAAGTAAACATTAATATATATAACATACAAACAAGCCAATGAACAAAAAGATTGTGAGGCGATTGCTTTGCCTCGTTGTGACACTGTGCGTGTGCCTGCAGGCTGGTGCAGTGCTAAAAGAGAAAAACCTCGGCTCTACGCTTTCCGTGCTGCGTGCCGAGCTTGAGACCGCATTCGACGAACAGCGTCAGAACATGGCACGCTATGCCGCCTACAACCAAATCCAGCACAAGCAGATGATCCAGCTCATGCAGCGCAGCGACCAGACTGCCCTCATGCTCTACTCGCAGAAGCAAGACTTCACCTTCGACATGACATACGCCTGTCATGAGGCAACCGAGATGTACCGCGACTTCAGCAAGCGGCGCATGCCATATGACCGCATCATGGTGCGCATGGACGCTGAGATACAGCGCTACCGCTACCTCATCGAGACACTGACCAACATCCCGCCGTCGCTCAACAAACCCGGCAAGGACGGCAAGATGCCAAACGGCAAGCCGGCTCCAAAATACGTGAAGTCGAAGGACGGCAAGCAGATGCAGCTGCCGTTCATGCTCGATGCTGCCGGACAGGCCGACCGCAAGGCTTGCCTCGCCTATGCCACGGCGCTATGCCGCAACTTGACAAACCTGCGCGCGTCGGTGGAGCAGGACAGCGACCACTACAAGCGCATGGCGCAAAAGCTGAAGAAGGTGAACGACTACGCCCTGCAGCGCTACAACGACATACAGCACAACATCTTCGTGAACGGCGACCAGAACTACCTGGAGGTGCTCACCACAATGCCTATGTCATACCATAACGCCAAGGCAGACGTGAGCGAGAAGTACGACACCGAGAAGGTGAAGACAGCCAACGGCACCGAGCGCAAGGTGTACTCGCAGTGGCGTGGCCCGATTGTGATGGGCTTGAGCCTGTTCGTGCTGTTCTATATCGTTGTGGCGGCATTGCTGAGCAACGTGCTCGTGCGCTGGCTCGTGCCGAAGCGCTTCCGCACGGAAAACTTCATGAAGAAAAAGGTGTGCCTTATACTGTTTGTGGCAATGTTCATATTCGCGGTGTCGATAATGATCGCCCGCACGTTCATGTACCACAACTTCTTCCTCATGGCGTCGAAGCTGCTCATCGAGTATGCCTGGCTGCTGTGCGCCATCTTCTTCTCCCTGCTCGTGCGCTTGTCGGGCGACCAGATAAAGAGCGGATTCCGCATCTACACCCCGGTGATGCTCATGTCGTTCATCGTGATCACATTCCGCATCATCTTCATCCCGAACAACCTCGTGACGCTCATCTTCCCGCCTATACTGCTCGTGTTCACGCTGTGGCAGTGGAACGTGATAACGCGCCACAACGACAACATACCGCGCTCCGACATATTCTACACTTGGATATCGTTGCTGCTCATGGCGTTCTCAACCGCCTCGGCGCTCTACGGCTATGTGCTCCTTTCGGTGCAGGTGTTGATATGGTGGATGTTCCAGCTCAGCTGCATACAGACAATCATATGCGTATACGATTTCCTGGAGAAATATGAGAACCGCTACCTCGCCCACAAGATACACTCCGAGTCGGAGGCGAAGAAGGCAAAGCACGGTTCTGTGCTGAGCGTGATTACAGTGAGCCACGACAAGCACATCAACAAGACGTGGTTCTACGACATGATATACATGGCAATAGTGCCGGTGCTGAGCGTGTTCTCGGTGCTGCTGTCGATATGGTGGGCTGCCGACGTGTTCGACTTAACCGACACCGTGTGGCGCATCTTCCGCTTCGACTTCCTCAACGTGCCGGGCGTGGTGCAGTTGTCAATAGGCAAGCTGGTGATGGTTGGCTCACAGTTCTTCATCTTCCGCTATCTCAACTACCTTATTAAGGCACTCTACCACAAGTATCACAAGTCGAAGATTGTTGTCAACGGCAAGCCCAACTTCACGCTCGCCAACAACATCATAGCCATCTGCTGCTGGGGACTCTATGCCATCATATCCGTCAAGCTGCTCAAGATACCGTCTACCGCAGTGTCGGTAATCTCGGCAGGCTTGGCAACTGGTGTCGGCTTCGCCATGAAGGACTTGCTGGAGAACTTCTTCTACGGCATATCACTCATGACAGGACGCGTCAGGGTGGGCGACTTCATCGAGTGCGACGGCATACGCGGCAAGGTGGACAGCATCACCTACCAGAGCACGCAGGTGCTCACTGCAGACGGTTGTGTGATTGCGTTCCTCAACAGTTCGCTGTTCAACAAGAACTTCAAGAACATCACCAAGAACCACTCCTATGAGATGGTGAAGGTGCCGGTGGGCATTGCCTACGGCTCGAATGTTGAGGAGGTGCGCCAGATGCTTATCGCCGCCGTGAAGTCGCAGATGTCGAAGACTGCCGACGGACGCGACATCATCGACCAGAAGAAACCAATCGGCGTGGTGTTCGACGAGTTCGGCGACAACTCCGTCAACCTGTTCGTCACCTACTGGGTGCTCGTCGAGGAGAAGTTCGGCAAGACAGGAGAGGTGAAAGAGGCAATCTACAACACCCTCAACGAGCACCACATAGAGATACCGTTCCCGCAGCGCGACTTGCATATCGTAAGTACACCGGCTGGTACGACGGGTTTGGTGTAAGTGGAAGATGGCTTGCAATTAATTTATAAGAATGACGCATAGTTTATAGGAGGTCAAGCAAGGAATGTACGCTTGACCTCCTATAATTAAAGATGATTGAATAACTTGCTCTATATACGCTTTAAATGATTCTGTACCATACAGAACTTGAACCATCCGAGTTTCTTTCCACATGTAGTTCGAAGTCTTGGTCAGAGCCTATCTTCTTGCTTATTTTATAGGCTAATGTTATTGTGCTACCTTTCCCTGAACATTTTTTGTTTTTTATTTTTGTTATATCTTTTAGAAAAATTGCTTCTTCATAAAGATAGTTGATTTTTTTATAAACAATACGGTAATCTGTAACTGTTATTCTCATTCTGACAACGAATAACCAATACATTACAAATGCTGCGATACCATATGTACAGGCACTAGAAGAGAAGTCTTCCAATGTTGTCAGTTTATATACTAACAACAGTCCAATAACAAACCCCAGAATCATCTCGGCAGTCTGGACTAACTGGTATTTTCTATTAATTTTAAATTTCATCTTTGTTGATTTTGTTTGACCAATATAGATTACTGTGTATTTTGTTTCAGCAAAATTATGTTTTTATTTATTCATCAACAATTTTTACCCAAAAAGTTTTTTGAAGTGTTGCTGCATATCATGGCCTTGCGCAATTATTGACATCAAAAGGCAATCAGCACTTGGCTGCTTACTACTTCGGCAAAGAGACTGAAGCTATGGACTCATTGGCGGAAAAGAACCAAAAAGAAAAGGTTAAGGATGTTCAGCATGAGTTTGATATGAATAATGTGGCAAAAGCCAGTATACATAAGGAAACTTATATAATACACTTATTTGTATTATTTTTAAGTCTTATTGTTGCCTTTGTGTGGATGGGACTGGTTGTGTTGCAACATCTTGGAAAGAGTAACGATGATATAGCCGACATTCTGTGTGTGAGCAGGGGTTCACTGCGTTCATATCTGTCACGAATAAAGAAATGTCAACAACCCCAGTCTAATGAAATCATTATATAGTTGCAAAATAATGCCTCAAGCCAACATATAAACCAAAAAAACTATATACTTTTGCAGCACAATCGTTAATTATATATGACACAGACAGAAACAAAGTATACTCCCGACGCATCCAAGAAGATATGTATAGTCATTCCATGCTACAACGAGGAGGCGGTGCTGCCGTGGTCGATGGGCAAGTTGCAGGCAATGCTGTCGAGGCTGCACGCCGAGACAGGCATTGAGGGACGGCTGCTGCTTGTCGACGACGGCAGCCGCGACCGCACATGGCAACTGATAGAGCAGTTTGCCGCGGAGCATGATAATGTGTCGGGCATAAAGCTGTCGCACAACGAGGGACATCAGAACGCCCTTTGGGCAGGTATGCAGGAGAGTCTCGGCACGTGCGATGCCATGGTGTCGATTGATGCCGACCTGCAGGACGATGAGAACGCCATCATCGACATGGCGCGCCAGTTCAGCGAGGGCAAGGACATTGTCTACGGTGTGCGCAAGGAACGCACCACCGACACGTGGTTCAAGCGCGTCTCGGCACAGATGTTCTACCGCCTGATGCAGACTGCCGACCATGAGATTATCTACAACCACGCCGACTTCCGCCTCATGAGCGACCGTGCCGTAAGGGCACTCATGGAATACAGCGAGCGCAACATGTTCTTGCGCGGCATGGTTCGTCAGCTGGGATTTCAGGAGGGTTTCGTGTATTACAACCGTACGGCACGCACGGCAGGAGAGTCGAAATATCCGTTGAAGAAGATGCTCGCCTTCTCGATAGACGGTATCACGTCGTTCTCCACCGCCCCGCTGAAGTTCATCACCTTCGCTGGACTGGCAATGACGCTTATTGCCCTGCTCATAATCATATACGGACTCTACGAGCACTTCTCGGGCAAGACCATCGAGGGCTGGACATCGCTCATGGTGTCGATGTGGTTCATTGGGGGAGTGATAACGACGGGTGTCGGAATAACCGGCACCTACATAGGAAAAATATATACCGAGGTGAAACGTCGTCCGCGGTATTTTGTTGAGAAAAAGGTTTAATCAGAAGTTGGGGTGTGATATTGGCATATAGTCGATTGCATTTAATGGTTGCAGCGGAGGCCGGAGACCTCCGCCACGGATAAAGTTGCAACGTTGCGTTTTGACCTTACCTCAACTTCTTCTTTTCTTATTTCTTGCTGAACCTGTAGAAGCAGATGTTGCTCTTCATTTCGGCTATAGGTCCGTCGGATTTGCGGACAAGAGTGAACACATAGTCGGGGTGACGCTTGGCGAGACCATCAAAGGTGTCTTCCGGCACGACGAGCACACCGTTCTTTGGAGTCGTGAATGATGTCTGCACCGAGCCGTCGGCTCCGCGTCTTCTGACGGGTGTCTCAAACTGCTTCAGCGTGTCGCCAAGATAGAAGTCGGCTCCGAAGAAGTGCATCTTGTCGCCGTCGACATACTGGTAGACAGGTTCGCCACGGAATGTCGTGGCGATGTATTCAGCCATTGGGCGCAGCGACTTGGTGTTGAGCACAACGGGCTGGTAGAAGCCGTCAAGGGCGACAAACAGTATAACGACTGGCGTCAGTAGCCAGTAGTACATCAGTCGCCGGTTGCTGTTGTATTGCTTGCCGAGAATGTCGCGCAGGGCGTAGATGCCTTCAATGGCAGGAAGCGCGGCAAGGACAATCATCCACAGATTCATCGGAGTGTCACGCAGGGCGTGGAGCATGGCTATGTTGCCGGCGGCGTGCTTGCCCTTGAAAATGGTGTCGGGCACGATGCCTGTGCGCACGGCTATGAATGTGGCAGTGAGGATGAACGACAGCGCCACCATCGTTATGGCATAAGCGCGCAGTGCCCCGTGTCGGTGGGTCTGCCACATCCATTCGATATACTGTGCAATGATGACAGCCATGAACGGGTAGCACGGCAGCAGATAGACGCTTCGCTTGCTTGACGGAAGGCAGTAGAAGAACAGCACGAGCAGGAATCCGAGCCACGTGAAGAGCTTCACTGGCGGTATCTGCATGACGCGCAGGCGCAGTTGGCGTGCCTTTTCAGCGATGCTTCCCGACGGCATCCATCCGTTGGTGCATCCCTTCAGTGCCTTCCATGGCTTTGAGACGAGCGAGAACAGCAGGAGCAGCATCCACGGCAACCAGCCAGCAAGAAGTGTCAGAAAGTTGTAGTAGAAGGGGTTGACATGCGACTCATAGCTCATCGTGCCCGTCATGCGGCCGATGTTCTCCTCGTAAACGAGGTCGAGGAAGTGTTGCCCTCCCTCGTGCCATGCAGCCACATACCATATCATAGGCAGTATGCACGACAGAAGCGCGAAGCCGGCATAGCAGAGTAGCGTGCGCCAGAACTTTCCGCCGCGCAGCAGGGTGAACACGACCATCACAAAGCATGGCACGACAAATCCCACAGGTCCCTTCGTCAGCACGGCACAGCTCATGCACAGCACTGCCGTCACGGGCACGCCATGGCTTCCGCGTTCCCACCAGCGGTAGAACAGCAGCATAGCACCCACGGTGAACGCCGTGAGCACCATGTCGACGCGGCAGTTGACCCCGGCGCGGTGCACCTCAAATGATGTGAGCAGCAGCAGCGCGCCTACCAGTGCGACTGTCGTTGACATGCGGCGGCGGTAGAACGCGAAGCACCCCACCGTGAGGGCAATCAGCGCCAATGCCGACGGCAGGCGTGACGTGTACTTATTGATGCCGCCGAAAATCAGCGACACGATGGCGATGCAGTAATGGAAGAACGGCGGCTTGTAGGGTATGTCCACGCCATTGTTCATGGGCAGTATCCAGTCGCCTGTCTTGAGCATCGACAGTGTGACGACTGCCTCGCGGGGCTCGCCCTTAGTGTTGAAGTCGGTAAGCCCGAGGAACGGCAGCAGCATCAGCGCTGCCACCACAATGACCGCTATGAGCGGCAGGTTTGTCTTCAGGAATTTCATTTTTTATTGTTGGTTTTATATTTCCGCAAAGGTAGCATATTAAATTGGTTCAAAATTGAAGAATGGTTAAAATGTTGGCATAATTGTCTGTATGCCGCAGAAAATTGCTATTTTTGCCGACCATTTTATAATAAACATGTAAATTAGAGAAAACTATTATGGCAAAAGTTAAGTTTATTTTCGCTTTCGCACTCATGTGCGTCTTTTCAGGTAACATCCAGGCCCAGAGCATAAAGGACATCCTCACTGGTGTCGCTGAGGCTGTGGTGGGCGACAAGGCCACCACGTCGAATTCAATCAAGGGTACATGGAAGTACAACGGTCCAGCCTGCGAGTTTGAGAGCAGCAACCTGCTGTCGAAGGCTGGTGGCACGGCTGCCGCCAACAAGATAGAGAAGAAGGTGGCTCCGATTCTCAAGAAGGTGGGCGTGAACGGCATCGTCTACACGTTCGACGGCAACGGCAACTACACGTCAAAGATAAAGACCCGCGAGACAAAGGGCACCTACAAGTTCAACGAAAAGGAGAAGACCATCACCTTCACACCGTCGCTCGGCAAGGCCTACACAGCCTACGTCAGCACACAGGGCTCGACAATGACCCTCACGTTCAATGCCGACAAGCTTATGACCACGCTCAAGACCATCTCAAACGCCACATCCAGCCTTAGTTCCACGGCTTCCATCCTCAACAGTATCATGGGCAGCTACAGCGGTATGCGCATCGGTTTTGAGTTGAAGAAGTAATCTTGATTTTGAACTGAAGAAGCAATGACCGACGAACTCACGCCGCTCCGCCGCCGCTACCTGCGCTATCTGAAATTGGAGCGCAACTACAGTGCCAACACCATTGAGGCTTACACGCACGACCTCGACTACCTTTTCAACTTCATGCGCGGCTACCAGCTGCGCGTAGCCGACGTGCGCCTTGCCCATCTGGAGACGTTTGCCGTCACCGTACACGACTTTGGGGTGTCAGCCACGAGCCTGGCGCGCATACTGAGCGGTGTGCGTTCGTTTTTCCGCTTCCTTGTGCTCGACGGGGTGTTGCAGGACGACCCTGCCGAGCTGCTTGAGTCGCCGTCCGTTGGCGAACACCTGCCCGAGGTGCTCACCGTGGATGAAATCGATCGCATGGAGGCAGCCATTGACCTCTCGAAATGGGAGGGGCAGCGCAACCGTGCCATCATTGAAGTGCTCTTCTCATGTGGACTGCGCGTGTCGGAGCTTGTCAACCTGCGGTTCAGCGATGTCTTCGCCAAGGACAAGTTTCTGCGCATCATCGGCAAGGGCGACAAGGAACGCCTTGTGCCCATTTCCGACACGGCGCTGCACGAGATGCAGCTGTGGCTCTACGACCGCAACCTGATGAAGATAAAGCCCGGCGAGCAGGACTACGTGTTCCTCAACCGGCGCGGTGCCCATCTCACGCGCACCATGATACTCATAATGATAAAGCGCACGGCAGAGGCTGCCGGCATCACCAAGACCGTGTCGCCCCACACCCTGCGCCATTCCTTCGCCACATCTCTCCTGCAAGGCGGCGCCAACCTTCGTGCCATCCAGGAAATGCTCGGGCATGAGAACATCAAGACCACCCAAATCTACACCCATATCGACATCACCACGCTGCGCGAGGAAATTCTCAATCACCATCCGCGCAACATGCATAAGGACTGACCTCCTTCTTGCATTTCTTTATTCTCGACAGATAGGAACGTACTGATCTGTTTTTGTTCCTCAATCAAGCAATGCTCCATATATTAAGTCTTATGAGTATACAACTTGGAATCAAAGAACAAAATGGCTTCTGCACTTTTGAATTATAGCATGATTTGCGTTAAAGAATGTAGTTTTTTGTGTCATATTGCGTCTTATCTAATAATAAAGCACTACTTTTGCATTGTGCTTAAAGTGTAGACACACATGTATAGACATTATTATATTATCAACCAAAACAATAATTCATGAAATTAAGAAAACTTTTGGTGGCAGCCCTCGCATTGTTCGCGGGACTTGCCCAGGCACAGCAGATGCCGCCGATACCAGCCGATCCTGACGTGCGTGTCGGTAAGTTGGACAACGGATTGACCTACTACATTCGCCACAACAACTGGCCGGAGAACCGTGCCGACTTCTACATCGCGCAGAAGGTGGGTGCAATCCAGGAGGAGGAGAGCCAGCGCGGATTGGCGCACTTCCTTGAGCACATGTGCTTCAACGGCACCAAGCACTTCCCCGGCAACAATGTGATTCGCTTCTGCGAGAGCATCGGCGTGCAGTTCGGACGCGACCTCAATGCCTACACATCCATCGACCAGACCGTATACAACATCTCCAACGTGCCGACAACACGCCAGTCGGCCCTCGACTCTTGCCTCCTCATCCTCAGCGACTGGGCTGGCGACCTGACCCTCGACCCGAAGGAAATCGACGAGGAGCGCGGCGTTATCCACGAGGAGTGGCGCCTGCGCACCAGTGCCTCAAGCCGCATGTTCGAGCGCAACCTGCCGGCTCTCTACCCTGGCTCAAAGTATGGCGTGCGCTATCCTATCGGCTTGATGTCGGTTATCGACAACTTCAAGTACAAGGAGCTGTCCGACTACTACCACAAGTGGTATCACCCGTCAAACCAGGCCATCGTGGTTGTCGGCAACGTGGATGTCGACCACACCGAGGCTGAGATAAAGAAGCTCTTCGGCGCTTTCAAGAACCCGCAGAACGCCGCTCCGGTGGTTGACGAGCAGGTGCCCGACAACGCCCAGCCTATCGTAATCATCGACAAGGACAAGGAGCAGGAGACCAACGACGTGACTCTCATGATCAAGCACGACGTTTATCCCGACTCGCTCAAGAGCGACATGAACTATCTTGTCTACAACTACGCCAAGAATGCCTGCATGAGCATGCTCAACGACCGTCTGAAGGAGAAGGCACTTGATGCCGACTGCCCTTACGTGTTTGCAAGTGCCGGCGACGACCAGTATATCTTCGCCAAGACGAAGGACGCTTTCTCGCTCGACGCTTCACCGAAGGAAATGTCGAAGACTGCCGAGAGCCTGAAGGCTGTGTATGTTGAGGCTCTGCGTGCCGCCAAGTTCGGCTTCACCGCCACTGAGTATGCACGCTACAAGGAAGACTACCTCAGCTCTCTCGACAAGCAGTACAGCAACAAGGACAAGCGTCCTAACAGCTCTCTCTACCGTCCGCTCGTCGACAACTTCCTTGAGAACGACCCGATGCCGTCTATCGAGTTCACATATCCTGTCATGAAGCAGCTCGTGCAGATGCTCCCTGTTGAGGCCATCAACGAGATGATGAAGGAGTTTGTGCCTGAGAACGACAGCAACATGGTGATTGTCGACTTCAACAACGAGGCTGAGGGCAATGTCTATCCTACCAAGGAGCAGCTTCTCGGCGCCATCAAGGACGCACGCGCGGAGAACATCACTGCCTACGTGGACAACGTGAAGGACGAGCCGCTCATCGCCAACAAGCCGAAGGCTGGCTCTGTGAAGAAGGAAGTGAAGAACGACAAGCTCGGCTACACTACTCTCACTCTTTCCAACGGCGCTACCGTGGTGCTCAAGAAGACTGACTTCAAGAAGGACCAGGTGATTCTCTCCGGACGCGGCGAGGGCGGCAACACTCTCTATGGCACCAAGGACTTCGCCAACGTGCAGATGTTCGACGACGTTATCGACGAGAGCGGTCTCGGCTCATTCTCTGCCACAGAGCTTCAGAAGGCTCTTGCCGGAAAGATTGCCAACGCGCGCCTGGGCTTGGGACAGATTTCCACTACCGTTTCGGGCAGCTCAACACCGAAGGACGTGGAGACAATGCTCCAGCTTGTCTACCTCTACTTCACCAACATCAACAAGGACCAGAAGGCATTCGACAACCTCATGAGCCAGTATGAGGTGATGCTCAAGAACCGCTCACTCAACCCCGACGTCGCATTGAGCGACTCTCTCTCTGCCACTATCTATGGCCACAACTGGCGCTCAAAGCCTATGACTGCCGAGCTCCTCAAGGATGTCAGCTACGACCGCATACTCCAGATGGCTAAGGAGCGCACCGCCAATGCCAAGGCTTGGACATTCTTCATCGTCGGCAACTACGACGAGGCTACCATCCGTCCGCTCATCTGCCAGTATCTTGGCGCTTTGCCTGCAAAGGGCAAGATAGAGAAGAGCAAGCGCGAGCTGAACCCGGTGAACGGTATTGTTGAGAACATCTTCCAGCGCAAGCAGGAGACTCCGAAGGCCACTGCCTACATGTTCCTCCACAACGAGACTCTGCCTTTCACATTGAAGAACGCTCTCTGTGCCGACGTTGCCGGACAGATTCTCTCAATGGAGTATCTCGACAAGATCCGCGAGAAGGAGAGTGCTGCTTACTCTGTAGTCGCACAGGGCTCGTCAATGCTGAGCGAGGACAACTACCGCACATTCCAGATTGTGGCTTACTGCCCGATGAAGCCTGAGAAGAAGGACGTGGCTGTGAAGATCATGAACGATGAGCTGAAGAACCTTGAGACTTCTTGCGACCCGGCCAAGTTCGCCAAGTGCAAGGAGTTCCTCCTCAAGCAGAACGGCGACCAGGTGAAGACCAATGGCTACTGGGCTAACGTGATTGAGGACAACGTGCTCTTCGGATATGATGGCTACACTGACTACGTGAATGCTGTTGAGGCTCTCACTCCGCAGAACGTGTGCAACTTTATGAAGGAATTCAACAAGGCTGGCAACCACATCACTGTGATGATGTTGCCGCAGGAATAAAAATAAAAAAAAAGGTCGGCTTTTGCCGGCCTTTTTTCGGAACGGCGGACTCCTGTCCGCCGCGCTATTGGCATTGTCTGGTGGCGCGGCGGACGGGAGTCCGCCGGTCCGTTTGTTGTGGCTGCGGCGGACGGGAGCCCGCCGATCCGCTTGTAGTGGCTGCTGCGGACGGGAGTCCGCCGTTCCGGTAGTTATGGCTGCGGCGGACAGG
>JBNMLZ010000032.1:0-23200 GCA_050875085.1 Prevotella sp. | reverse complement strand
CTTTCAGAGTAACGATAGCTTTCTTGAACGAGTTCTTCTGTCCACGAACGAGACCCTTGCGTGTGTAACGGCTCTGGCGCTTGCCAGCATATACCATAGTATTCACGTCGAGTACAGTAACGTTGTAGCGTGTCTCGATCTCCTTCTTAATCTCAAGCTTGTTAGCCTCGGGAAGCACGATGAAGCCATACTTTGTCTCAGCCTTCTTTGTGCGCTCCTGACCCTTAACCTTGTATGTCTTGGCTACAGAAGACTTGTCTGTGAGCTTGGTCATCTTCTCGGTCACCAACGGTTTTACGATGAATGTCATGTCTGTTGCCTCCTATTATTTTGTTAAGATTGAGTCGATAGCCTTGAGCGAGTTCTCTGTGATTACGAGCACATCAGAGTTCAGCACCTTGTAGGCGTTGAGAGCTGTTGCGGTCATAACCTCAGCACGCTGCAGGTTACGGGTTGACAAATATACGTTTTTATTTACTTCTGGCAAAAGAAGCAGGAGCTTTTTGCCCTCAACTTTAAGATTTTTAGTAATGTTTACGAAATCTTTAGTCTTTGGAGCCTCCATTGCGAAGTCTTCTACTACTACGATAGCAGCCTCCTGAGCCTTGTAAGACAGAGCTGACTTACGAGCGAGAGCCTTCACCTTCTTGTTAAGCTTGAAGCTATAGTTGCGTGGCTTCGGACCGAATACGCGACCACCACCTACGAGCACCGGTGAGTTGATATCACCACGGCGAGCACCGCCGCCGCCCTTCTGGCGACCAAGCTTACGGGTAGAACCGCGAACCTCGCTGCGCTCCTTAGACTTGGCTGTACCCTGGCGCTGGTTGGCGAGGTACTGCTTAACGTCGAGGTAGAGAACGTGGTCGTTAGGCTCGATTCCGAAGATGGCGTCGTTCAACTGAACTTTTCTTCCGGTCTCCTGACCGTTGATATTTAATACGCTAACTTCCATTATTTCTTGATTAATACGGTTGAACCATTGCATCCGGCTACAGAACCCTTAACGATGAGGAGGTTCTTGTCGGAGATGACCTTTAACACTTTGAGATTCTGGGTTGTGACGCGGTCGCCGCCCATCTGGCCGCCCATGCGCATTCCCTTGAACACCTTTGCTGGGTAAGAACAAGCACCGATAGAACCCGGCTTGCGTGCGCGGTCGTCCTGACCGTGAGTGCTCTGACCTACACCACCGAATCCATGACGCTTAACAACACCCTGGAAACCTTTTCCCTTTGAGGTGCCTACAATGTCAACGTATTCTGTATCAGCGAAGAGGTCTACGGTGATAACGTCACCGAGGTTGTACTCCTCGTCGAATTTGAACTCGGCCAAGTGCTTCTTAGGTGTTGTACCTGCCTTCTTGAAGGTGCCCATCATAGGCTTTGTGGTGTTCTTTTCCTTAGCCTCACCATAGCCCAGCTGAACTGCCTTGTAACCGTCCTTTTCAACGGTCTTGACCTGTGTTACAACACATGGACCAGCTTCGATAACAGTGCACGGTACGTTCTTACCGTCGGCACTGAAAACGGATGTCATTCCGATTTTTCTTCCAATTAATCCTGGCATTTCAAATGAATATTAAAAATGAATGTTACTATACTTTGATTTCTACTTCCACACCGCTTGGCAACTCGAGCTTCATGAGCGCGTCAACAGTCTTTGCAGTTGAGCTGTAGATGTCGATGAGACGCTTGAAGTCTGAGAGCTGGAACTGCTCACGAGATTTCTTGTTAACGAAAGTACTGCGGTTTACAGTGTAGATACGCTTGTGTGTAGGCAATGGGATAGGACCGCTAACGATAGCACCTGTAGCCTTTACAGCCTTCACGATCTTCTCAGCTGACTTGTCTACGAGCTTGTGGTCGTAGCTCTTCAGCTTGATACGAATTTTCTGACTCATAATTGTATTTAAAGTTTATAATGCAATTTCTATGTGGCGCGCTCAGCGTGATGTATGTTCTCTCAACTTGGAGTGCTGAACAGCCGAAAAAAGGAGGTGGGGTACGTCGCTTAAGAGTCATTCGCTAAGCGACGCCCCATGTCCCTTTGGTTTTATTTTGTCGGGAGCCACGGAAGACTCCCTACGCAATTGCGTGTCTGTATTACACGAGGTCTGCGCGACCCTTTACTTCCTCAAGCACTGCCTTGGCGATTGCGCTTGACAGCGGTGCATGGTGGTCGTACTCCATAGAGCTTGTTGCACGGCCTGAAGTGATGGTACGGAGAGCGGTTACGTAACCGAACATCTCTGACAGTGGCACCATAGCCTTCACGATACGTGCGCCAGAGCGAGCCTCTTCCATGCCTTCAACCTGACCACGGCGCTTGTTCAAGTCACCGATAACGTCACCCATGTTCTCCTCAGGAGTAACAACCTCTACCTTCATGATAGGCTCCATGAGAACCGGACCTGCCTTCGGGCAGCCGTTCTTGTAAGCGTTGAGGGCAGCAAGCTCGAATGACAACTGGTCAGAGTCAACCGGGTGGAATGAACCATCGGTGAGGACAACCTTGAGGCCAGTCATCGGATAGCCACCGAGCACACCGTTCTTCATGGCGTTCTCGAAGCCCTTCTGTACTGACGGGATGAACTCCTTAGGAATGTTACCACCCTTAACCTCGTTGATGAACTGCAGGTCGCCTTCCTTGTAATCCTCGTCCTTCGGGCCGAGTGTCACGATGATGTCGGCGAACTTACCACGACCACCCGACTGCTTCTTGTAAACCTCGCGGAGGGTTACAGGCTTTGTGATGGCCTCCTTGTAGTTAACCTGCGGCTTACCCTGGTTACATTCAACCTTGAACTCACGCTTCAGACGGTCGATGATGATGTCCAAGTGAAGCTCACCCATACCTGAGATGATGGTCTGGCCACTCTGCTCGTCGGTACGAACGGTGAATGTCGGGTCCTCTTCAGCAAGCTTTGCGAGACCGTTGTCGAGCTTGGCGATGTCGGCCTGGCTCTTCGGCTCAACTGCGATAGAGATAACGGTATCAGGGAATGTCATTGACTCGAGCACGATCGGGTGTGCCTCGTCGCAGAGAGTATCACCTGTGCGGATATCCTTGAAACCTACACCTGCGCCGATATCACCAGCGTCGATAGACTCCATAGGAATCTCCTTGTTTGAGTTCATCTGGAACAGACGAGAGATGCGCTCCTTCTTGCGTGAACGCGGGTTGTATACGTAAGAACCGGCAACAACCTTACCTGAGTAAACGCGGAAGAACACCAGACGTCCCATGAACGGGTCGGTAGCGATCTTGAATGCGAGAGCTGCTGTTGGCTCGTCCTCAGAAGGCTTGCGGTCTTCCTCTTCCTCAGTGTCAGGGTTGGTACCAACGATAGCCTGGGTATCGAGAGGTGAAGGAAGGAATGCGCAAACGTAGTCGAGGAGCGGCTGAACACCCTTGTTCTTGTATGAAGAACCGAGAGTCATAGGAGTCAGCTCCATTGCGATTGTACCCTTGCGGATGGCTGCGATGAGCTGGTCCTCAGGAATCTCCTGACCTTCGAGGTACTTCTCCATGAGGTCGTCGTCGAAGTTGGCAGCGTTCTCCACCATCTTCTCGCGCCATTCGTTAGCCTCGTCAACGAGTTCGGCAGGAATGTCGTCAACCTCGTACTCAGCACCCATTGTCTCGTCGTGCCACAGGATAGCCTTCATCTTGATAAGGTCTACAACACCCTTGAAGTTCTCCTCAGCTCCGATAGGAATCTGAACAGGGCAAGGGTTAGCACCGAGGATGTCCTTCATCTGCTGCACTGTCTCGAAGAAGTCAGCACCCGAGCGGTCCATCTTGTTAACGTAGCCGATACGCGGAACGTTGTACTTGTCGGCCTGACGCCATACTGTCTCAGACTGTGGCTGAACGCCGTCGGCAGCAGAGTAAGTTGCAACTGCTCCGTCGAGAACGCGCAGTGAGCGCTCTACCTCAGCGGTGAAGTCAACGTGTCCCGGGGTGTCAATCAAGTTGATCTTGTATGACTTGCCGAGATAGTTCCAGTTACAAGTTGTAGCAGCGGATGTGATAGTGATACCACGCTCCTGCTCCTGTGCCATCCAGTCCATTGTGGCAGCGCCGTCGTGAACCTCACCAATCTTGTGAGTCTTACCTGTGTAGAACAGGATACGCTCAGAAGTAGTGGTCTTACCGGCATCGATGTGGGCCATAATGCCGATGTTACGAGTCAAATGTAAATCGCGATTTGCCATTTTTCCTTTTACCTTATTATTATATTAGAATCTGAAGTGAGCGAAAGCGCGGTTAGCCTCTGCCATGCGGTGCATGTCTTCCTTACGCTTGTAGGCACCACCCTGGTTGTTGTAAGCGTCCATAATCTCAGCAGCGAGCTTGTCTGCCATGCTCTTGCCGCCACGCTTGCGTGCGAAGGCGATGAGGTTCTTCATTGAGATGCTCTCCTTGCGCTCCGGACGGATTTCTGTCGGAACCTGGAAAGTGGCACCACCGATACGGCGGCTCTTTACCTCGACCTGCGGAGTGATGTTGTCGAGAGCCTGCTTCCAGATTTCGAGGGCCGACTTCTCTTCCTTTGCCATCTTCTCCTGAACTGTGTCAAGTGCGTTGTAGAAGATTTCGTATGAGGTGTTCTTCTTACCGTCATACATCAAGTGGTTTACAAACTTTGAGACCTTCTGGTCGTTGAATTTCGGATCCGGAAGGATCACGCGCTTCTTTGGTTTTGCTTTTCTCATGTTGTTTTGAAAAAATTTGTCTGCGTGGGGTTGTCTCTTACTGTTCTTCAACGCCCTCTCCTGGGCATTTACTCAACCTGTCTATTAACAATTCTCCAGCAAAACGTTTTAAAAATTTTTCGTCCGACAATCAAACTTTACGTTTTGATTACTTCTTTGCCTTAGGACGCTTTGCACCATACTTTGAACGGCGCTGTGTACGGTTGGCAACACCTGCTGTATCGAGTGTACCGCGAACGATGTGGTAACGAACACCTGGAAGGTCCTTCACACGTCCACCGCGAACAAGCACGATTGAGTGCTCCTGAAGGTTGTGGCCTTCTCCCGGGATGTAAGAGTTAACCTCCTTAGAGTTTGTCAGACGTACACGGGCAACCTTACGCATTGCCGAGTTAGGCTTCTTAGGTGTGGTTGTGTAAACACGAACGCAAACGCCACGACGCTGAGGGCATGAGTCCAAAGCCGGTGACTTGCTCTTGTCTACGAGCACCTTTCTGCCTTTTCTTACCAATTGAGAAATTGTAGGCATAATTCTAATTTTTAATTTATATATTTTTATTTTTAATTGTCGTATCCAAGAAAACCGCCCATATCAAGCCGTTTTCGGGGTGCAAAGGTACGGACTTTTTTTGAAAGTACCTAATATAAAGAAAACAATATCGCCCGCGTACCCTTAAATTAGATAAAAACAGGACATTTTAACGTATTTTTACTAATTGTACACCTATATTAATAGATAGGGCAGACAAGTCGTCCGACTCGCCTGCCCTATCTCTTTTGTTTTTGGAATTCGATTCCTTATGCCTCTGCCGGCTTCTCGAACGGAGTAGCTGTGCGCGGCTGCTGTGCCTCAGGCAAGTTGATCTTGCCGAACTGCTGCTCATACTTCTGGATGTTGTCGTTCAGAGCCATGAGAAGACGCTTTGCGTGCTCAGGAGCCATAACGACGCGGCTGCGTACCTGCGGCTGCTGCATACCCGGAAGCATACATGTGAAGTCGAGGATGAAGTCGCTTGAAGAGTGAGTGATGAGAGCGAGGTTAGCGTAAACGCCTACTCCGATTTCCGGCTTCAGCTCAATCTGAAGTCCCTGGGGCTGCTGGTTGTTGTTGTTTTCTGCCATTTTTTATTATTCGTTTAGGTTTATAAATATTTGTTCTGTGCATTGACTGGCACACTGTAGCTATCTGTTATCGCTGTAGAAATGGTATCAGAGGGCATGGTGTGCTATCCTTTTGCGTTACAAAGATAGCATTTTATATGGGAACTCACAAATTTTATTGTAATTTTGTAGTCGAAAATTACTGTTTGACTTAAACTGCAACCAAAACCTACAAAAAAACAAACGATATGAAAACAATCAAACTGGCAGCCATCGCTGCCGTCTTCGCCGCGTCGCTGCTGTCTGCCCAGGCACAGGACAAGAGCGACCAGAGTTTCGTTCACGAACAATCCGACGTCAATGACTATGTGTGGCCCGAGGACCCGCAGGTGCTCAAGAAGCTTAAGACCTGGCAGGACCAGAAGTTCGGCGTGCTCATGCACTGGGGTCTCTACAGCCAGATTGGCTGCTGCGAGTCGTGGCCTATATGCTCGGAGGACTGGATACGCCGCGAGCACTTCCCCGACTACGAGAAGGACAAGCAGTGGTACTGGAGCCACAAGGACTCGCTCAACCCCGTGAAATTCAACCCCGACGAGTGGGCAAGCGTGATGAAGAAGGCGGGCATGAAATACATGCTCTTCACCACCAAGCACCACGACGGCTTCTGCATGTACGACTCCAAGTACACCGACTTCTCCATCGCCCACGGGCCGTTTGCCAACAACCCGCGCAAGAACGTTGCCAAGGAGGTGTTCGACGCCTACCGCAAGCAGGGCTTCATGATTGGCTGCTACTTCTCAAAACCCGACTGGCACTCTGAGTGGTTCTGGAACCCCTACTACGCCACACCGCGCCGCGGCATCAACTACAACCCCAAGCAGCACCCCGACTGGTGGCGGAACTACGTGAAGTTCACGCAGAACCAGCTCTCCGAACTTACCACCGACTACGGCAAGCTCGACATCCTGTGGCTCGACGGCGGCTGGATCACCGGCGAGCAGATTGGCCTCGACTCGCTGCTCGTGGAGGCGCGCAAGCGCAACCCGGGTCTCATCAGCGTCGACCGCACCATCCGCGGCAAGAACGAGAACTACCAGACTCCTGAGCAGGGCATCCCTGCCCGCCAGCTCAACATTCCTTGGGAGAGCTGCATCACGCTGAGCCACGCATGGGGCTACATTCCGGGCGCGAAGTTCAAGTCGCCTACCAAGGTCATCGACATACTCTCCGAGATTGTAGCCAAGGGCGGCTGCCTGGCGTTGGGCGTTGGCCCTACCCCGGAGGGAACGATACAGCCCGAGGTGCAGAAAATCCTTACCACCATCGGCGCATGGCTCAACCGCAACGGCGAGGCTATATATAATACGGTGAACGCCCAGCACTACAACGACGGCAAGACATGGTTCACCGCATCGAAGAACGGCAAGACCCTGTATGCCATCTACGCCATCGACGACAACGAGTCTGCGCCGCAGACCATCACATGGACCGTCAACCGTCCGAAGGGCAAGCTCACGCTGCTCAACACTGGCAAGACGGTGAAGTACACCGTAAAGGGCGACCAGGTGACGGTGCAGGTGCCGGCAGGAACAAAGGCGGAGCCGCTTGCGTTCAAGTTTGAGAAGAAATAATCTTACAGAATTTAAAGAATACAGAGAAGTTAAAGAAGTTAGAGCCATGTGTCTTGTGGCTTATATCCTTTAATCAATGAAAGGGGCTTGTTTGGTCATCCAAACAAGCCCCTTTTCTTGTCTTACCTCGGTCGGGATGAGCGCTTACTTCGGTCGGGGTAAGCACTCACTTCGGTCGGGGTAAGCACGTTGAACGGTCGAAGTAAGACAACAATAGTTGTCCTTTTGCATGACAAACATTGCTTGCCAGGACAACTATTGGGCAATTCACCGGCAACTGACGAGCCACCCGTGGCGGAGGTCTCCGGCCTCCGCTGCATCCAACAGCAGCCATCAATATCTGAGACTATTATATTACTGGGTGCTGCGGAGGCCGGAGACCTCCGCTACGGATTGGCGGATTATTTGTTTTTCTTCTGTGCCTCCCATATTTCCCAGCTGTTTATTATGTTCTGCCAGAGGATGTAGCAGCCCGGGCCTACCGACGACAGCGGCGAGAGATACGTGCACGCTATCCAGATGGCAAACGCCGTGTTCTTCTGTCCCAGTGCCTGGCCAGCGTTCACCGACTGGCGGAACCTCGCGCCTATCAGCCGTCCGCAGCCGAACTGGAAGAGGCACAGCGCAAGCGAGCACACGGCAATGACGAGCAGGAAGCCGATGGACGTCTGGGCATGGAGGATGTTCTTCATTGTGGTGCCCGAGACGATGAGCAGTGAGCCGCCCCAGAGATAATACGAGAGGTCCTTCACCGACGTCACGCGGCGGCAGAACGCCTTCATGTGGTGCTTCACGATGTAGGCGAGTATCATCGGCACGACGAGCACCGTGAACACCTTATACAATATCATGCCAAACGCCGCAAGGAAGTGCATGTCGGCTGCCTTGTCGATCATAGGGAAACAGACTGGTATGAGCAGGGCGGTGATGAAATTGGAGAGGAAGGTGTAGGTGGTCATCTCCTCAAGGTTGCCGCCGAGCTTCTGCGTGACGACAGCGGCTGCCGAGGCGCACGGCCCGATGATGCACGTCAGCACGGCCTCGGCAAGCACGAGGCTGTCGCCCGTAAGCTTGAAGCCTATTATGAGCGCCATGACCGCCGCCACCGTGAGCACCTGGAACACGCCTACCCACCAGTGCCATGCCACGGGGCGCAGCTTGCGGTAGTCGACCTTGCAGAAGGTGACGAAAAGCACGAGAAACATGAACACCGGCAGCAGCTGGGCAAAAAACGGGTCGGCAGCGCGCGCGAAGCCGTCGAACGCCGGTATGAGGGCGAAAAACAGATAGACGATGATGCCGGTGGCAATCGCCACCGGCAGCGTCCAATCCTTGATAAACCTGATTATATCCATAGACTATTTATGTTTTGACTCGGCAAAATTACAAAATATAAATAGTCTATGGGATTATTAACGGAACATTAACGAATTAATTAACGGAATAATTAACGGAACATCCGGTTAATCATTTACTGCCATACGAGAGCCGGCATACTCTCCCATGTGATGGCGTAGCGGTCGTTGTAGCGGTATTCGCTGGTCTCACGGTAGTTGCGCTCGTCGGAGGTGATGATGCCGTCGCCGTTGAGGTCGCAGAAGTTATAGTCGTTGGTTTTCGTCACGGTATCCTCCACATAACAGCCTTCCACATATCCGTCAACACCAAACTCATAGGTGTATGTCGTGACTCTATTCACCGTGGTCGTTATGGTCTGCGTCTCACCTATACTGTCAATGTATTCCTCCGTTTTATACTCGTACTTGTAATCCTCTTCATTAGGCAACTTCTTGGTCAGCAAGCCGAACATCTCAGGATAGGCTATGCAGATGTCGTCGTCGCCAGCCACTTCCTCCATGAACTTTGTCCATATTGGCAGCCAACCGTTGTTGGCCTGGAAGCCATCGGAATAGCTGTAGGTGTAAATATCATGATTGTTGCGGCCATAATTCACACCATCAAGCGACGACATGTAGTCATCCTTCCACTCATAATGCACATAATCAGTCTCCGAACCGGTAGCATCACGCCTTACAAAATGGTCCAAATACCTTGTTCCGCCATTATCCATATAGCCATAACTCCAGGATGAGCCTTCGTTCACGAGCTTGGTTTCCTCTATCATACCGTCATAATTTACGGTATGCTGCACTCTGTCGGTATTGGCAATGACATGTCCATCCCATGTATAGCGCACGGAATCCACATAATCACGGCCGGGATTATCGTCGCTTCTATAGGTGAAGACGCTCATTATGAGCTTGCCCTGAGCGTCGTAGAAGAATCGGGTGGTCTTTGTGCGCTGTCCCTTGCCTTCGTCGCCTGTGTAGCTTACAATTGCCGGGCGTTTTATGTATTTAGTTACCAATGTGTCGGGCTTTACCACATAATCCACATCGTTGGGGTCGGTGAGCGACTGGCAGCTTGCCATGGTCAAAGCCATGCCCACTGCCATGCCGAGTGTATATAGCAATCTTTTCATGTCTTACAGTTTTTGAATTTATTATAATGAATGGACACAGCTTAGAAGTTCACGCCAACGCCGAAGTTCAGCACCCACGTCTTGCCGCCCTGGTAGTTGGTGTGGTCGTTGTCGAAGTTGCCCACGGCAAACTGCGTGCCTGCCGTGGCATAGAAGTGCTTCCACATCATCAGGGCGCCAAACTCGATGCCATACTTGTAGTAGCTGTCGGGCTCATACTCGTCATAGGAGCCGCTTAAATCGTCGGATTTTTGCCATTCCACGACACGCTGCTGCATTCCTGCACCGCCATACACATACAGGTCGTTCCACACACGGAACATAAGGCCAGCCGTGAGCGAAATGAAGCTGTCGTGGATTTTGCCTGTGTAATAATCCTTCTCTTTACCGTTCATGAGGTCCACGTCACCGCCGTCGTCAACCGGCGTTCCGCTGAGCACCGCCTTGCCGTAGACACCCCAGTTCTTCACGAAGCCGAACATGGCGCCGAAGGCTGGCTTGGCGCCGTTGGTGCCAGTGAGCGAAATCTCCGGTCCGATGAAGAACTTTTTCTTGCGCATGTCGTCCGACATGCGGATGGTCATGTCCTGGCGCGCCCTCTTCTTCTCAACCGGCTTCAAGCCCATGTACTCCACGTTGATACTCTTCACGGGCTGGGCAGTCTGGAGGGAGAACTGGCCGTTCATGTCGGTGGTTGTCTGCTCGCTGGTCTTGGCGTTCTCCACCTTGGCTCCCGCGATGGGGTTGCCCTTCTTGTCGGTCACGCGACCTTTCAACTCGTTTTGGGCGGAAGCTGTGAGAGCCGGGAGCACCAAGACTGCCGCCAATGTAATTGACTTTATATTCATACTGAAATTGTTTTAATGTTATTCACCGGAACGGCGGACTCCTGTCCGCCGCAGCGCCACAAGAGCCAGCCACTATACTAATGGCGCGGCGGACAGGAGTCCGCCGTTCCGGGAGGGGGTTGATGCGGCGGACGGGAGTCCGCCGTTCCGGGAGGAGTTGATGCGGCGGACGGGAGTCCGCCGTTCCGAGGAGTTTAGATGTTGAAGCCGAAGCCGAAGATCAAGGAGCTGGGACTCAAGCCGCCCCAGTTGTCGCCCCAAAGGTTGAACGTGCCGACCTGTCCGCCGAGGTGCAAGTTGATGCGCTTCCAACGGTAGAAAACACCGACATCGAGCATGAGCTTATGACGTTTGTACATCTTAGAGTCGTTTTCCCATTCGCCGGTATAGGGATCCTGCTCCTAGAAACGCTCCACTTTCTCACTTGTGTTCACACCCAAACCGCCATAAGCGAACAACTTGCCGCACAAGCGGTGCATTACACCTGCGGTGACGGTGTAGAACTCCTCTTCATCGGTGTCTGCGACATATGAAACATATCCGCCCCAGTTCTTCACATATCCGGTCATGATGCCAAAGGCGTTGTAATGCGCCGTGTAAGCATTCTGGAACGCGAAGAAGAAATGTCCCTTGTCGAGGTTGCTCGACATCTTCACGGTCATGTCCTGGCGCGCCTTCTTCTTCGACACTGGCTTCAAGCCCATGTACTCCACGTTGATGCGCTTCACGGGCTGGGCGGTCTGGAGGGAGAACTGGCCGTTCATGTCGGTGGTTGTCTGCTCACTGGTTTTGGAGTTCTCTACTTTGGCACCCGCGATGGGGTTGCCCTTCTTGTCGGTCACGCGACCATTCAACTCGTTTTGGGCGGAAGCCGTGAGAGCGGAGAGCGTCAAGGCTGCCAACAATGTAATTGACTTAATACTCATACTGGATTTTGTTTTAAAAGGTTATTTGCCGGAACGGCGGACTCCTGTCCGCCGCAGAGCCACAAGCACTGGCACTATACTAATGATGCGGCGGACGGGAGTCCGCCGTTCCGGGTGGGGATTAGTGCGGCGGACGGGAGTCCGCCGTTCCGTTTAGAAGGCGTCGACGAAGGTCAGTTTCACGCCGATGCGGCGGTACTGGCTACCCTTCTCCTTCGACACTTCGGTGTTTGACGTCCACTCGGTGCGCATTTTCGCGAGCGACGGAATATTCTTCTGCATGTAGTCCTTCACGCCCATGGCGCGCATGAACGCCAGTTGGTCGTTGTCGGCGATGCCCGTGGCGCGCGTGACGGTGATGCTGGCAAGCTCGGAGTCGCGGTAGACCGGTTCGCGGTCGTACTCGCCATAGCATCCGTCGTAGGCAATCGCCTTGGTGAACGGTATGGCATCCGCCATTCCGGTGATGCGGATGTTGAGCTGCTTGCCGTCGGCCACATACTTGGCGAGGTCGCCCTCAAGCGCCTGCTTCACCACGGCGAGCATAGCCTTGGCAGCCGCCGACTCGTTGCAGCGGAAGCGGCCTGGAGCGAAGTCGTCCTTGGCGGAGTAGTCCTCGTCGACGGTGTAGGAGATGTTGACCTCGTAGTTGGAAATCTTCTTTCCCGAGGCGTCGGTGGTGCTCACCACCTTGGTGTTGACGTCAATCTTCGTGTGGTCGGTAATCACGTTGGTTGCCTTCGCCTCGCTCATGATGTTGTTGCGCAGTTCCTCAAGGCGCAGCTCCTCCATGCGCGACGCCTTGAGCTGTTCGAGCGGCACGAAGTTGTCGCCCGACTCAAGATAGTCGAGCGACTTGCGCTCACGGTTGTCGAACACGTAGCTCTTGCCCGTCTTGGTGTTGAACACCTCGGTGTAGGCAAGCTCAAACTCGTCGTTGTCGTTGAGGAAGTACTGGGTGTTGGAGAAGCGCAGGTCGGCGGGGTTCTCGAAGTCCACAACCTGGTCGGGAGCGACAGCCAGGTAGATGGTGGGCATCTTGTCGAACTCGATGGCGAGCATGTTCATGTCGGTGTTGTAGTTGCCAATCTTCACCTCGTTCATGCTCAGCAGGTCGGCAGCCATCTCGGTGGCAATCTCAGTCTGGAATATCTGCATCTGCCGGGCGCGCGTCTCGTCGTTCACACGCAGGTTGTAGGCCTCCATCGTCTCGCCGTCCATCTGGCGCGCCCACTCCTCCATGCGGTCGTTAAGCTCGTTGCGGAGCAGCTCGCGGCGGTTGGGCGTGAGGAACGGCACGGGGGCGAAGACAATCTTCGACTGCGTGTTGTAGACAAGGTAGACAGCGCCGTCGGTGCCCTTGGAGAAGTTGATGTAGTCGATGCCCGGCTCGGTGGCGTCGACATACTGGCGGTCGTTGGCGTTGTAGAGATTGAGCAGCGCCACGCGGCTGTCGCCCGTCACCACACCGAGATACTTTCCGGCGGGATGGAAGAAGCAAGCACGGGCAGAGCCAAGCGCCTCGAAGGAGTAGGTGGCGGCAAAGGTGCGCGTGTCGTAGACGCTGCACTTGCCGTCGTCAGACAGCACGGCAAGCCACTTGCTGTCGGCAGAGAACGCCACGTCGCTCACCTTGGCAGCGGCGTTGACCGTGGAGCGCAGCTCATGACTGAAGCCGTCGATATTGTATATGTAGACCGACGAGCCGCCCACCGTGGCAAGGAAGTAGCCGTTGGAGCTGACCGCCATGCGCGACGCCGGGGCAGCTATCTTGAATGAGCCGCCATCCTTGTACTTGTAGATGCTGAATGAGTGGACGGTGGCATCGGCTCCTGCCGCGTAGAGCAGCTTGGCGTTGGCAGAATAGCATATCGCCACGGGGTTGAAGTCCTTTGTCTTGACATTGGCTATCTGCTCCTTCGGTTTCCAAAGGTCGTAGACGGCAATGGAGTTCTGCTTCTTGCCACGCGTGAGCACGGCATACGACGAGCCCGCGGGGTTCACCTTGAGCGACATTATCTCGCCGGTGGACAGCATGTTGAAGCTGCGCATGGTGTAGGCCTTCTTGCCGTTGTAGTAGTAGAAGCCCGACTGGTAGTTGTCGATGCCGACAGGTTGCTGCCGCAGTTGGTAGACAATTGGTTGCTGCGACTGTGCCGCAGCACGGTCGGTCTGGGAGTGTGCTCCCGTTGCGCTTGCCAATAGGCAAATCATTAAACAATGGAGTTTATTCATAGTTGTTTGTGTTAGGGTTTTTACATCATGTGTTGACAATGCTCGCGCGTGATTATTTTTCAATATTCGTGCTCAAACCGTCGTTTAGCGTGAACATACTGCCTTCATATGTGATTACATGCAATGTTATACGCTGAATAAAGCACTATATTATCACGTTTTCACCACAAATTTAAATAAAATTCGCTAATTTAACAAGTTTTTACCGATGTTTTTCCATGAATATAGAAACAAATTTACAAAGCGCATTGTTTAGCATATTTTTTAGTTTTGGTTTTGGAAAATTGTCAAATCGTAACCGTTTTGTCAGAATATGATTACAAACGACCCATTTTAAGACAAAATTATCAACAAATCACAGCCAACACTTGCTTTACATCAAAAAATACACAAATTCCGCAACATTAATTATTACTATTTGAAACTATTTTCGTAAATTTGCAAACACTTTGATAGGAATTTTAATAGTTTACTAATTAAAAGCAATGCAGGATGGGTAGAACAAAAGACCATCAAGCCAGCCATGCGTTGGCAGGCGAGAGATTTTCAGGACTTTACAATGCCGCCTACGAGCACGATGCGTGCGGTGTGGGCATGGTAGTGAACATTCATGGTAACAAGAGCCACGAATTAGTAGACAATGCGCTGCGCGTGCTTGAGAACATGCGCCACCGAGGTGCCGAAGGCGCCGACAACAAGACTGGCGACGGTGCTGGCATCATGCTCCAGATACCGCACGAGTTCATCTTGTTGCAAGGCATACCGGTGCCCGAGAAGGGAAAGTACGGCACGGGACTCGTGTTCCTGCCGAAAGACGAGAAAAAACAGCAGGAGATTCTCTCCGTAATGATTGAGGAGATTGAGCGCGAGGGTCTGTCGCTGATGCACCTCCGCTCCGTACCGACCAATCCCGACTGCCTCGGCGAGTCGGCACTAGCAACGGAGCCTGCCATCAAGCAGGTGTTCATCACGGGCGTGACCGACGACAAGGTTGCCACGTTTGAGCGCACATTATACATTATACGCAAGAAGATAGAGAACCGCGTCAACGACAAGGACTTCTATATCTGCTCGCTGTCAAGTAAGAACATCGTTTACAAGGGTATGCTGTCATCTATGCAGGTGCGCCAGTACTACCCCGACCTCACCAACAATTACTTCACTTCAGGACTGGCGCTCGTACACTCGCGCTTCTCCACCAACACGTTCCCCACATGGAGCCTCGCGCAGCCGTTCCGCCTCTTGGCGCACAACGGCGAGATAAACACCATACGCGGCAACCGCTCATGGTTCAAGGCGCGCGAGTCGGTGCTGTCGAGCGAGGCACTGGGCGACATACGCGAGATTTCGCCTATCATACAGCCCAACATGTCGGACTCGGCAAGCCTTGACAACGTGTTTGAGTTCTTCGTGATGAGCGGTCTGTCGCTGCCTCACGCCATGGCTGTGATGGTGCCGGAGAGCTTCAACGACAAGAACCCTATACCCGAAGACCTGAAGGCATTCTACGAATACCACTCCATCCTCATGGAACCGTGGGACGGCCCTGCCGCCCTGCTCTTCAGCGACGGACGTTTCGCCGGAGGCATGCTCGACCGCAACGGTCTGCGCCCGGCACGATATACAATTACCAAGAACGACACCATGGTCGTGGCGTCCGAAGTGGGCGTCATGGACTTCGACCCGACCGAGATTGCCGAGAAAGGACGTCTGCAGCCGGGCAAGATCCTCCTCATTGATACGCAGGAGGGCAAAATCTACTACGACGGCGAGATAAAGGAACGTCTCGCCCACGCCCACCCCTACCGCGAGTGGCTGTCGACCAACCGCATACAGTTGGAGAAGCTTCACTCTGGCCGCAAGGTGGACAACTCTGTCAGCGACCTCACTCGCAAGGAACTCATGTTCGGGTTCGGCGAGGAGGATGTTGACGGAACCATCGTGCCGATGGCTACCAACGGACAGGAGCCTACGGCATCCATGGGCAACGACACACCGCTGGCTGTGCTCAGCAGCCACTCGCAGGTGTTCTTCAACTACTTCCGCCAGCAGTTCGCGCAGGTCACCAACCCTGCCATCGACTCCATACGCGAGTCGCTGGTAATGTCGCTCAGCGAGTACATCGGCCGCGTTGGTTCGGGCATTCTGTCGCCCGACGAGTCGAACTGCAAGATGGTGCGCCTGCCCCACCCTATCCTTACAAACACACAGCTCGACATTCTCTGCAACATACGCTACAAGGGCTTCAAGACAGTGAAGCTGCCGATGCTCTTTGAGTGCGCGAAGGGCGAGGAGGGTCTGCGCGAGGCCCTCGACTCATTGTGCAAGGAGGCAGAGCGCAGCGTCGACGACGGCTACAACTACATCATACTCACCGACCGCGACGTAGACGAGACACATGCCGCCATTCCGTCGCTGCTCGCCGTGAGCGCCGTTCACCACTATCTCATATCTGTTGGCAAGCGTGTGCAGACCGCCCTCATCGTCGAGAGCGGCGAGATTCGCGAGGTGATGCACGCCGCACTGCTGCTCGGCTACGGTGCGTCAGCCATCTGCCCATACATGACCTACGCAATTCTCGACGACCTCGTGAACCGCAAGAAGATTCAGGAGAACTACGCCACTGCCGAGGCAAACTACATAAAGGCTGTGAAGAAGGGCTTGCTGAAGATTATGGCAAAGATGGGCATATCAACCATCCGCTCATACCGTGGCGCGAAGATATTCGAGAGCATCGGCCTGTCGGAGGCTCTGCTGAAGGCTTACTTCGGAACCGAGGTGAGCACCATCGGCGGTGTTGGCTTGGAGACCATAGCCCGCGACGCCATCAACATGCACGACAAGGCGTTCAAGAACAAGAAGCGCCTCGACTTCCTGCCCAACTTCGGACAGTTCCACTGGCGCCGCGACGGAATACGCCACGCATGGAACCCGGAGACCATCGCAACCCTGCAGCTTGCCACACGCACGGGCAACTACGCAAAATACAAGGAATTCACAAAATACGTTGACGAGAAGGAAGACCCGATATTCATCCGCGACTTCTTCGACTTCAAGAAGAACCCGATACACGTTGACGAGGTAGAGCCGGTTGAAAACATCGTGAAGCACTTCGTGACGGGTGCCATGTCGTTCGGAGCACTCTCAAAGGAGGCTCACGAGGCCATGGCTCTCGCAATGAACAAGCTCGGCGCACGCTCCAACACTGGTGAGGGTGGCGAGCTCAGCGAACGTTTCCACGAGACTGTAGACGGCGTGTCGCTGTCGAGCAAGACCAAGCAGGTGGCTTCGGGACGTTTCGGCGTGACGACGGAATATCTCGTCAATGCCGAAGAGATACAAATTAAGGTTGCCCAGGGCGCAAAGCCTGGTGAGGGCGGCCAGCTTCCGGGATTCAAGGTGAACGAGGTCATAGCCAAGACCCGCCACTCCATTCCAGGCATCTCGCTCATCTCGCCTCCACCTCACCACGACATCTACTCCATCGAGGACTTGGCACAGCTCATCTTCGACCTCAAAAACGTCAACCCGAAGGCTGCCATCAGCGTGAAACTCGTGGCTGAGAGTGGCGTTGGAACAATCGCCGCCGGTGTGGCAAAGGCAAAGGCCGACCTCATCGTCATATCGGGTGCCGAGGGTGGTACTGGTGCATCGCCTGCGTCAAGTATGCGTTTTGCGGGTATCTCGCCCGAAATCGGACTCTCTGAGACTCAGCAGACACTCGTGAAGAATGGTCTGCGCGGTCAGGTAAGGCTGCAGGTCGACGGTCAGCTGAAGACGGGCCGCGACGTTGTGCTCATGGCATTGCTCGGTGCCGAGGAATTCGGCTTCGGCACGGCTGCGCTCATCGTGCTCGGTTGCGTGATGATGCGCAAGTGCAACCTCAATACCTGTCCTATGGGTGTGGCAACGCAGAACCCGGAACTCAGAAAACTGTTCCGTGGAAAGGCTGAGTATCTTGTAAACTACTTTACATTTGTAGCACAGGAAGTGCGCGAGTACTTGGCTGAGATGGGCTTCCGCAGCCTCAACGAGATTGTGGGCCACACGGAGCTTATCCTCACCAAGAAGGACGAGAAGAACCCGAAGTCGGCTCTGCTTGACTTCCGCCGCCTGCTCTTCAAGGAGCCTAACGGTTGCTCGCTCTATCATACATCACAGCAGCGCCACGAGCTTGGCGACGTGCTCGACCAGCATCTCATACGTGGAGCGCAGAACGCCATCGAGCGTCAGGACGAGGTTTCACTCGACTTCGCCATCAAGAACACCGACCGTGCCGTGGGCACAATGCTCAGTGGCATGATTGCCAAGAAATACGGCGAGGCTGGACTGCCCGACAAGACTATCAACGTGAAGTTCAAGGGCTCTGCAGGTCAGAGCTTCGGCGCGTTCCTCGTAAAGGGTGTCGACTTCAAGCTTGAGGGCGAGGCCAACGACTACTTCGCCAAGGGTCTGTCCGGCGGACGCATCTCCATACTGCCGCCTATCCGCAGCAATTTCTCTGCTGAAGATAATATAATTGCCGGAAACACAGGATTGTATGGTGCAACGAGCGGTGAGCTTTACATCAACGGTAAGGTGGGCGAGCGCTTCGGCGTGCGCAACTCTGGTGCCACAGCCGTCATAGAGGGCGCTGGCGACCACTGCTGCGAGTACATGACTGGCGGTCGCGTGGTAGTGCTCGGCGAGACGGGCCGCAACTTCGCCGCCGGTATGTCAGGCGGCGTGGCCTATGTGTGGGACAAGAACCACAACTTCGACTACTTCTGCAACATGGACATGGTGGAGATAAACCTTGTCGACGACAGCAACTACCGCAAGGAACTCCACGAGCTTATCCGCCAGCACTATCTCTACACCGGCTCAAAGCTCGCCCGCACAATGCTCGACGACTGGAACCGCTACGTCGAGGACTTCATCCAGATTGTCCCGATCGAGTACAAGCGTGTGCTCCAGGAAGAGCAGGTAAGAAAATTGCAACAGAAAATAGCAGACATGCAGAGAGACTATTAAAAAGCCCCTCCCCCGCCGCGCGAAGCGCGGCTTCCCCTCCCCTTAGGGCGGGGAGTGAAATGCATTGTTTGCTGTAATTAAACCCTGCAGATATTGCTTATAATAACAACTATGCAGATATTGCTTATAATAACATTGTATATATTACTTATACAATATTCTTTATACGCAGTTATACTATGGAGTCATCAATATTAAAATAAAAAAGTACAACCCAACGTCACATCTCACTCCCCTCCCTAAGGGGAGGGGCAAAGCCGCCAACAGCGGCTGGGGGTGGGGCTTTTAATTATATAATCATGGGCAATCCTAAAGCATTCCTCACTATACACCGCAAGGAAGCGGGCTACCGCCCGATTCACGACCGTATTCACGACTTTGGTGAAGTCGAACAAACACTTAACAGCAACGACCGCCGCCAGCAGGCTTCGCGCTGCATGGACTGTGGCGTTCCATTCTGCCACTGGGCATGTCCGCTGGGCAACAAGGCGCCCGAGTGGAACGACGCTCTCTACAAGGGCGACTGGGAACTGGCCTACCGCCTGCTGAACTCCACCAACGACTTTCCGGAGTTCACGGGCCGCATCTGTCCGGCTCTGTGCGAGAAGGCGTGTGTGCTCAATCTCGTAGAGCATGAGCCAACGACCAACCGCGAGGACGAGTGCGCCATCACGGAGCACGCCTTCCAGGAAGACTATGTGCGCGTGGAGCATCCCGAGCGCAACGGCAAGCGCGTGTGCGTCGTAGGTGCGGGTCCTGCCGGACTCGTCGCCGCCAACCGCCTCAACCACATGGGCTACGAGGTAGTGGTGATGGAGAAGAATGAGAGCGCGGGCGGCTTGCTGCGCTTCGGCATTCCTAACTTCAAGCTCAACAAGGCTGTCATCG
Organism: Prevotella sp.; assembly: GCA_050875085.1. Taxonomy (GTDB): domain Bacteria; phylum Bacteroidota; class Bacteroidia; order Bacteroidales; family Bacteroidaceae; genus Prevotella. The sequence goes on along the minus strand of JBNMLZ010000032.1, from coordinate 3,352 downwards.
ACCGCCGCATCGCGTTGCTTGAGCAGGAGGGCATCAAGTTCCAGTACAACACTCCTGTCGACGTGGAGCACCTGCCAGAGGGCTTCGATGCCTACGTGGTGTCTACAGGCACGCCGACAGCGCGCGACCTTAAAATTCCTGGACGCGAGCTGAAGGGCGTATACTTCGCCCTTGAGATGCTCTCGCAGCAGAACCGCGTCTTGGCTGGCATGGAGTTCAAGAAGGACGAGCTGGTCAACGCCAAGGGCAAGGATGTGCTCGTTATCGGTGGTGGTGACACAGGCTCTGACTGCATCGGCACTGCCCACCGCCAGGGCTGCAAGTCGGTGACGCAGATTGAGATTATGCCGCGCCCCGTCGACGGACCGGACGATCCGAAGAACCCGTGGCCTAACTGGCCGCGCACCCTCAAGACGACATCGTCGCACGAGGAGGGATGCATCCGCCGCTGGAACATCAACTCACTTGAGTTCCTTGGCGACAAGAACGGCAAGCTGACCGGCGTGCGCGTGCAGGAGATAACATGGAAACCCAACCCAGAGGGCGGTCGTCCGCTCATGGAGCCGGTGGGCAAGCCAGAGATAATAAAGTGTGAGATGGTGCTCCTGGCAATGGGATTCCTCCGCCCTGAGCAACCGAAGTTTACCGATAACGTGTTCGTCGCGGGCGATGCCGCAAATGGTGCATCGCTCGTGGTGCGCGCCATGGCAAGCGGAAAGAAAATTGCTGCCGACATAGACAAATTCCTATCAAAGTAATTGCTTTTTCATTCGGCTCCGCCAATCGGCGTAGCCAAAGGCAGCCATACGTGGACGGGACTCTCGCCGGATGAGGCGACGGTCCCGTTTTTTTTTCGTGCATGTGCAATATTATTATTGCATCAACATCTGTCTTGCTGGAATCTCCAACACATTGCCATTTCCGTCGCTGACAACTACTGGACGATTGTGCAATGCTTTCTCAACAAGCATATTATGTTGAGCTTCCTGCAAGCCACTTTCTACCTTTTGCAGAAAATCCTCAATTTCTAATTCATTCATAGACTTCTTATTTTATCAAATTTTTCTTTGTTCTTTACTTTCAATGGAATATTCCTTCCCCCAAATGCTATCCGCTCACCCTCGTTATTACTGTTGTCGAACAGCACCCAAATATCTACTTCATCCATAAACAGATTGAATAGATTTCTGACACCAGCAAAATACCGGCGCTTTATTACTTCTGGAGGAATATTATGGCCTCCACTTGCGACCCTATCTGCGACACGTTTCTTGGCCAGTTCTACACTATCAAGCCAAAAGAACAGCACGTGTACTATATATCCTTCATCGTGTGCTCTTTTTACAAGATTTATGTATGACTTTGTAGCAAGTGTTGTTTCTATAGAGAATGATTCACCCAAAGCCAACAACTCGTCAATACGCTTCAGCATCAAGCGTCCTGCCTCTATGGCAACGCCTTCAGGATTAAATGGTGATAATCCTTTCGCTATCTCATCGGCATTGACAAATTCCTTCACAAGTAGCGACTTGGGAAGGATTGTGTTTGAAGCAGTTGTCTTACCTGCCCCATTACACCCTGCTATTATGTATAAGTGTTTAACCATCGGCTTCAAAGTTAGTAAATCTATTTGACTGTACAAAATATTTCTGAATTAATTATGCTCAATCTTTTTCACCTATACATATCCTCATTCAATCTCAACATCATGTCATAAAACATATTCTTATGCTCTTGTGAGCAGACTCTTTTAGATGTTGCTATCTGTGACAGGTCATTATCTTTGAACCCAGAGAAGTGCTTTATTCTACATTCGCCACCACAGATGTATTTAAGTTCACAATCCTTGCAGGGAGAAAGATTGTTTATGTCTGACAACAATCGGGCTTTCTGTGCTATATCAAGTAACTCGTCAAAACTATTAACCCGTATGTTTCCCACTGGTTTCATCTCTGGAATAATCGGACATAGACATACATCACCATCAGCAGAGATGGCGACATTTCCATAGTCGCAATTATTCTCTATGCCACCATGCTTATGAAATTCCAAGAAAGGTTTGTCTATGAAATCGCCATACAGATCATTGTATATCTGCGTTACAATGGCTTGATAATCCTTTTTTTGTTTCTCGCTGACACATATGTTTCTTCCGTTGAGTACATCGAATGTGAATTTCACAAGAAAATTTGCTCTGCTGTATTTCTGATTGAGCATACGTGCAAAGTCTATGTAGTATTGGTAGTCTTCTGTCAAGTTCTTGTCGAGGTAGGGAGTTACGGATATTTCGGTATCTACATGGGTGTGATAAAACATGTCTACAGTCTTTAAGGCTTTCGAGAAGTTTCCTTTGCCCCTTATGCGCGAGTTTGTATCCTCATCATATCCGTCAATACTGATTTGCACACGCGCTATCAAAGGTGCTACTTTTTGCACTAATTCCTCACTCCACAATGTGCCATTGGTCAGAATCTCATTGGATATGCCCAAACTATAGGAGTATTGTAGAATCTCGTATAAATCTTTTCTTGTCGCAATCTCTCCACCTGAGAAAACAATGGTATTGCCTCCATGTTTCTTGAAGATACTTATTATCTCGAAAATCTCTTTTGTGGACAGTTCATGTTCTTTCTTTAATCCTGCAAACATGTAACAATGAGGACATCTCATATTGCATTCATTGGTGAGATACATTTGCATACTTCCTCCGTTGTTCTTCGGTCTGACAATCTGATTATCGAAATGTTTTGCAACAATCTGTGTCACAGTGTGCTGTGCATTGTGGTATTCCCCACTAAAATGTTTAAGGGCATTTCCTAAATCAAACAAAGTCAACAGTTGGAAGAATTGCCATTGCTCCTCATTTTCAAGTGTAATCCAGTTAGCAGTTTCCGGTGATATCACCAAAAACGTTCCTTTGTACATCACCTTCTTTATTTCTGCAGGCAATGCGAATTTTGTATCTTCCGATATTTTCTTTCTGATCGTTACCTCTTTTTCCATGCTTCCCTTATATAAAAATGAGGGATTTGCATACAATCTATGCCCACCCCTCACTTTGTTAAACTTGCCATTATGCAGCAGCGCTGCCTTTAGAAATAGTACCCCAATTATAAAAACACTTTGCGAAGCATCCCCATGCAATGACTCTCTTGCGAGAAACGCCTTGCTCTTTCTTTACTTTATATTCTATTTCCATGATAAATAAAGTTTTTCATTCTGTGGAACTGTTTAGTGCGAATGCAATTCCTGCAGATGGTTTATTATTGGTGATTGTTAATGATTAGAAGCGGCCAGCGCACTATTTTATCAAACAATGTGATAAATTGGCCGTTTGTGGTTTGTCATTTTT
>JBNMLZ010000031.1:0-23451 GCA_050875085.1 Prevotella sp. | reverse complement strand
GAGTATGTGCTTCAGTTCCCGCTCGCGTCAATCACCGCCCCGGTGCTCATCGACAACATCTTCTACGACTTCGACAAGGCCACGCTGCGCCCCCTATCCCAGTTATTCTTGGGCTTCGTCCCACACAGCCACGCCCCCCAACACCACAACCGTGAGCACCACCATGAGCAGTGTTGTGCCCGACAGGTTGACGTGTGGCATGAGTGAGTTGAAGTCGATATTTGGCATGCCCTTTGGCAATGCCTCCACGATATGGCTGTAGGCTCCTATGAACAGGTTTTTTATCCAGCCTATGCCACCTTTCATGAAGAACGCCACCACGCAGGCTATGGCGCAAACCGTAGTCCATGCGTTGTATATCATGCGCTGTCGCTCGGGCACTTCCTCTTGCAGCCGTTGCATCACGCGCATGGAGAATCCGTTGTCGGCTATGTGCATACGCGCACTGTCGGCGAAGAACTTCCCTAAAAGCTCCTCGTCGACAGACCCATTATTGCTTATAAAATTCTTTTCCATATGGCTTTCCTTTGGAGGTGTCGAGCTCCTGCTCGACACACGTTAAGTTGTTATAGCTTTGGAGGTGTCGAGCTCCTGCTCGACACATATTAATTTGTTATATATTTGGCGAAGTGTCGAGCGGGAGCTCGACACCCCCTTTTTCTCGACACCCCCTTTTAATATCCGTTGTTTTTCAGGAATGTGGTCAGCTTTTCCTTTCCGCGGAACAGGTGCGACTTCACAGTTCCCGTTGCCATGCCAGTTATTTCGGCAATCTTGTCGATAGGGTAGCCGTCGACCAGTTGCAGTGTGACGCAGGTGCGTTCCTTGTCGCCGAGTCGCCTGAGGGCATCGTATACATCAAGCTTCGTGTTGGCATCGCCGTGTTCGGCATTGCGCCGTGTGGCGTCGGAAGAGTCGATGTCGTCGGTGGGGTGTTGCCGTCGGTGGTGGTCGTAGAGTACGTTGTAGGCTATGCGGTAGAGCCATGTCGCGAACGCCGCCTGACCGCGAAACTTGCCGATGTTTACATAAGCCTTTATGAAGGTGTCCTGCGCGAGGTCGTCGCTCAGCTGTTCGTCTCCCAATGTCTGGTGGAGGAAGAACCGTCGTATAGGCGACTGGTATTTCACAACCAGGCGGTCGAAAGCCGCGCGGTTGTGAAATGCAGTCACCTGAGAGACAAGAGAGAGATCGTCGTTTTCCTTCATGATTATATTAAAAAAGAAGCCCTACCCACAGCCGCTGCGCGGCTTCCCCCTCCCCGATGGTGGAGGGGAGTGATATGCTTTGTTTACTTTTTATTATTCTTCCTTTTTCTTTCCAAACTTGCTGTCATAGTTGTATCTCACCATGAACATCTGTCCCGCGCCCATCACGGCAATCAGTCCGCCGACGCCCATGAGCGAATTGGCGCCGAGGAACCATAAGAATATCATCAGTCCCACGCCTATCGACACGTTGCGCACGCCACGGCGCCACATGTAGTCGGGCGACTTCTTGCTGAGTGGCATCTCCTCCTCGCTGAGTGGCTGTCCGGTCTCGATGGCTTTCTCGGCAAGGCGCACACGGTCGTTGTGGCGGCGTATGAAGTAGCGTATGATGAGCAGCACGACGATGAGCGGCATGAGGAGGAAGAGCAGAATGACGAACAGCACGAATATGGCTATCAGCACACCTCCGAAACTTGTCGACATGGCGGCGAACCATGAGAACGGGTTGTCAATGTTAGATGAATCGTAGCGGTTGTTGCCGTTCATGCTGGAGGCGTCGAATGGAGGATTGTTGACTGCCGTATCGTTGTCTGCCACGGTTGACGTGTCGGAATATGCCTCTATGCCCTCGTCCTTTGATTTCGGGTCAACGGCTTTGTCGGTAGCCTGCTTCTTGTCTTTGTCGGCTTGTTGCTTTGCCACGCTTTCCGTGCGTGGTGTATGGCGGTGGCGCTGTGCGCTTACTGGTGCAGAGCTGCCGAGTGTGAGCAGCAATGCCATGGATAGGAGTATCTTTTTCATTGCTTTCAATGTTTTTGCTTGTTGTTACTGTTTTCTTTTATTGTTTCTGATTGTTTGACGCGCCGTGTGGAAAGAAAGTTGCACGGCAGGGCAGAAAAAGTTGAAAAAGCCGTAACTTTGCAGTCGCTCAAACAGACAACATAATATTCAACAATACAAATCGCTCATGGTAATACTCTTGACAGTTATCATTTATTTCGCCGTGCTCATGCTGTTCAGCCGACTGACAGCCCGCCGCACAGCCAACAACGCCACATTCTTCCGCGCCAACCGCCGCTCGCCGTGGTACATGGTGGCGTTCGGCATGGTGGGTGCCTCCATATCTGGCATAACGTTCGTCAGCGTGCCGGGCATGACCATGCGCACCGACATGACCTACATCCAGACGTGCATCGGATTCATCCTCGGCTACTTCGCCATAGCCTTCGTGCTCCTGCCCGTCTACTACCGCCTCAACCTCACCACCATCTACACCTACCTCAAGCAGCGGCTCGGCGCGCGCTCCTACAAGACAGGCGCGTGGTTCTTCCTCATATCGAAGATGACCGGCGCCGCCGTGCGCTTCTATGTGGTGTGCATCATCCTTCAGCGCTTTGTGCTCGATGCCGTGGGCGTGCCGTTTCCCCTAACCGTAGTGGGCATGGTGGCGCTGATATGGCTCTACACGCGGCGCGGAGGCATAAAGACGCTGGTATGGACCGACTCGTTCCAGACCACGTGCATGTTTGCCGCCCTGCTGCTCATTATATATAATGTGATGACGGAGCTTGGCATGTCGGTGCCCGACGCCGTGCGTTCGATAGCCGCCGACGCCCACAGCCGCATGTTCGTCATGGACGACTGGGTGTCGACGCAGAACTTCTGGAAGCAGCTCCTCAGCGGAGCCTTCATCGCCATCGTCATGACCGGACTCGACCAGGACATGATGCAAAAAAACCTCACGTGCCGTTCGCTACGTGAGGCTCAGAAAGATGTGTGTACGTATGGTTTCGCCTTCGTGCCCGCCAACCTGCTGTTCATGGCCCTCGGCGTGCTGCTCATGCAGCTTGCGCGCAAGGAGGGACTCGCCCTGCCGGCAAGCGGTGACGAGCTGCTGCCCATGTTTGCCGCCACGGGGCGGCTGGGCGAGGCGGTGGTGGTGCTGTTCACGATAGGCATCGTGGCGGCGTCGTTCTCAAGCGCCGACTCGGCGCTGACCGCCTTGACCACGAGCTACTGTGTCGACATATGCGGGCGTGAGGGCGACGAGCGCTTGCGCCGGCGTGCCCATGTGGGCATTGCCGTGGTGTTCGTGCTGTTCATTCTGCTCTTCAGGATGCTCAACTCCACGAGCGTCATCGACGCCATATACATTCTGTGCTCCTACACCTACGGGCCGCTGCTCGGACTCTTCGCCTTCGGGCTGTTCACCCGTCTGAGACCCGACGACCGCCTTGTGCCCTGCATCGCCGTGGCGTCGCCCCTTCTGTGCTTCGCGCTCGACACCATGGCGCAGCAATGCTGGGGCTACAAGTTCGGCTACGAGCTGCTCATGATTAACGGCTTGCTGACTTTCGCAGGACTTTATCTTTCAGCCATCGGCGCACAGGCTCGTCGTAGAGCTTGAGACACAGCCATGCAAGCACGATGCTGCAGGCTACGACGGCCAACGCCACGTGCCACGTCTCCTGGAAGGTGAACTGCTTGGTCTTGATGAGCCACAGGTAGAAGGCGTACATCAGCGGATAGTGCACGATGTAGAGCGGGAACGATATGTCGCCAAGGAACTTGCAGATGCGCGTTGACATGGCGTCGGTGGTCTTGCCCGAAGCGGCGAGCCACACGAGCACTGGGAACACGCCAATGATGCACACTGCCTCGAACACTCCGTTCCAGCTCCACGGCTCACCGCCCTCTATGAACGGCACGTGGAAGAGCACCAATAGCACCACGGCGCATATCCAGAACGCGCCGCGCGCCTGCTTCATCGGCTTGAACACGCGCGAGAGCAGTATGCCGAGCGTGAAGGGGCAGAGCATCCGCAGCGAACCGCCCAGCACATTCACATCGTCGATGGTCCATCCCACGCCTATTGAGCCGTAGCCCGACTGGTTGGTCACGGCAAACCACGCCAGCGCGCAGCACAGCGCCGCCGACACCACCGCGAGCACCTTTGTAGGCAGGCGGCGCAGGATGAAGGCATACACGATGTTGCCTATATACTCGAAGAAGAGCGACCAGCACGGGCCGTTCAGCGGAAACATCTCGCCGTTGCCGCGCACCTCGCGCGGCATACCCGGCACTGCCGGAATCATGAGCCATCCGCACAGCATGGCGAGCAGCGTCAGCGCAATGGTTGAGTGGGTGCCGTCCCAACGCTCCATGCCCGTGCAGAAGAACGACACGGCACCTATCAATCCGCCCATCACCACCATCGGGTGCAGGCGCACGAGGCGGCGCTTGAAGAAGCCGCCGAGCGTGAGCGACTTGCCCCAGCGGTCGTCGTAGGCGTAGCCGATGACGAAACCGGAGAGTATGAAGAAGAAGTCAACCGCCAGATAGCCATGGTTGATGAAGTCGATGATGGGTTTGTTGCCCGCGAACTGGTAGCCCTCGAACACATGATACCACACCACGAGCAGTGCGGCGACACCACGCAGTCCGTCGAGCAGCGCGTAATGTGGCTTTGAATCTGAAAATGCCATTTGTAATGATTTAGTTGTTAGTAATATCTTTTGAGTTGGCAAAGGTAAAGAAAATAATTCAAAATTCTTTGACAATGCTTTGTTATGTTACGGAATAATTGTAACGGCATTACCGTTGCTTTGTAAAGCTGTTACAATTATTCCGTAATGTGATTACCAAAGTCTTGTAGTAGCGTAACAAAATTTCGGTAATCTCCTTGTAAAATTTTTATGCCTTTTTAAGCAAATTTCTTATGCGTTTAAAGGCAATTTCCTTATGTTTCTAAAGCAAAATTCCTATAGCCCGAGCTTGACGCTCGCGCCTGCCATGACCCACAGCCCTGGTTGCTTCACGCCGCCGAGGTCGTAGTAGCGGTGGGCGGTCAGGTTGTCGACCTTTACATATATATTATATGTGGGGGCGGTCCACTGGAGCTTCAGGTCGACCTTGGTGTATGGCGAATAGTTGTTCATGCGCTCCTGCCAGCGAACTGCCCAGGCTGCCGTCAGACGGTTCCAGATGCGGTGGTCGAGCTGGAACGTCGCCTTGTGGCGGAGGTATTCCAGGGCGTAGAGCGAACCGTAGACGGGGCGGTCGGTGTCGTGCTTCTGGTGGATGTAGGCATAGCCGGCTTTTATGCGCGTGATGAAGGAGCCGGGCAGCAGCTCCGTGACGTTGAGCGTAAGGTCGGCGGAGCATCCCATGTTGTCGAGCTTGCCGATGTTGAGGGCGTGGTATTTGCCGCGCTCCTCGGTCAGGTAAACCCAGTCGATGATGTCGGTGCCCTTGGAATAAAATCCGCTCACGACAGCCTCGATGCCGCGCCGGCGGAAGCGCGTGCCAATCTTGAACGTCGAGTTCTTCTCGGGGCGCAGCGACAGGTCGCCCTGCTGCACGGAGTTGCTTGTGTAGAGGTCGGTGTAGGTAGGCACGCGCAGTGCCTTGTTCCACGAGGCGTAGAACTTCCATGTGTCGTTGGGACGGTAGGAGAGGTCGATGCCGGGATAGAAACGGAAGTCGCCGTCGAGTCCTGTGTTGCGGTTGGCAAGCACACCGGCAGACAGCGTGAAGCCGCCGATGATGATGTTGTGCTCAAGGAAGAGGCTCGTGTTGGTGCGGTCGCCGCGGTGGTCGTAGCGGCGGTCGGTGCCGTGGATGGTGCCCCATTCCGCCTCGGGCAGCAGTTCGCCGTAGGCTGTGCTCATGATGTGCTCCTTGCGCAGGTCGAAGCCAATGGCTGTCTTGCCAAGGAGCCATGTGGCGTGGGCGTTGACGGACGCTCCGTAGACATCGGTGCGGTGGTAGTTCTCGCCGTTCTTGGCACCCTCCTTGCCGCGCGTGAGCTGGTAGTGGTCGACGTCGCGGTGCCAGTAGAGCTGCGGGGTGATGACGAGGCGCTCGTCGCCGAGCGGTTTCACGTCGGCCTGCGCGGACGTGATGATGCGGCGCGTGGCCTCCCACTGGTTGTTGAATTTGGCGCTGTAGAATGTCGACGCGCCATAGTCCTGCGACGACACTCCGCCCTGCCACGTGATGTCGGCATAGCGTGAAGAGTAGCCGCCCATGTAGTAGGCCCGGCGGCGCTTGAAGTCGCTGTTGTCGGTGCCGCCGTCGCTCTGGGTGTAGCCAAGGCTGAGCTTCTGGCTGACGCTGCCCGTGCGGAGGTTGACACACGCGTCGCCCCCGAACGTGCCGAACGAGCCGCCCTCAGCCGACAGCCTGACATTGCTGTCGCGGTCGGTGCGGGTGACGATGTTTATCGCCCCGTTGAACGCCGACGAGCCGAACACGCGTGCCGAGCCGCCTTCGAGAACCTCGACGCGCTCAATGTCGGAAAGAGAAACAGGGAAGTCGGCTGCGTTGTGGCCAGTCTGTGGACTTGAGATGTTGACGCCATTCAATAGAATGGTGATCTGGTCGAACGTGCCGCCGTTGATGCTTATGTCCGTCTGTACACCAAAGCCACCGCGCTGACGGACATCCACGCCCGTGGCTAACTTCAATAGGTCGTTGACACTCGCTGCCTCCGCACGCTGAATGTCGTCGCGCGAGATGACAGACACGATTTTTGCCGACTGCAGGGCGGTCAGTGGTGCGCGCGACCCGGTGACGGTCACCTCGTCGAGCTTCACTTCCTCGTGTCCCAAAGAGTCGGTCAGGGCTGTCGCTGTGGCTGGCTTCGTGCTGATGCCGTCGGCCTTGGCGTAGGTCAGGGTGGCTACGCTGAGCGTGCAGATGAGCACCTCGCGGCCTATGCAGCTGAACAATGCGTAGCTGCGGCGCGTGAAATGCTTGAAGTGCAGAGCCTCCGGACAAGCCTTGAATCTTTGTCTTTGCATAAAAAATTATTGAATTAAATTAAAAAAAACGTTAGGGGCGTTTTTGAGGGGGCAAAGTTACAACATTATATTTGACAACACAAATTCCAAGACTTCATATTTTCAGCTTTTATCCACTAATTTGCATCCTATTGGATAAAAACAACCAATTTTATCCAATAGGATGCAAATTAGTGAATAAAAAGAAGTAATTTTGTATTGACAATAAATTATTATGTATGGTGATATCGACATCTATGAATACAATAGTTCTAAATCAGCGCAAGGAGCGTGATGAACTGCTGGCTCGCCCTTACCTTATCCGCAAGAGCAAATACGACATAACATCCGTAATATAACCGACCTGAACAACCTTGCGATATACTTGCTGTCCAATTTCTGCAATCCACTGTCAGCCAACGACCTTACAGAAGAGCTTGGAATGTCGAGTGTGACAACGACCCGTAAATTCATGGATTATCTGCATGAGCCGTATTTGTTCTTCTACCTGTCACGCTACAACAACAAATTGAAACTCATGAAGAAGGCCCCACGCAAGATTTATGTTGTGGACAATGCCCAAAACAGAGCTGCGTGAGGTGACCAGTCTCATTGAGTGTGCCGGCGAGCTAAAATGCGACAATCTCGTCATTGTGACAAACTCCGAGGAGCGGACTATAGAAAAAAACGGCACGACGATAAGAGTCGTGCCGTTCTATAAATTCTAAATTGTTGCTGCCACGGTTCAGCCCGCGTTTATCTCCTTCAGCACCTCCACGGCGTCGCCCACGGTCGGAATGCCCGTGACCACCATTGAGCGCTTGCCGTTAACCTCCTTGAGGTTGCAGCGGCGGGTGTGCGCGCCGATGTAGTTGAGGGCGCGTCCGAAAGCCTGGCTCTTGTAGTAGGCGGAGTCGGGGTTGCTGACAAACTGCATCTGCATACGTCCCTGCTTGAGGATGATCTTCTCGCAGCCGAGCCGCTTGCCGAGCCTGCGGAGCGGCACCACCTGCAACAGTTCCTCACCCTCGTGGGGCATCTTGCCGAAGCGGTCCTCAAGCCGCTGGCGGTAGTTGTCGAGCTGCTGGTCGTCCTCGATGTTGTCGAGCTCACGGTAGAGCAGCATACGCTCCGACGAGCCCGGCACATAGGTCTCGGGGAAGTACATCTCAAGGTCGCTCTCCACGGCGCAGTCCTCGACAAACTCATCGCCCGAAATCTCCTTGCCCTGCGCTATCTCGTCGGCGTAGATGTCCTGGAACTCGTCGTTCTTCAGCTCCGTGACAGCCTGGCTGAGAATCTTCTGGTATGTCTCATATCCCAAGTCTTCCATAAATCCGCTCTGCTCGGCACCGAGCAGGTTGCCCGCACCACGAATGTCAAGATCCTGCATGGCAAGGTTGAATCCGCTGCCCAGCTCGGAGAAGTTCTCCAGTGCCTCCAGGCGTCGGCGCGCCTCGGGCGTGAGCACCGACTTAGGTGGCGCGAGCAGGTAGCAGAACGCCTTGCGGTTGGAGCGTCCCACACGACCACGCATCTGGTGGAGGTCGGAGAGTCCGAAGCGGTGGGCGTCGTTGATGATGATGGTGTTGGCGTTGCTTATGTCGATGCCGTTCTCGACGATTGATGTCGAGAGCAGCACGTCGTAGTCGTAGTTCATGAATCCGATGAGAATCTTCTCCAGTTCCTCGGGGTTCATCTGTCCGTGTCCGATAGCCACGCGCGCGTCGGGCACGTACTTGTGTATGAGGGCGGCAATCTCGGGCAGGTTGCTTATGCGGTCGTTGACGAAGTAGACCTGTCCGTTGCGCGACATCTCGAAGTTGATGGCGTCGGCTATAATCTCGTGACCGTAGACTCCAAGCTCCGTCTGCACAGGGTATCGGTTTGGTGGCGGCGTGCGTATGATGCTCATGTCGCGCGCTCCCATGAGCGAGAACTGCAGGGTGCGCGGGATGGGCGTGGCAGACATCGTGAGCGTGTCGACATTGGTCTTCAGCTTGCGCAGCTTCTCCTTCGTCGCCACGCCGAACTTCTGTTCCTCGTCGATGATGAGCAGTCCGAGGTCGTGCCACACCACCGACTTGCCGATGAGCTTGTGCGTGCCGATGAGAATGTCAATCTTGCCCTCCTTCAGGTCGGCAAGCACCTCGCGGGTCTGCTTGGCTGAGCGCGCGCGAGAGAGGTAGTCAACGCGCACGGGCATGTCCTTCAGTCGGGCGCAGAACGTCTTGTAGTGCTGGAAGGCGAGCACCGTGGTAGGCACGAGCACCGCCACCTGCTTGCCGTCGGCGGCAGCCTTGAACGCCGCGCGTATCGCCACCTCGGTCTTGCCGAATCCCACGTCGCCGCACACCAGGCGGTCCATCGGGCGCACCGACTCCATGTCGGCTTTCACGTCCTGCGTGGCTTTCGACTGGTCGGGCGTGTCCTCGTATAGGAACGACGCCTCCAGCTCATGCTGCATGAAGGAGTCGGCGGAATACTGGAATCCCTTTTCGTGGCGACGCTTGGCGTAGAGCTTTATAAGGTCGCGGGCGATGTCCTTGATGCGCTTCTTGGTGCGCTCCTTCAAGCGGTCCCATGCTCCGGTGCCGAGAGTGCTCAGGCGTGGCGGCTCGCCGGTGTCGGAGCGGCGGTACTTGGATATCTTGTAGAGCGAGTGTATGCTGACGTCGACGATGTCGCCACGCTGGTAGTAGATGCGTATCGCCTCCTGGTAGCTGTCGCCAACGGGCACGCGCACGAGTCCGCCGAACTTGCCTATGCCGAAGTCCACGTGCACGATGAAGTCGCCCGGCTCCATCTCCTGCAGCTCCTTCATCGTGAGCGCCATCTTTCCGGTGCGTGCCTTGTCGGACTTTAGGTTGTACTTGTGGAAGCGGTCGAATATCTGGTGGTCGGTGAAGAAGCACAGGCGCAGGTCGTTGTCGGCAAATCCCTCATGCAGGGTGTGGTCGACGGGGGTGAACGTAAGGTCGTCTGCAACGGAGAGGGCTTCCGAGTTGGGCGACTTCTGCTGGTGGAGGTTGCGCATTGCCTTCAGTTCGTCGCTCTCGAATATCTCCTTCAGGCGCTGGGTCTGCTTCTCGCTGTCGGCGAGGATATACAGGCGGTAGCCCTTCAGCAGGTAGTCCTCAAGCGACTGTGCCAGCAACTCGAAGTTCTTGTGGAACAATGGCTGCGGCGATATGTTGAAGGCTATGGTGGTCTGCGGTGTGCCCGACGGCTGCGCGCCGAACTCCACGAGGCGGAACTTGCATATCTCCTCCTTGAAGCGCGTGCCGCTCACGAGGTTGTTCTCCTTGCGCATGTCGCGCATTATCTGTTGCTGCTCCACCTCCGTGGCGCCCTCCATGCGCTCGGCCATGGCTTGCTGAGAGAAGCCGTCGTTGTAGATTTGCTCAATGGTGGAGCACACGTAGAGGCGGTCTTTCATGGCAAGAAGGGCGTCGGCGGGCAGCAGGGCGGTGAACGGCTGCTTCTCCTCGGTGAGCTGTGCCAGCTCTGGCACAATCTGTATGCTGTCCTTAGCGTCCTTCGACAACTGGTCTGCCACCTCGAATGTGCGTATGGTGTCAACCTCGTCGCCGAAGAAGTCGATGCGGAACGGCAGTTCCGATGAGTAGGAATACACGTCGACAATGCTGCCGCGCATGGCAAACTGCCCCGGCTCATACACGTAGTCGACTTCCTCAAATCCAAGCTCGCGCAGTTTTCTGCCAAGGTCTGCCAGGTTCACGATGTCGCCCACGGCGATGTTTACCGTGCGCTCGTCGAGCCGCCGCTTCGACACCACAAGCTCGCTCAGCGCCTCGGGGCACGTCACGACATACAGGTAGGCGGAGCCTTTGTTGTCGCCGCCTCCGGCAGAGGAAAGACGGCTCAGCGCCTCGGTGCGCAGAATCTCGTTGGCGGCGTCGCGCTGCCCGTACTTCACGGCACGGCGGTAGGACGACGGGAAGAAGAGCACCGAGTCGGTGCCGAGAATCTGCGTCAGGTCGTGGTAGAAGTATCCCGCCTCGTCGTTGTCCTGCAATACGAAGACAGTGGTGAGCGGTGGCTGCTTGCCGCGCTTGGCTTGGCTGTCATGCGCCTTGCCCGCCACGGCAGCAAAAAACACAGAAGCCGATGAAGCATACATTCCTTTTAGGAAAATATGCCTCACCGACTTGTCGCCAATTGCTTTCAAAAAAGCCCCGCACTGTGGCAGGGCTGCATATATCTTGCTTATCTCGTTGATTTCCATAAAATGCTGTTAGTGTTTTGCCACTGGGTACTTTCTGAACCATCCGTCCCATCTGAGACGCATCACTCCGAAGAATGCCTCGCCGAAGATGCCGCCGTTCATCTTGCTCACGCCCTCACGGCGGTTGACGAATATCACGGGCACCTCTTTAATCTTGTAGCCCATCTTGTAGGCGGTGTACTTCATCTCTATCTGGAAGGCGTAGCCCTTGAAGCGCACCTCGTCGAGCGGTATCGACTCAAGCACGCAGCGGCGGTAACACTTGAAGCCGGCGGTGGTGTCGTGCACCTTGAAGCCGGTCACCAGACGCACGTACTTCGACGCGAAGTAGCTCATCAGCACGCGGCCGATAGGCCAGTTCACCACGTTCACGCCACTTACGTAGCGCGAACCTATGGCTACGTCGTAGCCCTCGTCGTGGCAGGCGGCGTAGAGGCGCGGCAGGTCGTTGGGGTCGTGGGAGAAGTCGGCGTCCATCTCGAAGATGTAGTCATACTGGTGTTCGAGCGCCCACTTGAATCCCGTGATGTATGCCGTGCCGAGTCCTAACTTGCCCGAGCGCTCAATGATGAACAGGCGGTTGTGGAACTCGTTGTCAATCAGGCGGTGCACAATCTTGGCTGTGCCGTCGGGACTGCCGTCGTCAATCACAAGTATGTTGAAACGCTTCTCAAGGGCGAACACCGCACGTATGATTTTCTCGATGTTCTCCTTCTCGTTGTATGTCGGGATGATTACTATGCTGTCGCTATTATTCATAATTCTTGTCGTTGAATGATGTTCTTGATTTGCAAAAATACAAAGATTTGTCCAAAGGCAGAAAATTAAACATATAAAAAACAAAAATAATAGGCTCAGTATCAAATTTTATCATTATTGGTATACCAACGTTATTTATTTTTTTATAATTTTGCAAAATAAATAGAATCAATGAATTTGCAAAATAAATGCTTAATGTTTTACTTAATTAAAATACTTAATCAATAATTCAAAATTATGAAAACCATGAGTTTAAAGAAATCCTTAGTGTTTTCGGCTTTTGCTGCCATCGCTTTGAGTTCTTGCTCAAGTGACGACATCAACGGCACAGACAATGGTGGCGCAGAAACCGACTACAGTAATGTTGAGGTGCAGGTGGCTCGTGCGCCACAGGCACGCTGCATGTCTAATGATGTTGCTATCGGTGAGAATGAGTACTGGTATCAGAAACTCCAGGACTTCGAGAATGCCGATGAGAACTGGCTTAAGTCAAGCCACGCGGCTTACTGCATGTTCCGCGAGTATGCTCCTAAGAAGACTGAGAACGGCGAGGCTGTTTCCACAGCGGAGCGTGAGTTTGTGATGAACTACCTGCGTGAGCATCCCAACGAGGGCTCTACAGAGTTCGACCACTACAACTACTTCATCCAGCTTGTTGGCAAGTCGCGCGCCCACTACCAGGCTGTCGACCACAACAACGCAAAACACGACATCGTTGGTTCCGACCACATGGACTATCTTGAGATTTGCGACCAAGACGGCAACTGGACTCACCTGAACGACTACAACGGTTCGGCTGGTCCACGCGCTCTTGTGCTCAACCACAAGATTACCGGCGCACGCTACCACGAGTCATGGGGCAATAACACCTATGCCTACTACAAGTTCTACACCATCAACTACAACGGCGAGGAGAACACTTACCTCTGTCTCGACTACGCTACCCACAAGGACAGTGGCGAGGATGTTCAGCCGGACGGATGCTACAACGACTGGGTAATCAAGGTTATACCTGCTTGCGGCAAAAAGTCGGAGCCAACAACTCCAACGGAGCCGACAACACCGACTGACCCGACAACACCGACTAATCCTACAGATCCGACAACACCGACTAATCCTACAGATCCGACAACACCGTCGAACCCGACAACTCCTTCCAATCCTACCGACCCGACAACTCCTTCCGAGGTGAAGAACGAGGTGGAGGTGAACCTCTCGGCACAGGATCACAAGGATGAGCAGTCGTCAAAACTCTCTGTTCATGTACGCGCTGCCGTCAACTTCAAGGTGTTCATCCCTGTTCTGGCTCAGTACTATTGCGCCCAGGACGACACTTACATCGTCGAGAAGCACTACCTTGAGATGACCTACAACAACGAGGCAACAAAGATTGAGCGCACTATCAACGGACAGAAGGTGACGCTCAACGTGAAGTTTGCTCCCGAAGGCATCTACATCGAGTCTGAGGGTATCAACTCCGACGTGATTGAGTTCTGCAAGAACGTGTATGGCGACGGCATTACATTCGAGGTTTGGAACTACTTCAACCCGTCTGTATCACGCTCCGAGCTTATTGGTATGCTCAACAAGTCAACCATTGAGTTCACCGACCATGAGCCTGATGTCTACCGCAACACCAAGAAGGCTGACAATGTAGACAGCGAGGGCAACCAGCTCGACTGCACCGTCACAAAGCGTTAATGAGGTCGAGCGTCCAGCCCGACCCACAATAAGCACATAAAGTTTAGCACAAAAAAAAGACCGCAAGCAGCTTTTGCACTGCTTGCGGTCTTTTTGTGTGTATGTGTATTTATGTGTACCGATTATTAGTCGTTGCGGAACACGAGTCCGTTCTTGTCAGCGTCGATAGTGATTGGCTTGTCGCGCTTTACCTCGTCGGAGAGAATCTTCTTCGAGAGGTCGTTGAGCACGCAACGTTGGATGGCACGCTTCACTGGACGTGCGCCAAACTCGGGGTCGAAGCCCTCGTCGGCAAGGAAGTCGATGGCTGCCGGGGTTACCTTGAGGGTAAAGCCCTGCGGTTCGAGCATCTTCTTCACGGCGTTCATCTGCAAGGTCACTACCTGTGCAATCTCCGGTTTCGTGAGCGGCAAGAACATGATGGTCTCGTCGATACGGTTGAGGAACTCCGGGCGGATGGTCTTCTTCAACATCTCCATCACCTTTTCCTTGGTGTCGCTTATCACATGGTCGCGGTTCTCCGGCGTGATGTTGGCGAACTGCCCCTGGATGTACTGGCTGCCGAGGTTGGAGGTCATGATGATGATGGTGTTCTTGAAGTTGACCGTGCGACCCTTGTTGTCGGTCAGACGACCGTCGTCCAATACCTGCAAGAGGATGTTGAACACGTCGGGATGAGCCTTCTCAATCTCGTCGAACAGCACCACAGAGTATGGTTTGCGGCGAACAGCCTCAGTCAACTGGCCACCCTCATCGTAGCCGACGTATCCTGGAGGCGCACCGATAAGACGAGAAACGCTGAACTTCTCTTGGTACTCGCTCATGTCGATACGCGTCATCATCGTCTCGTCGTTGAACAGGTATTCAGCCAAAGCCTTTGCAAGCTCGGTCTTGCCTACACCTGTCGTGCCGAGGAAGATGAACGATGCGATAGGACGCTTCGGATCCTGGAGTCCGGCACGCGAGCGGCGAACGGCGTCGCTCACGGCACGTATTGCCTCGTCCTGACCGATGACACGCTTGTGAAGCTCTTCCTCAAGATGAAGCAACTTCTCGCGCTCGCTCTGCATCATACGTGTGACTGGTATACCGGTCCAACGGCTTACAACCTCGGCGATATCGTCGGCTGTAACCTCCTCGCGTATCATGGCGTTGCCGTCCTGGGTAGACTTGAGCTGACTCTGGATTGACTTGATGTCGTCGTCGAGCGACTTCAGCTTGCCGTAGCGAATTTCAGCCACGCGCTCGTAGTTGCCCTCGCGCTCGGCACGCTCAGCCTCGAACTTCAACTGCTCTATCTGCTGCTTGTCCTGCTGAATCTTGTTCACCAGTGCCTTCTCGCTCTCCCACTTAGCACGGAACGAACTCTCCTGGTCTTTCAACTCGGCAATCTCCTTGTCGAGCTGAGCAATCTTGTCGGTGTCGTTCTCGCGCTTGATGGCCTCGCGCTCAATCTCAAGCTGCTTGAGCTTACGCGTGATTTCGTCAAGCTCCTCCGGCACGGAGTCGCGCTCCATACGGAGCTTTGCTGCTGCCTCGTCCATAAGGTCGATGGCCTTATCCGGGAGGAAGCGGTCGGAGATGTAACGCTCGGAGAGTTTCACGGCTGCGATGCAGGCATCATCCTGTATACGCACCTTGTGGTGGTTCTCGTAGCGCTCCTTCAGTCCACGAAGGATTGATATTGCTGAAAGCTCGTCAGGCTCGTCAACCATTACGGTCTGGAAACGACGCTCAAGAGCCTTGTCCTTCTCGAAGTACTTTTGATACTCGTTGAGGGTTGTTGCACCGATACTTCTGAGTTCGCCACGGGCGAGAGCCGGTTTCAAGATGTTGGCTGCGTCCATTGCGCCCTCACCGCCACCTGCACCAACGAGAGTGTGAATCTCATCGATGAAGAGGATGATGCGACCGTCGGAGTTGGTAACCTCTTTAATAACGCTCTTCAAGCGCTCCTCAAACTCGCCTTTGTACTTGGCGCCTGCAACAAGCGCACCCATATCGAGCGAATAAAGCTGCTTGTCCTTCAAGTTCTCCGGCACGTCGCCGCGAACTATACGCTCAGCCAGACCCTCAACGATAGCTGTCTTACCGGTACCCGGCTCACCTATCAATATAGGGTTGTTCTTTGTACGGCGCGAAAGAATCTGAAGCACGCGGCGGATTTCCTCGTCACGACCAATCACCGGGTCGAGCTTGCCCTGGCGGGCCTCCTCAACAAGGTTCTTGGCATACTTCTCAAGACTCTGGTAGTTCTCGTCGCCCGACTGCGACTGCACCTTCTGGCCCTGGCGAAGCTCCTGTATTGCCTTCACTGTCTCAGCCTCGGTCATGCCTGCGTCCTTGAGGATGCGGCTTGCCGTACTGTTGACCTGAAGCAGTGCGAGCAGTATAGGCTCAACGCTCGTGAACTCGTCGCCGTTTTTGGTGGCGAAGTCCTGTGCGCGCTGGAGCACGCTGTTGGCATCGTTAGAGAGATAGGGTTGGCCACCCTGCACACGCGGCAGACGCTGGATTTCAGAGTCAACCACGGTTTCTATCTGGTTCGCATTGACACCCAGCTTCTGGAAGATGTATGTGGCTACGTCTTTGGCCTTCACCATCACACCCTTCAACAGGTGTACTGGCTCAATGCTCTGCTGTCCCTGACGCTGTGCTGTGTTGACAGCCTCCTGGACAACCTCTTGGGCTTTGATTGTGAATTTGTCGAATGTCATATTGTGTTTCTCCTTTCTTGGTTTTTCTGTTTATTTTAATAACTTTCGCTAAGTGTATCACAAACTATATTCCAATACCTCGAAATATGACAATGTGGCACATATTAGCGGATTTAATAGAGAAATTAAAGACAAAATGACATAAGCAGGACTTCTTATCGTTTCTCGTTGAACACTTCAAACTCGGCAATTGATACATTTCCCTTAGCCTCGTTCACGGTCATGCGTACGGCATCGCCCCATATGGTGCCGAAGCGGTGTATCTTCACGCGCTCGATGGTTGGTGCATTTCCGTCGAAGATGGTGTTCCACTTGCCAGCCGAGCGGTATTCCAGTCGGTAGCTTTGCAGACGGTCGTTGGCGCAGTCGGTTATCACGATGGCGTTGAGAGGCTGTTCTCTCACTACATCGCGCTTGAGTGGCGAGTTCATTACGTTGTAGTCGGTGGTCTTGGTGTCCCAGATGCAGAATCCGCTGTGGTGCTTGGTGGTGAGGCATCCGTATGTCATGCCAGCCGACTTGGCTGCTTCTGCCCATTGTGTGCAGTCGAGCTTCTTGGGGTAGAAGTCGGATGCGTTGGTCTGTGGGTCGGGCCAGTCGGCGTCTTGAAATGTAGGCATGTTGAAGTGTATGAACATGCCGAAGCGAAGGTCCACGAAATCCTGTTGCAGTTGGTGCAGCGATTTCTGCTGCGCCGACAGTGGATTGCACATTGCCATAAGAATGATGGCTAACAGATAGATTTTCCTTATCATATAGTATATATAATAGGTGATTAGTTATATCCGAATTTCTCGATGTCCTCGTCGTTGGAGTTGTTCTTCTCCGCCATTTGCTTCATGTACTGCTGGTAGGCGCGTGCCAGTCCGCCCTCGCTCGTCTCCTTGTAGAGCGACGGCAGGTCGTGTCCGGTCTGCTTCATCACCTTCACCACGCGGTCGAACGACACGGTGTGCTTGCCGTCGGAGAACGAAGCGTAGAGGTTGGCGTCAAGGGCGCGTGTGGCGGCGAAGGCGTTGCGCTCGATGCATGGTATCTGCACGAGTCCGCACACGGGGTCGCACGTCATGCCGAGGTGGTGCTCCAGACCCATCTCGGCGGCATACTCTATCTGCGACGGACTGCCGCCGAACAGCTGGCAGGCTGCTGCCGACGCCATGGCGCACGCCACGCCTACCTCGCCCTGGCAGCCCACGTCGGCGCCTGATATCGACGCGTTCTGCTTCACCACGTTGCCGAAGATTCCGGCTGTTGCCATGGCGTGGAGTATGCGCGTGTCGCTGAACTTATGGCCCTTTGCAAGGTGGTAGAGCACGGCGGGCAGCACTCCGCATGAGCCGCACGTAGGGGCGGTGACGATGGTGCCGCCCGAGGCGTTCTCCTCGCTCACCGACAGCGCGTAGGCATACACCAGCGCGCGCGACTGAAGCGACTGCTTGTAGCCGCTTGCCTTCACATAATATATAGGGCCCTTGCGCGGCAGTTTGAGCGGTCCGGGCAGGGCTCCCTCGTGGTCGATGCCGCGCTCCACGCTTTCCTGCATGGCATGCCACACCTCCATCAGGTAGTCCCAGATGTCTTCTTCCTCACACTCCGCCACATACTCCCAGTAGTTGCGGCCGTGGTTCTCGCACCACTGCTGTATCTCGTGCAGCGTGTTCTTTTGGTAGACGTCGCGCTTGCTGAGCAGCCACCGTGCGTGCTCGCCCTCGGAGAGCGCACCGCCGCCAACGCTGTAGCATATCCACTCGTCCATTTTGTTGCCGTCGGTGTCGAACGACATGAACTTCATGCCGTTGGGATGGAATGGCAGAAACACCTGCGGCTGCCATTCTATGCGCAACGGGGCTATCGGGCGCAGCACCTCGTCGATGGCTACATCCGTCATGTGGCCCCTGCCGGTTGCGGCAAGGCTGCCGTAGAGTGTCACCTCAAAGCTCTTTGCGTCTTTGTTGTGTTGTGCGAATATCTGTGCTGCCTTCTGCGGTCCCATTGTGTGGCTGCTCGAAGGTCCCTTGCCTATGCGGTATAGTTCTCTTAGCGATTCCATTGTTGTTTTAGGTTTTAAAATAGTCCGTATGCAAAGTTACGGAAACTTTTACTAATGTCGCGGATTGTCGTCAACAATTGATAGGCGCATAACTGTTAAATAAATGTTAAACATGGCTTTCCTACATTTATAGTTGTCGATTTTCACGTTAGTATAATCAGAAAAGCAAAAGAATTTAAAAACTTGGATTATTATGAAAAGAATATTTTTATTGGTGATTGCCAGCCTCATGATGGTGGCATCGTCGGCTTTTGGCGGTACAATGTCTGATGTTGTCAAGAAGGTGAAGGCCTTCAACAATATTAATATTGTGGGTAATATAAATGTTGTCTACGAGCAGGGTGGCGACTATGAGGTGCGTCTGCCGCAGGAAATCCAGTCGAGCATCGAGGTTGAGGTGAAGAAATCCTCTCTTAACCTGTATCCCAAGAGCAGCGTGAAGAGCCGCGTAGGTGGCATCAACTACGTGTCTACGGACTTGCCTGACGGTGTGACGATATACGTCAAGGCACCGTCGGTGAAGAGTTTCAACATTGCCGGCAGTGGAAGCGTCAGCGTTGACAATATGACGGCAAAGAACGTCACGTTCAACGTGGCTGGGTCGGGCAACTCTACCATTAAGAATCTTTCAGCCGATGACATCTCGTTCAGTGTAGCCGGGTCAGGAGACATTGACGCTTCTGGCGTGAAGGGCGGCAAGGTTAGCCTGAATGTTGCAGGCTCTGGAGAGATAAAGGCAAAGATTGGACAGGCGTCGAATCTTGGGTGCAGTGTGGCTGGCTCGGGTGAGATTACGGTGTCGGGCAAGACCGACAAGTATAGCAAGTCTATCTATGGCAGTGGCTCTATCAACGACGGCTCGCTGAAATATTCATCAATGAGCCAGTCGTCGGTTGATTATGGCAATGACGGCAATGTTGAATATAATGGATTGAACATAAATATAAGAAACAACTCCAATACTCCCCGCAGTGTCAACGGCATATTGTCTAACCCATAAGACGGCAGCATTAACAGCATAAAAAAACAAATTGCCAGTGAACCAGCAACAGTTTGAAAACTCAGCCCCGAGGTTGCGCGCCATAGCCATAAGCTACGCGCGCCGCTACCTGACCTCCGACGACGATGCCAATGACGCGGCAAGCGACGCGATGCTGAAGCTGTGGGCAGTGCACGACTCTCTCCGCGACACTGACCATGCCACCCGGCTTGCCGCCGTCATCTCGCGCAACATCTCCATCGACATGCTGCGCCGTCGGCGCACTGCCACTGTTGGCATCGACGACGTTGCCGCTGCGTCGATGCAGCGCCACATAGCCACACATTCCACGCCCGAGAGCCAGATGGAATGGCATGAGGACGAGCGGTGGCTCAAGCTCCGCGTCGCTCAGTTGCCTCCGCGCGAGATGCAGGTGCTGCGCCTCCGCCAGACAGAGCGGCGCACCAACGAGGAGATTGCCGCCATCATGGGCATCACGAAGGAGTCGGTGGCTACGGTGCTCTCTGCGGCACGCCGCAAGTTGTTTAACGATATTAAGGAAAGGAACAGACAATGAACAATAATCAGTTACTGACGCTTCTGCAGCGTTTCATGGATGGCACGACCACCATTGACGAGGAGACTCTGCTTGCCGACTTCTTCCGGCATGCCACAGCTTCCGACCGTCCCGACGGCATGTCCGCAGCCGACAGGGATGCCTACCGGCAGATGTTCGCCATGTTTGAGGCAGATGCCAAGGCAAGCGCCGCTAAGGTGGAGGAGCCGTCTGCCGTGCGCCGGCAGCGCTTGCGCGTTTGGCGGGGTAGGGTAGCGGCGGCAGCCGTGTTGCTGCTCGTGGCTGGCGGATTGACAATGTTGACGCGTAATAACGGCAATGCAGATGGCGGAAATGCACAGCCCACGTTGGCTCAACATGCTGCCAATGTCTTGTCGCCCGACTCTTTTGCCGACAGCATATCGGCTGAGCAACCGCGCCGCATAGTGTCCGACAGCTTGAGGAACGAGGACCGCAAGAAGCCTTCCCACAAGCGGGTGCGCCCTTATTGGCAACCGCGTCCGCCGAAGGTGTATATGGCTGAGGCTGCCCCGACCGACGCTGCCAGTAAACCTGTTGACGAGCCCGACAGCCGTCAGATTGATGAGGCTGTAAGGCAGGCAGAGATGTTGCTCAAGGCAATAAACCTGCAACAGACGGTTGAGCTGAAGCAGCTTGAGCTGCAGGCAATGGATGATTATATGGGTGCCGACGACACCGTCTCCGATGATGCCGACGACACTAACGATACCAACAATAATAATTAAAAAGCAGAATACAATGAAAAAGATACTTATAATGGCGTTTGTGCTGTTGCAGGCTGCAATGGCTTCCGCGCAGCAGGGTATAGAGAATGTCTTCAATAATAGTCTCTATAATGCCAATGTCTCAGTGATAAGCTCAACAAGTTCTAATGCAGATATGCCCGATGGAACGATGTCGTATTGCAAGTTTACGGAATTCACTTTCCCAATTAAGAGGAGCGAAATATTAAGGCAAATAGAACAGGCGATAAATGCGGAACGCAACAAGGCTTATGATGTCTACATAAAAAAAACTGGCAGTAGCTTAAAGCAGGATAAACCTCGCTACGACTATGGCGCCAACAATGAATATTCTATTCAACTTGGCACATACGATGACCACAATTACTACGGTTTGTGCTTCGCCGACCCCAAGGATCGCTTGCGCCGACATGCCTACTGCTTTGTGTGGTTCAAGGAAAATTCCAAGTATCACTGCTATTTCTACCACATCTATGGTGTCCGCCCGGCAGAGTTTGCCGCTTACAAGGCGTCCCAGAAGAAATCAAAGAGTGGCAGCAAGGTGAGCACGAGTGTGTATTCCGACGGCTCGGTTGTGATGACGCAGACTTATGACGACAATGGCAATGTGGTGAGCACAACAGCCACTCCGCAGCAGCCGGCTGTCGAGGTGAACACCGACGTTGACTTCATGCTCCAGTTCGGCAACCTGCGTGCCGCCTTCCTTGATGCCATAAAGGATGCCGACGCGAAGACGCTCCAGACGGGACTCGTTGTAAAGATTGTGAGGCTGTGCAAGGACAAGGGCAAACTGCTCAACGACAACGAGAAGAAGACCTGCGTCACAAGTCTCGTGGAAATGGGCAACGCCATGCGCCGCGCCAACAACGACAGTTTCCTTGACGGAATGATTCAGGAAGCCAAGAACGCACTGTCGAAATAATATAAAAAAAACTGGCTAATCCCCGTGCGGAGACCCAAGTATCGTGGCGGAGGTCTCCGGCCTCCGCTGCAACCATCATTGGTATTTTTTTTGATTATTGCGGAGGCCAGAGACCTCCGCCACGGGGATTAGCCGGTTTGAAATTCTTTTATCCGTAGATGATGTTGCCGTTCTCGTCGCGGTTCTCGTCGATGAACGACTTGTTGTACTGTGTCATTCCGCGCAGCGACATACCCATGTTCGAGAATCCGCCGTCGTGGAACAGTGTCTGCATGGTCACCTTCTTTGTAAGGTCGGAGAACATCACCACGCAGTAGTCGGCGCACTCGTCGGCGTTGGCATTTCCGAGCGGCGACATGCGGTCGGAGAAGTCATACAGTCCGTCGAAACCCTTGATGCCGCTTCCGGCTGTGGTGAATGTAGGCGACTGCGAGATGGTGTTGATGCGCACCTTCTTCTCGCGTCCGTAGATGTAGCCGAAGCTGCGTGCTATCGACTCCAGGAGCGACTTTGCGTCTGCCATGTCGTTGTAGCCGAAGAATGTGCGGTGTGATGCCACGTAGGTCAGCGCCAGCACCGATGCGCACTCGTTCAGCGCGTCGAGCTTCTTTGCCACCTGCAGCATCTTGTGGAACGAGATGGCAGAGATGTCGAGGGTCTTGTCCAGGAATCCATAGTCCAAGTCGTCGTATGTGCGCTTCTTGCGCATGTTCATGCTCATTGCGCATGAGTGGAGCACGAAGTCAATTTTTCCTCCGAGTGCCTCCTGTGCTTTCACGAAGAGGTTGTTCAAGTCCTCTACCGATGTCGCATCAGCGGGGATTATTGTAGCGCCGGTCTTCTTGGCGAGTTCGTCGATTGTTCCCATACGACATGCCACTGCAGTGTTGGTCAAAACAATCTGTGCGCCTTCCTCTACGGCACGTTCTGCTACTTTCCACGCAATCGATGCGTCATTCAATGCGCCGAAGATGATACCGCGCTTTCCTTTCAATAAATTGTAAGACATAAATGTTCTTTTATTTGTATTAATTAATATCCTTCTTTGTTTCTTTTGTTGTATCTTTTTGTGTATCGATTGAAAAATCGGTGCAAAGTTATAACTTTTTGCACATTTACCAATGAAAGTGTGCAAGAAAATGCTGTCTTATGGGTGATTTTATTGAAAACAGTGCCAAATAAACCCTAATACAATTCCTTTTATTGTCCTTTTGTCTCGTGATTTGTATCCTTTTGTTGTCTTACTTCGGTCGTTCAATGTGCTTACCTCGGTCGTTCAACGTGCTTACTTCGGTCGTTCAACATGTTTACTTCGACCGATGTAAGCATGTATACATTATTATATTGCACAACAAAAGTACAACATCCGCACGACCATCAGGCAATATCCGCGCAACAATAGCGCAACAATACAGCTTAAAATCCCCTTTTGGGCTTATTTTGCTTGATTTATCTCAATTACGACACAAAAATGCAACTTTTTTGAAACTTTTTCGCCGAAACTCTTGCACGGAAAGGATTTTTGCATTACCTTTGCATCCGCTTTCGAGAACGAACGAAAGCTACTGAAACGGTAGACTTCCGTCTGCCAGCCGATTAAAAAAGAAAGAGTTCTTTGAAAAGATTTACATAAACAGACAAGTAGTACAAGAAGCAAGTCTTACATTATTTATATAATGCAGACTTGGGTAATATACAAACCGTTAATCTGAATCAATCAGGTTAAAACTTCAATAAAT
>JBNMLZ010000030.1:0-23570 GCA_050875085.1 Prevotella sp. | reverse complement strand
GAGTCGTTGTGCAACATGCGTGTGCGGTGCTCGTGGTCGGGGTTGATGAGGTTAAGCTCAACCATCAGCTGGCAACCGTTGCAGATGCCGAGCGACAGGGTGTCCTTGCGGGCATAGAACTTGTCGAGTGCCTCCTTAGCCTTCGGGTTGAAGAGGAATGCGCCAGCCCAGCCCTTGGCAGAACCAAGCACGTCGGAGTTGGAGAATCCGCCACAGAACACAATCATGTTCACGTCCTCAAGAGTCTCGCGTCCAGTGATGAGGTCGGTCATCATGACGTCCTTCACGTCGAATCCGGCGAGATAGAGCGAGTAAGCCATTTCGCGCTCGCCGTTGGTACCCTTCTCGCGGATGATGGCAGCCTTGATGCCCGATGGAGTGCGGCGGTCGGCAGAGATGCCGTAGCTTTCGAGTGTGCCCTTGAACGACGGGTGGAACTTCATCTCCAGCGGCTGCTTCTTGTAGTTGTCGCGGCGCTTACGGGCGCAACCGTTGAAGCTCTGGTCGCGGTCGAGCAGGTAAGAAGTCTTGTACCATGTGTCGCGCAGAGCGTCGATGTCGAAGGTGTGCTGGTAGCCGTCCTTCTTGATGACGATGGTGCGCTCCGACGGAGTCGGGTAGCCAATCTTGGCGTAGCCGATGCCGTTCTCCTCCATGTATTCCTTGAACTCCTCCTTATACTTGTCTGACACCTGGACAACAACGCCCGGGTTCTCAGCCAACAACATCTTGATGATGTCGTTGCCAGCAAGGTTGTGGAGGTTGATGTGCATACCGCCTTCCTTGTTGGCGAAGCACATCTCAAGCAATGTGGTGATGAGACCACCGGCAGAGATGTCGTGGCCTGCCATTATCCAACCCTTCTGAATCATGTCCTGGATGGCATTGAAGCAGTCGGCGAAGTATTCGGGGTTCTTCACTGTAGGAACGTCGTCGCCCACGAAGCCGAGGCTCTGTGCGAAAGCACTGCCGCCAAGACGCTGCTCGTCGAACGAGAAGTCGATATGATAGAGTGAAGAGTTCTTGTCGTTGACCAGTACAGGAGAAACAACCTTGCGGATGTCAGACACCTCACCGCCGGCGCTTACGATAACGGTTCCCGGAGAGATAATCTTTTCTCCATTCGGATACTGCTGGCTCAATGAGAGAGAGTCCTTGCCGGTCGGAACATTAACCTTCAGTGCAAGGCAGAACTCGCTCAGAGCCTTGACAGCTGTGTAGAGGCGAGCGTCCTCACCCTTCTGCGAGCGGCACGGCCACATCCAGTTGGCTGACAGAGAGAGGCTGTTCAAGCCGTCTGCCAACGGAGCCCAGACGATGTTCGTCAGAGCCTCGGCAACAGAGAGCACAGAGCCTGCCTCTGGTGAGGCCAGTCCGGCCTGCGGTGCATGGCCGAGAGCTGTCGCGATGCCCTTCTTGCCACGGTAGTCGAGAGCCACAACGCCGCAGTCTGACAAAGGCAACTGAATCTCGCCCTGGCACTGCTGGCGGGCAATCTTGCCAGTCACGGAGCGGTCAACCTTGTTTGTCAACCAGTCTTTGCAAGCCACAGCCTCAAGCTGGAGCACACGGCTCACGTATTTGTCGAGAACGTCGTCCTTGCCGTTCTCAGAAGTTTCCTCGTGAGTATATTCAGCGTCCTTGTAGTGGCGCTCAACGGTTTCGTCGCGCATGATGGTCTTCGGAGAGTGTCCGAACATCTGAGCCACGTCGAGGTCGAATGGCTTCACGCCATCGCCTTGAACAAATGAGAAGTGGGCGTCGCCAGTGGTCTCGCCAACAACATACAGCGGGGCGCGCTCGCGCTCGGCAATCTTGCGCACGTGGTCGATGTGCTTCTCGTCGATGAGCAGTCCCATGCGCTCCTGGCTCTCGTTGGCGATGATTTCCTTTGAAGAGAGGGTCTTGTCGCCGATAGGCAGCTTGGTCATGTCAATCTCGCCGCCGCAGTCCTCAACAAGCTCGGAGAGGCAGTTGAGGTGACCGGCTGAACCATGGTCGTGGATGCTGACTACAGGGTTGACATCCTCCTCGCACAGAGCGCGCACGAGGTTGTAGGCACGCTTCTGCATCTCAGGGTTGGCACGCTGAACGGCGTTCAGCTCGATGCCGTTGCTGTAGCGGCCAGTGTCTACCGACGAAACAGAACCGCCACCGAGACCGATGCGATAGTTGTCGCCACCAACGACAACAACCTTGTTGCCCTTCTGCGGCTCCTTCTTGAGGCAGTCGCGCTTTGTGCCGTAGCCAACGCCGCCGGCAAGCATGATAACCTTGTCGTAGGCATACTTCTCCTTGCCCTCCTGATGCTCGAAGGTGAGCACAGAACCGGTGATGAGCGGCTGGCCGAACTTGTTGCCGAAGTCAGAGGCACCGTTGGAAGCCTTGATGAGAATCTGCTCAGGAGTCTGGTAGAGCCACTTGCGCACTGGCATGATGTCCTCCCAGTCGCGTGTGTTGCCCTCGTCGTCCTTCAGGCGCGGATAGGCAGTCATGTAGACGGCTGTACCGGCGATAGGCCATGAGCCAACGCCACCGCCCATACGGTCGCGAATCTCACCGCCAGTACCAGTGGCGGCACCGTTGAACGGCTCCACGGTAGTCGGGAAGTTGTGGGTCTCGGCCTTGAGCGAGATGACGCTTTCGATGTCCTTCACCTGGAAATAGTCAGATGTAGACTGGTCCTTCGGAGCGAACTGCTCAACGACAGGTCCCTGGGCGAAAGCCACATTATCCTTATATGCGGAGAGAATCTTGTTGGGGTTCTCTTTGGTAGTCTGCTTGATCATGGCGAACAGCGATGATTCCATCTCCTTGCCGTCGATGATGAACGTGCCGCCGAAAATCTTGTGGCGGCAGTGTTCTGAGTTGATCTGTGCGAAACCGAAAATCTCGGAGTCGGTCAGCGGACGGCCAAGCTCCTTCTCAATCTTGTGGAGATACTCAATCTCCTCGGGCGAGGGAGCCAAGCCCTCCTGCTCGTTGTATTCCTCAATGTTCTCCACGTGCTTGATTGGCTCAGGCTTGTGGTTCACCGTGAAGATGTTCTGGTCGAGACCTTCGTACATACGCTGGAGCATAGGGTCGTGGTCGGCGTCCTTTGAACTTACTGGGAAATACTCCTCTATACGCGAAATGCCGTGGAGACTCATGTTCTGAGTTATCTCTACGGCATTCGTACTCCACGGAGTAATCATTTCGCGGCGCGGGCCCACAAAGAAGCCCTCGACAGTCTCACCCTCGATGAGAGTGGCACCGCCGTAAAGCCAACAAAGTTCATTGATCTCGTCTTGAGAGAGCTTGTGATCCACTTCTGTGGCAATCACGCTCTTGCTTGGAGTCATGAAAAATAGAATCATACTGCTTGTATAATGGTTTTGGAATTTAATCTAAGTGCAAAG
Organism: Prevotella sp.; assembly: GCA_050875085.1. GTDB lineage: Bacteria > Bacteroidota > Bacteroidia > Bacteroidales > Bacteroidaceae > Prevotella. The sequence goes on along the minus strand of JBNMLZ010000030.1, from coordinate 20,169 downwards.
TTACTACTTTTTTTTATACAGAAGAATATTTTTATGACAGATTTGATAATAACATGTGTACATTGTGTTGACATTCTCGAATTTTTTGTATAAGTTTGCAGATGCAATAAAGCAACAATAACCAAACACTATTACACGCATGAAATTTGAAGTGCTGACATTCAAGGAACTGCTTGGCAAGAGCTTCAACATCCCGAGCTACCAGCGCGGCTACCGCTGGGAGAAGGAGAACGTGGAGGCTCTGCTTAACGATATACAGGAGTTTGCCAACAACCACAAGCCATCACAGAAAACCGACGACGGGTTCTATTGCCTGCAACCGGTGGTGGTGAAGAAAAACCACAAGCTGTCGGCAGAGGCTGGACATGATGTCTACGACCTGCTCGACGGACAGCAACGCCTGACGACGCTGTGGCTTGTTCTCAATTCCATAAAGTTCAAGACATTATGGGACGCGCTCGACAGCAGCCATAAGCCGCTCTATTCGTTGCAGTATGAATGTAGGGACAACCTCTTCAACGATGCGGTAAATCCGGCTGCCGACCCATTGAAGAACATCGACCTTTTCTACATGAAAAACGCTTTCGACACAATAAACGGCTGGCAAGGCAATCCGCTTGACATAATCAATGCGCTTGTGCCGCAGAACCCGGAGGTTGATGTCAACAATGTAAGGATTATATGGTATGAGTTCGGACAGAACGCGGCTGACGATGACGGCAGCCAGTCGTCGTCGATAAACGTGTTCTCGCGCCTCAACTACGGCAAGATTGCGCTGACCGACACCGAGCTTGTAAAGGCGCTTGTCCTCCAGAGCGACATCTATCCCGATGACAGCAGCCGGTGCAACCGCAGCATGATGCGCGAACATTTGTTCATGATCTCAACAGAGTGGGACGACATAGAGAAGGGACTGCACGACGAACAGCTTTGGAGTATGCTTGCTCCCGACGACTACCGCCCTGCCAACCACATGGAACTGCTCCTGCGCTTCGTTGCCGACGAGATACAGGCGAAAGAGAAATACCCGATTACCGACAACCAACGGCGCGACTTCCACATCATATCCTATTTCCTTGGCGTGCACGACTGCAAGCTTTCAGCCGAACAGTATGCCGAAAACGTGGACTGCCTGTGGAATAAGATTCGCGATGCCTACAATGCCATACGCAACTGGTATGCCAACGACGACTTCTATCATCTCGTCGGACTGCTCGCGCTCATGCAGTCAGGCTCCAACCCTCTGCCGCTCGTCAGGACGATATACCGCAACTACACCGAGACGGCTTCAGACAAGACGGCGTTCAAGGCGTTTCTGCGGGAGCGCGTGGGCGACGCCATACGCATTACCGAGAAGACCGAGGACGATGACAAGCAAAAGAGGTTGCTTGAGCTTGACGAACTGAAATACGGTGAGCAGAACAACCGGATGATAAAGATTCTTGAGGCGTTCAACGTTTACCAGCACATAAGCAACCAGTATGTAGGCTCACGGTTCAACTTCAACAGGTTCAAGCTGTTCAACGTGACAAGCCTTGAGCACATCCATCCGCAGCATCTCAACTTCAGCGACACGGTGAAGTATGAAGACGTGAAGACATGGTTCGACACGGCACGCTCTATTATAAAGTCCGACAACGACTACAGCGGTGAGTCACCCGTGGCAAAATATATTGAAGAACTCGACGCGCTGCTCGCCGACAGCGAACGGTTCAAGAAGGAGCAGGTGAAGGAGATGTGCCAGAAGTGTGTGGAGCATATCGATGCCCACTTCGATGGCAAGGCAGGCATGGACGACGGCCACATGCACACGCTCTACAACATGGCGCTCGTCGACAAGGACACCAACGCGGCGCTCGGCAACAACCTCATCGACACCAAGCGCAACATTCTGCAAGAGCGGGAGCGGGAAGGAAAGACATACGTGCCGCTTGGCACGCAGTATGCATTCAACAAGCACTTCTCCAAAAAGGTGGCTGACATGAAATTCTGGTCGAAGGACGACCGCGAAAGCTATTTCAAACACGTGAGCGAGGCTTATCATTATTTCACAGACAAAACAAACGGCAATGGAAAATAACACGAACAACGCAACAAGGCACGACTCTGCCGACGTGAACACCAACTTCATGGCGTTCTTCACCAGCAACGGCATCGAGATACCGCTCATTCAGCGCGACTACGTGCAGGGTAGCGACCAGCAGGCAGAGAAGCGCGACGCATTTACCGACTCGCTGTTTGCCGCACTCACCGACACCGGCAAGCAGTGTGAGCTCGACTTCATATACGGTACCTTCGACCACGGGGCTTTCATACCGCTCGACGGACAGCAGCGACTCACAACACTCTACCTGCTACACTGGTTCATGTTGAACAAGTGCCGGATAGTAGCCCCCGATGACTACGCCGAGATAACCGCCGGCATCGACTTCAAAGCCAACTCTTTCACCTACAAGACGCGCCGCAGCTCTACGGCGTTCTGCCGGAAACTTGCCGATTACTGCCCGGCGGCGTTCTCCGACAAAATTTCAGAGGAAATAGAGAACCAGACGTGGTTCTCGGAGGACTGGCGGCAGGACCCGTCGGTCATGGCCATGCTCAACATGCTCGACGCGCTGAACGCCAAGGCGAGCCAATATCCCGACGGTGACACGCCAAGTATGCTCCGCCGGCTGTTGGACACGAACGCAATAAACTTCGACAAGCTCGACATGGAGTCATACCGTCTCACCGACTCGCTGTATGTGAAGATGAACGCGCGCGGCAAGCAGCTCACGGAGTTTGAAAACTGGAAGGCGAAGTTCATTCTCTATCTCGAAGAAAACTACAAGGGGCAAGCCTATCTTGGTGCCGAAAGCGACCGCGCGGCTGACTTCGGCATGGTGAAGGACTATTTCACTCATTCCATTGAGCATGAGTGGACCGACATGTTCTGGCGCTATGCAGTAGACGACTACAAAAAACGCAAGGCCGACTACGATGCACTCAACGACGATGAGCGGGCACTGAAGCCGGAACCGGCGGGACCATTGGTGGACGGCTTCTTCATCAACTTCTACTACTATGTGTATCGCATGTTGTCGTTCATCTCTACGGCCGAAACAGACGATAATGGCAAAAACTCCGACCACGGAACTCCTGCATCGCGCAGTCAGTTGTTCAAGTCAATTGGCAATATAGAGTTCCTTTTCGGTGCGCTTGACCTGTTTGTCAACATCAGCCGCAACAATGCAGATGGGGTAGCAGGCTTCTTCAACGACCTCTTTTATATAGACGGAACAAAGACCGACGGAAGCGTGAGGTTGTTTTCATCGGAGCGTACCGACTTGTTTGAGACGTGCATCACAGATGGCTCCGTGGACGAGCAGGTGATGCTGTTCTGCATAATAAAGTATTGCATGAGGTACCGCTGCTATACAGCGACAGATCTTCTGAAAAAGTATGCGCGTGTTTGCCGCAACCTGCTTGAGACAATAACGCAGCGCCTTGCCAACGACATGAAGATGCACTCCAATGTCAGACTGTCTGACTTGAAGAAATATGTAGTCACCATCGACTCGCTCTGTTCCGCTGCCGACGTGGCAACGCTGCCGGAAATATCATCGGGCATGGGCTCCGTGGATGCCGTGGCGTCAGTCAGCCAGTGGATGCTGCGCTATCCCGATGCCGACATCTACCGTCTTGAGGATTCCGATTATACCCACGGCAGTCTGTATGCCTTCTCTGACAAGCCGTCAATGGCAGACCAACTGAATGCATTAGAGGCTTTCCGCGCTGCCACCGACATTGAGCGCTCGCGCGTGCTTGTGGCTTTTGGCTATATGGGTGCCGACTTCGGGCGGTGTGCCCACGGCTCACGCCGCTTCTTCGGTTATATCGACCGTTGGGATGCCATATTCAGATACCGTGATGAGGCTGATGAACTGCGGGCGGCGTTTGGTGCGTTCACCGATGAATACAGGCAGTGCAATAGTGTCGCCACTGTCATAGACAACCGCTTGCACGACCTCAAAAGCCGCGCAGGAAGCTTGGCGGGCTTTGAGACATTCGAGTACTACTTCCTCAAGTACGACGCTTTTGCCAACAGCTCATTGTGGTGGATTATGGACAAGTCTGCGGACGCTAAGGATGTGGAGGACGCCCATCACTTCTTCGCCATGTATCCCGACAACTACTACGACATCGTGACTCTGCCGCGATTCAGCAGCAATCCGTTACTCGGCTACAACACCGAGCCTTACTCGTGTGCCGTGGCGCAATATTTCAGGCAAAATGACGAGGATATTTACAAAAAAATCGACTACACGGGCAAAGACCGCAACAGGACCCGCTTGACTTTCAAGGACAATAACGTGACGCTCGAAATCACGAGCGACGGATGGCGAATTGATTTTGTAGACGATGACAACGGCGTGCCAATCAAGCAATTGACCGCCAACGATGTGAAGGCGTTGCCGGGATGCTATCAGCATAGCGACGGCAAACTATATGTGAAGGTTATGGATAAAGACATGGTAGAATCGGCCATTGACTTTATCACAGCTTTGTGTTAAGAAAGGAACAGGAAGACATGAAAACATGTCTTCCTGCATATAAAAATGTTTTCCTGTCTAAGCCTGCAAGCCCATGTCCTTGGCCTTTGCCAAGAGCAGCTGCATGAGTGGCTCGTGCTCGTTGGCAACACGGTTGTCGAGAACGGCATCCTTGAGGTATTGCTTGAGCAGTCCGACTTCGCGGCAAGGCTTCATGTGGAAAAGTTCCATTATCTCGTTGCCGTCGATTACGGGTTGGAGCAGGCGCTTGTAGTCGCGTTCCTTGAGGTCGGCGAGCTTCACGCGCACCATGCGGAAGTTCTCGATGAACTGCTTCTTGCGCACCTCGTTCTTCGATGTGATGTCAGCCTCGCACAGCGTCATGAGGTCGTCGATGTCGTCGCCGGCGTCGTTCATCAGTCGCCTAACGGCAGAGTCGGTCACCTCTTCGTCGGCAATGGCAATTGGGCGCATGTGCAGGTCGACAAGTTTCTCCACATATTTCATCTTGGCGTCCATAGGCAGTTTCATGCGGCGGAAAATGCCGGGAATCATCTTTGCCCCGAGGTAGTTGTGGTTGTGGAAAGTCCATCCGATGGACGGTTCCCAGCGTTTTGAGCGCGTCTTGCCGATGTCGTGGAACAGGGCCGCCCATCTGAGCCAGAGGTTGTCGCTCTTCTTTGCCACGTTGTCAACCACTTCAAGCGTATGGTAGAAATTGTTCTTGTGGGCGCGTCCGTTGCGCGTCTCAACTATGTCGAGAGCCGCCAGTTCGGGTATGATGAGTTGCAGCAGTCCGCAGCGTTGCAGCTCAACGAAGCCGCGGCTCGGCTGCGAGGTCTTCATAATCTTGTTCAGTTCGTCGGCAATGCGCTCGCCGCTTACAATCTTTATGCGCTCGGCATTGCGCGAGAGCGCCTCGAACGTCTCGTCATCGATGAAGAACTTGAGCTGTGCCGAAAACCTCACGCAGCGCATCATGCGCAGCGGGTCGTCGGAGAAGGTGATGTCGGGGTCGAGTGGGGTGCGTATGATGCCGTCCTCAAGGTCGTAGATGCCGTCGAACGGGTCGACAAGCTCGCCGAAACGCTGCTTGTTGAGGCACACCGCCATTGCGTTGATGGTGAAGTCGCGGCGGTTCTGGTCGTCCTCCAGTGTGCCGTCCTCCACCACAGGCTTGCGTGAGTTTCGGTCGTAGCTCTCGCGGCGAGCGCCTACAAACTCCACCTCAGTGTCGTAGTATTTTACCTGTGCCGTGCCGAAGTTTCGGTAGACGGCAAGGTGGGCGCGTGGCTTGCCAGTCTTGGGATTGGTTCCGAGTCGCTTTTGCAGGGCCTTCGCCACCTCAATGCCGCTGCCCACCACCACAACGTCGATGTCGTTGGTAGGGCGTTCGAGGAAAATGTCGCGCACGTAGCCGCCCACGAGGTAGCACTCCACCCCGAGTTCGTCTGCCGTCTCGCCTATTTTGTGAAAAATATTTTTGTCAAGAATCTGTGCCAGTTCGGCATCGCTGTATATCTTCATTTTGATTGTACTATAGTAAAATTCGGCACAAAGGTACAAAAAATTAACGGCATTAAAAATAAGCTATTCGAGTTTCTCAAGGTCGGCAACGATTTTCTTGTATTGCTCGGAAGCCATGAATCCTGTGTTGCGCCGCATCATGAGCAGCACGTCGCCCACGCTCGACGTGTAGCACGACAGTTCGTTGTTGTATTGCGTCGTGTGCACGCTTTGCCGCGATATCTCGCGCTCGCGCTCACGCATCAGTTGGTTGCACACCTTCTTCATCAGTGGCATCACGATTTTGTCGAACAGGTGGTGGCCCTGGATGTACATGTAGGTTTGGTCGGGCAGCACGCCGAGCCGCTTCAGGTCTTCCTTCACCTGCAGGTAGCTCTCCTTGGCATCGGGGTGCTGGCGTTGCAGGATGTTTATGCGGTGGCCAACGCGCCGGCGCAGTGTGGCAAGCTGCTCATTGGCAGTTTCGGGCGACAGGTTGCCCATCTCGATGGCGCGCAGGAAGTCGGTGATGGTGAACTTTTGGGGCGCCGACATGCGGTACGACCAGATGTTCCACACGAACAGCGGATATATGGCAAGCGAGAACTCACGCAGGAAAGCCTCGAAGTCGAACTTTTGGTTGTCGTTGAGTGTTGCCGCCACGCATATCTCGTGCAGCGACGGGGCGAAGCATTGCATGTTCTCAATGGCATAGGCATAGGTGTGGAAGATGAAAGGACTTTCGAGTATTGTTTTCGATGTGAGCGTCGTGCCCTGTTGCAGATAGTCGTAGTCGGCGTCGACACAGGCAATCATGTCCTTGCCGATGCCTCCTCCGGCGATGAGGCTCATGATGGCAGCTTTCTTGCCACGCTCCAGATGTTCGAGGCGTGAAGGCAGCATCACCTCGAAGTAGCGGTCTTTCGTCTCGAAGTGTGAGAGTATTGACCGCCAGAAGAAAATGTCGTCGTAGCTTTCCACGTAAGCCACGATGCGGCGCCGAGCATGCTGTGAGTTCAGCCTGTTGGCAGCCTCAATGTATTGCGACGTAATGTTGTCGCGCAGTCGTTTGCCCATAAGCTTAAATCATTTGTCGGTAATGTCGCTCACTTCCGTCACGCGGTCTGCCCATCCGTTCATTATCACGGCAGGGGAGTGGGTGGTGAGTATAATCTGCACGTTGGGGTTGAGTGTGAGGATGAGGTCGATGAGGCGTTGCTGCCAGTCGATGTGCAGGCTCACCTCAGGCTCGTCCATGAACAGCACGTAAGGCTTCTGGTCCTCCACGAGTACAGTCAGCAGAATGACGAGCATCTGTTTTTCGCCGCTTGACAATTGGTATGGCGTCAGTATTTCTCCGATTTGCGAGAAGCGAATTTCGTTCTCGGTGCGCACAATCTTCTTGCCGGTTTCAGAGAAGAGGTCGTCGATGAGGTCTTGGAAAGTCTTCTTAGGTGCCGATATCTGTTGTGCGTGCAGTGCTGCGTCGGCATCGCCGCTTTGCAGGCAGGCAATGATGCGGTTGCCGATGTTCACCTGATAGTCGAGATACTTGCGCTGCAGGAAGAACAGCTGCAGGTCAAGCTCTGTTGTGAGATCCGACAGGGCAGTGTTGAGCTTGCCCACGGCGTCGAGGTTGAGCAGCGGACGGTCGAACGAGCGTATCACGTCAAACCTGATCCACTTGGCATCCTCTGGCTCAACCTTCAGCCGCACGCCCTTTAGCATGTGGCTTGGAAATTCGCCGCCTGCCGCCAGACCCTTCACCACCTTATTCAATATAGTACTCTTGCCCACGCCGTTGATGCCGCTCAGTATGTTCACCTGTCGGTCGAGGTTCCACACCACGTGTCGGCGTCCGCTCCACAGCGAGTCTATTTCAATTTGTTTGATGTATTCGGCGTATTTCATAATATGTAAAGTTTTTAGGTGCGTTTGGATAACTGTTCCACAAATTTATGAAATTATTTCCGATAGTGTATACGCGTGAAACGTATTTTTTATAATTTTGCAGCCAAATATACAATTTTTAAGGTAAAAACAAATGGATAACAAACGACCGCTTATCGCGCATCTGTGCATTTTCACAGCGTGTGTCTTTTGGGGGTTGATGTCGCCTATAGGCAAGACAGCAATGCAGAATGGCATTGACAGCATCAACCTCGTGTATTTCCGTGCTCTTGGTGGAGCAATACTCTTCTGGATTACTTCTCTTTTCATGCCTCGTGAGCATGTACCGTTTAAGGATATCATTGCCTTTATCGGAGCCGGACTGCTTGGACTGATAGGCAACCAGTGTGTGTTCACCATCGGACTGAGCATCACGTCGCCCTCCAACGCCAGTATTGTGACGACATCGCTGCCGATTTTCGCCATGATATTGTCTGCCATCATCCTCAAGGAGCCGATAACGGGCAAGAAGGCTTTGGGTGTGGGCATCGGTTGCGTGGGTGCGTTGATACTTATTCTCAGCAGTGCCGCTGCCCACGACTCCCGTGTAGGCGACATCCGTGGCGACCTGATGTGCATCTTCGCCCAGTTCTGCTTTGCCCTCTACCTCGCCCTCTACCGCGACTATCTGCGCCGCTATTCGCCGATAACTGTCAGCAAGTGGATGTTCACGTGGGCTGCCGTACTGCTCGCCCCGTTTATGGTTGGCCATGTGGCATCAACCGATTGGGGAGCCGTCACTACAGGTGCATGGTTCGGCGCGGGCTTCGTGGTGTTCTTCGGCACGTACATTGCCTACCTGCTCATGCAGACAGCCCAGAAGACCCTTCGCCCGACAGTTGTGAGCATCTACAACTATGTGCAGCCTGTCGTTGCCGTGGCTGTGAGTCTTGCGGTTGGCATGTGTGTGTTCACGTGGAAGCAGGCCGTGGCTGTAGTGCTCGTGTTCAGTGGTGTGTGGCTCGTGATAAAGTCGAAGTCGCGCCGTGATATTGACACGTCAAACAATAATAAGTCTTAAATTTGTGGTAATATATTTAGTTATAAACAGCTTCCGTTGAAAAGTATATGTAATGACAAAAATGTGAATGAATAGTCGTTTCTTTGGCTTAAACTTGCGTGAAAAGTGCATGTTTGTCAATAAAAATGCTACAAATAAAACCTTTTTAATGTTAAAATTGCGAATATTTGAATTTATAATCGTATATTTGCAAATCCGATTTGAATAATAAGGAACAAACCATAGTAGAAACACACCATTCATCATTGCTTTCAACTTTTAAAATAACGACATTAGAATTACTACAATATGGATCTGTATAAGTTTGAATACAAAAAGGTAAGACCTCAAGACCAGTTGCCACTCCATAGACAGGACACGTGGGAACTAACTTATATCGTGTTTGGTAAAGGAACACGTGTACTCGGCGATTCTGAGACAGAGTTCGCCGAAGGCAATCTTGTGTTCATCCCTCCACACATTCCGCATTGCTGGAAGTTTGCCCCCGACCATGTGGATGCCGACGGCAACATTTCCCACTACACACTGACGTTCAAGACCGAGTTCATCGACCGTTGCGTGAGCGCATTTCCCGAACTCACCGAGCGCCTGGAGGCGATAAAGTCAATATCCACGGTGCTCTCGTTCGACGACGAAACCACAAGCCGGATAGGAGACACCTTGTCAAAGATGTCGCAGGAGGTTGATTCGGCAGAACTTTTGCCTTACGTGTTCCGCCTGTTGCTGCTCATGTCGAAGCGCGAGCGCAACGCCACGGTTGTGGGCCGCTCCGCCGATACCGACCGCACGTCAGAGCGTGTCAACAAGGTTCGCGAGTTCACCATGTCCAACTATGCCCGCACCATCACCATCGACATGATAGCCGAGCACGTTGGCATGAACCGCTCGTCGTTCTGCACATTCTTCAAGAAGGCCACGGGTCAAACCTACATCACATATCTCAACAAGCTGCGGGTCGACCGTGCCTGCTACCTGTTGCGTCAGGGCACGTTCAGCGTGACAGAGGTTTGCTATATGGTTGGCTTCAACGATGTGCCATATTTCAACCGCTGCTTCAAGAACAACCGCGGCATGTCGCCCAAGGAATATGCCGACGGTGTGGTGACAAAGCGCCAGATAGTAAGCGACCGCCAGATTTTGGGTGAGTCGCGCCGAAAATAGAGTAGGAGGTTGAGCGTAGACCAACGCTCAACCTCTTATTGTTTTTACGCTCAACTCATTGTTTTTACGCCCCGTCTCTTATTATTTATTGTGAAACCAGTCACAATATTCTGCGAATACCACATTTGTGGTATGCCAAATAGCCAATTTGTGCTATTGTGTGTCACGTTTTTTTGCCGTACCTTTGCAACCGTGAAACAAGACAAGCTGTAAAGTCCACAAATCGTAAGCCATAACTATATATAATTGTCAATGTGGACGATGCGCTTCAAGTCTTCATCGAAAAGAAAACACGAATAATAACTCAAAAGAAAGGGCAAAACAATGAGCAACAAGAAACTCCACTTCGAGACACTCCAACTTCATGTAGGTCAGGAACAAGCCGATCCGGCTACCGACGCACGCGCCGTGCCTATCTACCAGACCACATCCTATGTGTTCCGCAACTCACAGCACGCAGCCGACCGCTTCGCTCTCCGCGACTCGGGCAACATCTACGGTCGCTTGACCAACTCCACACAGGGAGTGTTTGAGGACCGCGTGGCAGCCCTTGAGGGTGGCGTCGCAGGTCTTGCAGTAGCGTCAGGCGCGGCAGCCGTTACCTACGCGTTGCAGAACATCGTACAGGCTGGCGACCACATCGTTGCAGCCGACAACATGTACGGAGGCTCATTCAACCTTATCACACATACACTTGCCACACAGGGCATCACCAACACCATCGTCAACGTTAACGACCTTGCCGCTCTTGAGGCTGCCATCCAGCCCAACACAAAGGTTGTTTATGCCGAGACATTCGGCAATCCTAACTCCGACGTCACCGACCTTGAGGCTGTCGCAGCCGTGGCCCACAAGCACAACATCCCGTTCATCGTCGACAACACATTCGGTACACCTTACCTCATCCGTCCTATCGAGCACGGAGCCGACGTAGTTGTTCACTCCGCAACAAAGTTCATCGGCGGTCATGGTTCAAGCCTGGGTGGCGTAATCGTTGACGGCGGCACATTCGACTGGAAGGCAAACGCCGACAAGTTCCCGTCGCTCGCAAAGCCAGACCCAAGCTACCACGGCGCAGTGTTTGCCGATGTTGCAGGCAAGGCAGCCTTCGTCACCCGCATCCGTGCCGTCGTGCTCCGCGACACAGGCGCAGCCATCTCTCCGTTCAACGCCTGGATTCTGCTCCAGGGACTCGAGACATTGTCACTCCGTGTTGAGCGCCACGTTGAGAACGCGCTGAAGGTGGTGAAGTATCTGTCCGAGAACCCGAAGGTGGAGAAGGTTAACCACCCGTCGCTGCCGTCGCATCCCGACCACAAGCTCTACGAGAAGTACTTCCCGAATGGCGGTGGCTCCATCTTCACATTCGAGATAAAGGGTGGCGAGGAAGCAGCATGGAAGTTCATCGACCACTTGAAGATATTCTCACTCCTTGCCAACGTTGCCGACGTGAAGAGTCTCGTCATCCATCCAGCCACGACAACCCACTCGCAGATGTCGCCTGAGGAACTTGCCCAGCAGCACATCACTCCGTCGACAATCCGCCTGAGTATCGGCACCGAGCACATCGACGACATCATCGACGACCTCCAGCAGGCCTTCGATGCCATCTAACCCGGAACGGCGGACTCCCGTCCGCCGCCAAATAAATAACCCATTCATAGCATTATTATGACAAAGATTGCCAAGAAATTGACCGAGCTTATCGGCAACACGCCGTTGCTCGAACTCGGCGCCTACTCTGCGAAGCGCGGCGTCGAGACCCCGATTATCGCCAAAGTGGAATATTTCAATCCCGGAGGCAGCGTGAAGGACCGTGTGGCGTTAGCCATGATAGAAGCCGCTGAGCGCGCAGGCAAGTTGTGTCCCGGTGCCACCATCATCGAACCGACAAGCGGCAACACGGGTGTCGGCTTGGCTCTTGTCTCTGCTGTCAAAGGATATAAGCTCATTCTCACAATGCCCGAAACAATGAGTGTGGAGCGCCGTAACCTTGTGAAAGCTTACGGCGCTACCGTAAAGCTCACGCCGGGCAAGGACGGTATGGCTGGTGCCATACGTGCTGCCGAGGAATTGCGCGACGCCACTCCCGGCTCGGTGATTCTGCAGCAGTTTGAGAATCCCGCCAACCCGCAGCGCCACTACGAGACCACGGGTGTGGAGATATGGAACCAGACCGACGGCAACATCGACATCTTCGTTGCCGGTGTCGGCACTGGCGGCACCGTGTCGGGCATCGGCAAGCGACTGAAGGAAAACAACCCTAATATAAAGGTAGTCGCCGTTGAGCCGGCGTCATCGCCGGTTCTCAGCGGTGGCAAGAGTGGTCCGCACAAGATTCAGGGCATTGGCGCCGGATTTGTGCCAAAGACCTACAATCCCGACGTCATTGACGAGATTGTGCGCATCGAGAATGACGATGCCATCCGCACCGGACGCCAGCTTGCCGCCGAGGAGGGCCTGCTCGTTGGCATCAGTTCTGGAGCGGCGGTGTTTGCCGCAACCCAACTTGCGCTGCGTCCCGAGAACCGTGGCAAGCGCATCGTTACGTTGCTGCCCGACACTGGCGAGCGTTATCTCTCGACCGTGCTGTATGCATTCGACGAATATCCGCTTTAGTGGATAAGGGGGGTGTCGAAACGCAATATTGCAACATTATCCGTGACGGAGGTCTCCGGCCTCCGCTGCAACCATTAATAACAATTGACTATATATCAAGTTATTAGTAATCTTTGTTTTCTGCGGAGGCTGGAGACCTCCGCCACGGATAATCCCAAAATTCGAGTTTCGACACACTCTCTCCATTCTCTTCTTTGAGAATATTCCATTAATATTTCGTTACGGTTCTTTTTGTTCGTTTTTTTTGTCTAATTTTGCATAACTTATTTATAATGACAAAAAATCTCAAACAAAAAGTTTTTCTATGACAACATTAACAATCTTCATTGTCATAGCCTTCGTGTTCGGTTATGCGTGCATAGCCACCGAAAGCCTGACAAAGGTAAACAAGGCAGCCATAGCCCTGCTGATGCTCGTTGCCTGCTGGACTCTCTACATGTTTGACCCCATGCAGTACCTTGCTGCCATGCACCCCGAGTATACCGGTGGCATAGCAGGAATGGCTGACAAGGTGACGTCAATCATACAGGAGCACCTCGGCGACACCTCCACTACGCTCTTCTTTCTTATGGGCGCCATGACCATCGTCGAGATTGTCGACCAGAACGGTGGCTTCAACTGGGTGCGCAGTGTGATGAAGACCAAGTCGAAGCGGGCGCTTCTGTGGCGCATCGCCTTCATGACCTTCATCCTCTCTGCCATCCTTGACAACCTTACCACGAGCATCGTGATGATAATGATTCTGCGCAAGCTCGTCAGCGACCGTCGCGACCGCCTCTACTATGCGGCCCTCGTCATCATCGCAGCCAACTCTGGCGGTGCCTTCTCACCGATTGGCGACGTGACGACCATCATGCTCTGGAACAAGGGACTCATCACGGCAGCCGGCGTGATAAGCGAGATTCTCATCCCGTCGCTCCTCTCCATGGTCATTCCGGCTTTCATCTTCCAGTATCATCTGAAGGGTCAGCTACAGATGCCTGAGGTCAAGGCTGGTGCCGCAGCCAACGTCGGCGACTTCTCCGAGGGTCAGCGCAAGGCGGTGTTCATCATCGGTGTGGGCGGACTGATGTTCGTTCCAGTGTTCAAGACCATCACCCATCTGCCCCCGTTCGTCGGCATACTCCTCGTCCTTGGCGTGCTGTGGACCACCACAGAGTTGTTCTACCGCCACTTGCACCGCGGCCATGACGACGAAGGCACCCAGAAGCGCGTCACCAATCTGCTCTCGCGTGTCGACATGTCAACCATCCTCTTCTTCCTCGGCATCCTCATGGCCGTGGCCTGTCTTTCCGAGGTGGGCGTGCTCACAGCACTTGGCAGAGGACTCAACACCGTGTTTGAAGGCAACCACTATCTCGTTACCGGCATCATCGGCGTGCTTTCGAGCATTGTCGACAATGTTCCGCTCGTTGCCGGATGCATGGGCATGTACCCCGTTGCGCCTACAGGCGACATGGCAGTCGACGGCATCTTCTGGCAGTTGCTCGCCTACTGTGCCGGAGTCGGTGGCTCAATGCTTATCATCGGCAGTGCCGCCGGCGTTGTGGTTATGGGTCTTGAGAAGATAACCTTCGGTTGGTACATGAAGAATATCACGTGGATAGCGTTCGTGGGTTATATAGCAGGTATAGTAAGCTATTGGGTTCTGCGCACATTCATATTCTAAAAAAAAGTTAGAAGAAGAGAATGATTAACTACCAATCCTCTTCTTCTAACTTCCTTCCACTACTCCGGCACGTATATAATCTGTCCGTTTTCCAATTGGTAAGCGGTGCCGAGTCGTTTTCCTTGTTTTCCGTTTCCGTCGGCGCTTTGGCCCGACGCCTTGTAGGTGTTTATTTCCTTTCCTTCCTTGGTGATAATCTCCATGTTGTCCTTGCCGGGGTTCTTCACTATTGTGTAGTCCTCCTTGCCGAACACCTCGGTCATGTTCATGTGCATCACCATTGCCACCATGAGCGACACGGCGAACACCATCGCCACGTCAAACAGGTTGACGACAACGCTTAACGGGTCGCCGTCGTCCTCGCCAAAGAAGCCTGCTCTACGTCTGCGTCTGCTCATGCGCGTGCCTCCTTGCTCTGGGTATTTGCTTTCGGGTTATCCACACTGTTGACAACGCGGCACACGCGGTCGAGATTGTTCACGTCGTTGGCATACCAGCGCTGCTTCAACTGGCAGGTGGCGAGGCCCACGGCACTGATAACAAGACCCACAACGGTCGAGGCGAACACCACCTGCATGTTGTATGCCATGCCCGAGATGTCGCCCGTTGACAGTCCGACGAGGGCCGGCGACATGGAGATGAGCGTGCCGACGAGTCCGAGCACCGGTCCGAGTTTAGTGAGCAAGCGCGAGAGGTTGACATCCTTCTGCACCTCGGTCTCGTAGCGAGTGAGGATATAGTCGGAGTAGTCCTCGGAGTCATTGTTGTCGAGTATGTCGGCAAGGTACTGCGTGAAGGCGGAGTTGTGCTTCTCGGGCAGCAGCGCCTTCAGCTCGGCGAGTCCGGCTGGCGTGAGCGACTTTATCTTCTCGTCGAACACGCGTGAGTTCTTGCGCCTCACCATGAAGTTGTTGTACGTGCCGCCCACGAGGATGAGCGCGCGGAAGAAGAACACGATAAGAAGTACTACGTCCGGGATAAGCAGTGAGTTGGCTATGCCGAACAGGGCTTTTGATATGATTTCCATAATGATAAGAAGCCCCACCCCCAGCCGCCGTTGGCGGCTTTGCCCCTCCCCTTAGGGAGGGGAGTAGATACCAATGCGAATGGAGTTGGTGGGTGATTTTTTTTGTTAAATGTTAATTGATTACTATAATTGATTATATATTACTATAAGTGATTATATATTACTATAAGTGAAGCGTGCATTTTTTCCTTTGCAGTGCATACCATTCCCCTCCCTAAGGGGAGTGGTTAGTGGTGGGGCCTTCTATCCCACAGCACCCCAATTCCGAAAAGCACGGCGAATATTCCGACGGCGATGACTATCATGTGCCAGTCAGTTCTTGTCTCCTGCACCTTGTACACCATCTTGCCGCTTTCGGTGGATATCAGTCCGAGCACGCACACGAAGCAACCCGACAGGAGTTGCATCTCAACTCTGCCGTCCTGCTCGGGCACGAGCCACTTGCAGCCTTCGGCAATGAGCGGCAAGCCCACAAGACAGGCTCCGGCGAACGCCCATGTCGTCGTGGAGAAGTCAACGCCCACGGCAACGAACAGCGTCTGCGTGAAGGCGTAGAACGTGACGGGGAACATCAAGAGCGAGGGATACCACTTCAGGATGGTCAGCCACCAATGGTTCTTTTTCGTTGCTGCCATGTCGCTTTGCTTTGTTGTGTACATGTCCTGGAAGTAGCAGAAGGCGTAGCCGAAGCAGAACACCGAGTCGATGGTGACGACCACTGCCATGTTCTGCAGGGCGGTGATGTTGTCCAGGTAGTCGGCCAACTGCGTCTTGGACTGCTGCACGGCGTACTGCTCGCTCCACACCACGAAGGCGGCAAGCAACGCGCCGAACACTATCCGCGCTGTCCATCCCCACTGGCTAAGCTTGAAGGTACAGCTCAGAAGGACGAACACAATTAGAGTGTAAATCAGTATTTCCATATTTTTGTTGATATATCGTTGACTGTGGTTAGACAAAAACATGAAAAACACCGTATCTATTTTCCGAGCCTTCGGCTTGCTTATTCTTTATATGTAGCCTTACGAGAGCAAGCTCTCGACAGCTACATATAAAGAATAAGCAGTGGCACAGCGTGCCACTCGGAAAATATATACGGCAATCAACATAAAAAACCTTTGCACCAATCTGTTGCATTTAAGTTTCGCATATTCCGTAGCGGAGGTCTCCGGCCTCCGCAGCAACCACTAATACAATTGACTATATATCAATATATTAGTAATCTCTGCTTTCTGCGGAGGTCGGAGACCTCCGCTACGGATAATTGCAATTGTCTATGACTTCTTTATATTCTATCCCTAACTTGCGAAAGTTCTGTATTGCATCAATCAATGCCCTAGTCTATTGCATAAATTATTGCACCAATTTGTTGCAACGGTTTTTTATGTTGATTGCCATTCTGTGGGCAAGTGCTGCTTTGCAGCACCAATATATGAATTTGGAATTGGGTGTCGAGAGCTTGCTCTCGTAAGCCCAATTTTAAATTCATATATTGAAACCCTTAAGGGTTTTGCCCACAGAATGGTGTTTTTTATGTTTTTGTCTACATCTACAGCTTCTTCCGTTTATTGCGTATCACTATAGCGAGGCCCACGAACACGACGAGCACTATGCCCACGACATACAGTCCGTTGAAGCCCGATTTCTCCATTTGCTCCTCGTTCTGCACAGTCTGTTTTTTCATCACCATTCCCTTCTGTCCCTGCTCGGCAACAGTCTGCTGTTGCTGACGCATGTCTTGCCTGTAGGCTTGTGCGTCGGCGGCGTCAGCCTTGCTTGCGATGAAGTCCTGCAGTTTGCGGTTGCCGCCCTCGAACGACGAGCCTGAGGCACCATACTTCTTTGTGAATGCCGTGTGCACCTTGGCAATCTCGCGCAGCTGTTCGGGCGAAGCCTTCCAGTAGCCCTTGCGTGCCGTCTCCATCATGGTGGCGGTTATTTCCTGCATGGCAGCGGGATTTGTGGCACCCATCTTCTCATGCACCCCGAGCTGGTACTTGTCCTTCACGTAGACATCGTATATCTCGTTCCACATGTCCTTCGATATCGCCTTTGGCTTCATCACGTTCCAGCCGTAGGTGTTGCGCACCATTTCCGCCAATGCGTCCGTTGACGTGGCGCCACCCTTGAGCGATTCCTTCACGTATTTCTCGTTGAACAGCTTCGTGCGCGCCTCCACGGCTATCGCCTCCTTGGAGTCCTGCACGCGGTAGTCGTTGCGGTTGCGGTAGTCGGCAAAGTAAGCCTCGGGGTCCTTGCCCGTCACCTGGCGCACGGCGAGGTTCATGCCGCCCATGAACTCATACACGTGGTCGAGGCTCAGCGCGCCCCACGTGTTGTTCTGTCGCGGCTGCATCACCACGTCGGTGCGCGTCAGCGCGGCACCGAAAGCGTCGTCGGCGTAAGCCTCCCAGTGCTCCTGGTCGCCGTAGAAGGCACCCATGTTCTTTATGTACTGGTCGGCAATCTGACGCTCGTTGTCCCAGGCGTCACCTTTCTCTACCATTGTCTGTATGCCGGTGCCGTAGCCACCCTGCACACCGCCAAACACGCGGTACTTCGAGATTTGCCGAGCCTCGGCTGGCGGCACACCATTGTCGATAAGGTAGCGTTCCGACTCGTCAACGCCATCCTTCACCATGTTGCCGTACTTGTCGCCGTCGGCAGCCGCAGCCATCTCCACGGCGCGGTTGATGAGGAACAGGCGCGAGGCGGCGAGGTCGCGAAGCTGGCCCGATGTCTGCACCACCACGTCGATGCGCGGACGGCCAAGCTCCTTCGACGGGATGAGCTTCAGGTCGTTCACGCGGCCGTAGCGGTCGCGCACAGGCTCAACACCGAGCATGTAGAGCACCTGCGCTATAGTCGCGCCGCCCGTCTGGATGAACTCGCCCGACCACAGCGTGTAGCTCACCTTTCGCGGATACTCGCCCCGGTGACCCTTCTGATAGTCGGCAATTGTTGCCTTGGCAAGTGCCACGCCCTTCTCCCATGCGTCCTCCGTAGGTGTCTCCTCGGCGTTGATGGCGAAGAGGTTGCGGCCTGTGGGCAGGGTGTTTGGGTTTACGATGGGGTCGCCACCGGGCGATGGAGCCGTGTAGCCACCCTTGAGTGCGTTGCTGATGGCAGCCAACTCAGCCTGCGGACAGTCATGCAGCATCTGGCGGTAGGCACCGACATTCTTCAGAGCCGTCTCCACCTGACTGATGGCCTCCGCCATTTCCACCTCCTTACGGTTGTACTTAGGCTTCGTGTTGCCGCCCATCATGCCCATGCCGCCCTGCTTCTTCTTGGTCATTGCGGCACTCATCTTCTTCAGCGCCTCCTCTGAGGCACCCATGCGGCGCGCCACCTCAATCATCTGCGAGGGGTCGCCCTTGGCGAGCATCTTGCGCATCTGGTAGCGCATGAACTTGGCTATGGGGTTGTTCTTCGCCTCGGGCACCTCGTTGCTGGCCTTCGACATCTTCGACATCATGTCCGCCATGCCGCCCTTATTGTTGCCCTTGCCGTCCTTCTGCTTTTTTGACATTGCCATCATCATGGCGAGCATACCCTTCGGGGCGTTCTTCCACTCTATGACATCGCGCGATTTTTGCAGCTCAGCCTCCGTTATTCCGGCGATGCTGCAAATCGTTTGGTCGCTCACGCCCGACGGATTGCTATATAATGCTGCCACGGTTTGCTTTGCAGCCGACAGGTAGCGGTCGTCAAACGCAGCCTTGCCGAGCTTGCCAACGCGTCCGCGCATACGGTCGAGGTTGTAGCGGCAGTAGGCTATGGGGTCGGTGGTCATGGCGTATACCGACGTGCGTATGTCCTCGTCGGCGTAGGGCACGCCCATGGTGTAGGGGGTGCCGGTCACCTTCTCGTTGGTTATCTCCTCGGCGTAGTTCTCGATTTGGGCAATCTCGTCGTCGGTGAGGGGCTTTGAGGGGTTGGCGTCGAGGTGAAGGTCCTTGCAGAGGTCGAGCTTTATGGCGAGAAGCTTGATGTCCTTGCGCAACTGCTGGAGGTCCTGGCGGCGGACGGGAGTCCGCCGTTCCGAGGATGCGGCGTCGAAGTCACGTATTTTCTTGGAGAGTTGGGCGTATGTGTCGCGCAGACCACTCTCGTGGAACGGCGGGGTGAGGTAGCTGATGATGTCGGCGTAGGAGCGGCGCTTGGCAATCATGGCCTCACCCACGTTGTCGATGGTGTATATATAGAAATGTGGCAGCGCACCGACAAGACGGTCGGGCCAGTCCTCGTTCGACAGGGCCACCTGCTTGCGCGGAGTGAACTCCAAGGAGCCGTGCGTGCCGAAGTGGATGAGGGCGTCAGCCTTGAAGCCGTGCTGAATCCAGAGGTAAGGAGCTATATATGAGTGTGGCGGACACTTGTCTGTGCCGTGCACAATCTTGAACTCGTCCTTGCCCTCGCCTGCCATAGGCTGGGGCAGCAGCGCCACGTTGCCGTAGCGCAGGCAGGCGAAGGCGAGTCGTCCGTTGGCGGTCTTGAGCAAGTTGTCGTCGCCGGGGAACGCACCGAATGCCTTGTCCACCTCGGCAGCCTTGTCCTTTCGCAATGACTGTGCCGTCCATGCGTCGTACTGTTTTTTAGTCACGAGTTGAGGCTGTCCTGTCTTCATGAACTTCTCGGCATCGCCCGCCGCGAACGAGTTGAAGAGCATACCGCGCTGCTT
>JBNMLZ010000029.1:0-23606 GCA_050875085.1 Prevotella sp. | reverse complement strand
TTTCTTGTCGTTCTACCATTTTTAACATGTTGTGCCTGTTTTGTTTATTATATAACTATACAGGCTGGTTTATATTATTGTTAACAATGGACTACTTTTCAATTATTATAATGGATTACTTTTCAATTATTATTTACAGCTTATTATGTTATGGACTATGTGGATGGAGAAAATCTGTCCACATGTCTGAAGCGCACAAATGCTCCATTGCCAGAGCATACTGTATTGAACTATCTCAATCAAATTTTGGACGGCTTACAGGCTGTACACGCTGCCGGTATGCTGCATCTCGACATCAAGCCTGCAAACATCATGGTTGACAAGAATGGTGTCGTTAAATTGATAGACTTTGGAGCGAGCAAACAGCAGAGTGCGGCAGATGGTGTCACCACAACTACAGGCATATACTATACAAACGGTTATGCTCCGAGTGAGCAAATGGCACAGAACTATGCCAAGTTTGGTCCTTGGACAGACTTCTATGCCCTCGGAGCGACCTTGTATAAGCTGCTGACAAACCAAGATCCACCTTCTGTATCTGATGTAATGGAGGATACAACTGATGACAAACATATTGCCTTGCCAATGCCGAATGTGTCAAACAAGACAAAAAGGCTCATTGTATATATGTTGGCAGAAAATAGACTGAAAAGGCCGCAAAACGTGGAAAGTATAAAAGCATGCATCAATTCAACTGCTGATGAGACAACAATTTTTATAGCAAAGAGCCCAAAACCGATAAGGGATACTAATGTTTCGGATTCCGACAATGTAAAATCCGAAAATGGGAATAATACATTTATTTACATAATTATTGCGGTAGTAGTTGTTGGATTGTTTTTTGTTTTAATGTTTTCTGTACGTGGATGCAATAATAGTAAGGTCGTGCCGAATGTTGCAGTTGCTGATTCAGATACGATTGCAACACCAGACACGATTATGGATACTGTTTGTATACCAGAAAATACATCGGTAGAAGAACAGAAACCTCAAGCATACATTGGAACGGATGTCGGCACTCTGATAAACTTATTCCTTACTCAATGTGACGGCGGAAAATACATGGCCGACTTCGGAATCTTTAGTGACAATTCTATGCTGAGCGGTTCTGATGTGGATGTTGATCAACTGAATACCGATTATGGAATGATTGGATATGCTTATTATGGAAAGTTGACAAGCTCAGGTACATACTTGACCAATGCACCGAATAGAATGTGCAGCATCTTACTGCAAGGTCCTCGTGCTGGCGCAGATATAATGGTCGTAAATTGCGGAGAGATAAATGATAACCTGCAAGACTCATTCCGTTCTTCAATTAGTTCAGGAGTTGGCGGTCGTCTGTTGTCGAAAAGTAAGGGATATTCAACATATAACTATTTATATAAATGTCCAAACGGATATGTACTCTTTAATTTCACCCTTGGAGCATCAGCAGAATTCATGACAATATATGCGACAGCAAGCAAATCGACAATGACAGATATAATGAATCAACAATAATGACCGCTATAGGCTTCTTGTCTCGCAACGCTTAATTATTAAGAGAGCTTTTGTTTGGAGTCCTCGGTGCGTGGTGCATCGAGGACTTTTTTATTTGCGTATGTCATTCCACCCTCTTCCAATCCACAAGTCCCTTGCCCTCGCTGTCGAGTTCCACGGCAAGGGCAATTACTTCGCGCTTGTCCGCCTTGAATGGCTCGATGTAGTTGCGGTCGGCAATTTGTTTTGCGGCGGCTTCCTTGCCTCCGTTGTTGGAGAGTTTTAATTCGAGTACGTATATGAAGCGTGAGGTTTTGGCGATTATGTCAATCCTACCAGTGGCGAGCATATGCTCAACTTCCACCTTGAAGCCAATGGCGTTGAGCACCGTGCTGATGATGAGCCGGTAGCGTTCCTCCATGTCCATAGATGCAAGTTTCTTGTTGCTGTAAGGCACGTCGGCGATGATGGCTTTCAGTGCCTTCATAGCTTCCGGCACCTTGCCGTCGGACATAGTCTTGAGCAACAGACTCTGTGTTGATACAACATCCGAGTTGGTGCGCATCGTGAGTGCCGGAACCACAACCCGGTATAATGCCCTCTTCACTTCCTCGTTTGGGAACCCCAATGTGTATACATCGCCGTCGAAGTCCTTTATTGTCAGGTAGCCAGTCTGATATAGGAACAGTTCCGCGCCACCGCCAGTCACGTCGGAAGTCTCGAGAGTGTCGCGGTCGATGACGCAGTTGTTGAGTTGCTCAAGGCGCAGTTCCATGTTGTCAACGAACTTGGGCAGCATGGATGTTGCTCCCGACTGTGCCCAGAAGTTGCGCAGTTCTTGGGCGTTGAGGGCATTGACAAGACTGAAAGGGTTGTAGATGTCGATCATATTGCGGCGGGAGAAGTGGTAACCGTCGTAATATTCCTTCAACCTGTCGTGCGTCTCGTCAACAGTCCATCCGTTAACCTCGCTCATCTCTTCAAGCTCCGGCTTGAAGTTGTCGCTTATCTCCTTTTCCGTTATTCCGCAGATGGCGGCGAATTGCGGCTCGAAACTGATGTTGAAGAGATTGTTGAGCACGGAGAACAGCGAAATCTGCGTGAACTTGGTTATTCCGGTGATGAAGACGAAACGCTCGAACTCATCGTCGGCTTTCAGTATGGCGAACACCTCGCGGTAGATGGCGGTGCAGGCGTCATGCTCGGGAGTCTGCCATGAGTGCTGGAGCGGGGCGTCGTACTCGTCGATAAGTATAACCACTTGCAAGCCGGTTCTCTTGTATGCCGCCATGATGATGCTGTTGAATCGCACTGACAAGGAGTCGTCTTTCCCGGCAGTGATGCCATATTCTTCCTCGTATGCTCTGAACGTGGTGTTGAAATACGAGCGCACACTATCTGCCGAGGCACCGCCCAAGCTCATGTCGAGCCGTATCACGGGATACTGCTTCCACTCCGTTTCAAGATTCATTATCTTCAGACCCTCAAACAGGTCGCGGCGTCCCTCAAAATAAGCCTTCAGCGTATCGACAAGCACCGACTTGCCGAACCGCCGTGGGCGGCTCAGATAGTTATACTGTGTGCCATTGTTTGCAAGTTGCCATACAATGTCACTTTTGTCGACATACAGAAATTTGTCTTCACGTATTTTCTTGAACGACTGTATGCCTACAGGAAGTCTTCTTCTTTTTACGGTTGTTGCCATACTTTTTGCCTTGTTTTTACATTGGCAAAGTTATTAAAACAAATCGAGATAGCAAAGCAAAAGGTGGCTGAATATTTACTCGTGCCATTACACGGCAATTGTAATCCTGCTACAAAGCAATTGTAACCGTGTTACAAGATAACTGTAATCGCGTTACAAGGCAATGGTAATGCGGTTACAAAATTTTGGTAATGAACGAAAAAAAAATAATGCTGGCAGATAAAAAGAAGAAAGCCTATTGCATCGGAATACAAACGTGGCAACAGGCTTCCTTACTTGCGTTTCTTTTTCTTACCGAACAGGAAGGCGCCTTCCTGGTATTTTCGGTACAATTTCCATCCGAGCATCGCGCCGTCGAACACGCCCGAGCCGAGGCTGACCATCCTCGCCAGCTTCTGCGCCTTGCTGTTGGCAGGCGGCTCGTCGCGGTGGAATAGCGAGTCCCACTTGTCGGCAATGCTGTCCTCGTCGAGCTTGATTTGCTCACGCAGCTCGTCCTTGTATTCCCTTATGTCGGACAACGAGCGGAAATGGCGCTCGCTGTTTTCTGTTGTTTTCTGGTCCATAATATCCTGTGTTTGTTAAGAAGGGTCAGTCCTGCATGAGCAGTCCTGCGAGAAATCTTACAAGCGGCCGCTCTATCCACTGCTTTCTGAACCACACGAAGAGCAAGAGCACCACGAAATAAACTCCGGCTATGCAGGCGAACGCCGCGGCTGTGCCCATGACGGGCTCAAGGGCGTAGGCGGCTGCAAACGACAGGTAGATGAGCCCGAGGAAAAGCAGCAGCGACAGCAGGCCCACCATCACGAGGGCGGTGAGCAGGCGCACAATCTTGTCGATTACATCGAGCTTCCAGTACTTTGTCTGAAGCCCGATGTAATGTCTGACAACCTCAACGAGTTGCGCTATTGTCTCTATGTTTTTGTCGGTTGAGAACATTTAGCTCCTGATTCTGTCGGTTGGGTTATTCAGCGTCGTTGTCGGTTGCGTCCTTGATGTCGTCAACGAGGTCCTCAACCTCCTTGCGGCTCACCTTAATATTATGTTTCTTGCAGAAGTCGTCAACAGCGTCGCCGATCTTTGTGCGTGTCTCGCTACCCTTCTCCGGGGCCAAGAGAATACCTAATGCTGTTCCGGCGATTGCACCGCCCAAGAATGCTCCAATGTAACCTAATGCTTTCATGTTGTAAAAAATTTAAATGTCATAGATATGTTTATGTTCACACGGGCACGCATGGTGCCTTTATTGAGAGCAAATATAGCAAAACTTTTCCGATATCGTAACTTTTCCGTGACATTTTTTGTTAAAATAACCGTATATGCTTGATTTAACAAACTTTATGTGCCCGACGGCACGATTATTATGATATATTTTGTAATTTCGCACCAAAATGGACATTAATATAAATCTCTAATAACACAATATTGATATGAAGAAAAGTATGGTTTTGTGCGCAGGCATCTGCGTAGCATTGGCTTTCACAAGCTGTAAGTCACAAGAGAGTGCATACAAGAAAATGTATGACAAGGCTCAGGCAAAGCATGAACAGCCCGCTGACCAGCCCGCCCAGGAAGAGACTCCTGTAGTTTCTCCGCTCGTGGAAAAGCCTGCCACAGAAACAACCGTTGTAGATAATTCCGACAATGTGGCTGTACGCTCAGAAGACTTCACGCTCGTCAGCGGAACCGGACTGAGCAACTTCAGCGTTGTCGTTGGCTCATTCTCAGTGAAGGCTAACGCCGAGGGACTCCAGAGCCAGCTCAAGGCAGCCGGCAAGAACGCGCAGATCGTGTTCAACAACGAGCGCAACCTCTACCGTGTCGTTGCCACAACATTCGCTACAAAGGCTGAGGCCGCACAGTCGCGCAACCAGCTCATGGGCCAGTATCCTGGCGCTTGGCTGCTCTACAAGAAATAAGCCGATGGCCCGCATCCTTTCAATTGACTACGGCAAGAAGCGCACGGGCTTGGCTGTCACCGATCCGCTGCAGATTATTCCTGGCGGATTGGCGACTGTCGCCACGGGCGAACTGATGAAATACCTCAAGGAATACGTGTCGCGCGAACCCGTGGAGCGCATCGTCATAGGCGAGCCGCGACAGCTTAACGGCGAGCCGAGCGAGAACCTCGCGCGCGTGAAGCAGTTCGTCGCACAGTGGCGCAAGCAGATGCCCGACATTCCAATTGAGTTCTACGACGAACGGTTCACGTCGGTGCTTGCCCACAAAGCGATGCTCGACAGCGGCATCGGCAAGAAAGCACGGCAGAACAAGGCGCTTGTCGACGAGATAAGCGCAACAATTATTCTACAAGACTACCTTCGGATGAAGGGAAAATAACATTCCACTAAAGAAAATGATTTTACCGATTTATACATACGGACAGCCGGTGCTCCGCAAGGAGGCTAAGGACATCACTCCCGACTATCCCGAGCTGAAGACTCTCATCGCCAACATGTACGAGACACTCACCGAAAGCGACGGCATCGGACTCGCCGCACCGCAGATTGGACTCGACATACGCCTCGTGGTTATCGACCTCGACGTGCTGAGCGACGATTTTCCTGAATACAAGGACTTCCGCCACGCCTACATCAACCCTTACATCCTTGAATACGACGAGGACTCGAAGAAGGAGACCATGGAGGAGGGCTGCCTTTCTCTGCCGGGCATTCACGAGAGCGTCACCCGACCGACACGCATCCACGTGAAGTACCTCGACGAGGACTTCAACGAGCACGACGAATGGGTGGAGGGCTATCTCGCCCGCGTAATGCAGCATGAGTTCGACCACCTCGGCGGCAAGATGTTCATCGACCGCATATCGCCGATGCGCCGACAGCTCATCCGCGGAAAACTGAAGAACCTCCTGCTCGGACGTTTCCGCTGCGCCTACCGCACGAAAGTGCTGAAAAAGTAAACATTCACAACAATTTATGAAGCACATAATCCTCATTGTTTTTTCGCTCGTCTGCTCGTTGCAGGCTTCGTTCGCACAGTTTAACACCGACCGCCTCATGATGTCGGGAAGAAGCGCTCTCTACTATGAGGATTATGTGCTTTCAATACAATATTTCAACCAAGTGCTCACGGCAAAGCCTTATCTCTACGAGCCTTGGTTTTTCCGTGGACTTGCCAAATTCTATCTTGATGATTTCGCAGGCGCCGAGGCTGACGTGTCGAAGGCTGTCGAGCTTAACCCGTACATCTCCAACATGTATGAGCTTCGCGGCTTGTGCCGCATCCGGCAGAAGAAATACAACCTTGCCATAGGCGACTACGACCACTCCATCAACATCAACCCGCAAAACCAGGCGGCATGGTACAACCGCGCCCTCTGCCGCGTTGAGCTGAAAGACTATCCCCACGCCCAACTGGAACTCGACACCGTCGTCACACGGTGGAAGAAGTTTGCCGGGGCTTACTCGCTCAAGGCACAAATCTACCTTGCCGAGAAGGACACCACGCAAGCCGACCAGTGGCTCGACCGCAGCCTTGAGGTCGACCCGTTCGACGCTGACGCCTGGACCACACGCGCTATGATATCATTGTCTAGGGCGAAATGGAGCGACGCCGACAAGTTCCTCAGCAAGGCTATACACCTCAAGCCAAAAACGGTGGGCAACTATGTCAACCGCGCCATCGCACGCTTCAATCTCAACAACCTGCGCGGAACAATGGCCGACTACGACACGGCGCTCGACCTCGACCCCGAGAACTTCCTCGCCCACTACAACCGAGGACTCCTGCGTATGCAGCTCGGCGACGACAACCGTGCAATCGACGACTTCAACTATGTCATCAAGATGGAGCCGCAGAACATTCTTGCCATCTACAACCGTGCCATTCTGCTCGACAAGACAGGCAACCTGCGTGCCGCCATACGCGACTACACGCGCATGATCGACCAGTTTCCAAACTTCTGGAACGGACTTGCACGGCGTGCCTCGTGCTACCGCCGGCTCGGCATGACAGCCAAGGCAGAACTCGACGAGTTCCGCATCTTCAAGGCGCAGATGAACAAGCACCAGGGCATACAGCCGCGGTGGTCAAGCGCCAAGCGCAAGCAGATGCGCCGACGCAGCGAGATAGACCCCGACAAATACAACCAGATGGTGGTTGCCGACGAGCAGACACCTGAGCACGAGTACAAGAGCGACTACCGCGGACGCGTGCAGAACCACGCAGCTGGCATGGACCCTATGCCGATGTACAATCTCTCCTACATGCAGTACAGCAGCGACGTGCACACCTACCACGCCTTCTCGCAGAAGGTGGAGGCATTCAACATTGCCGACGCAAAGGCACCGCGACTGTTCGTCAACTGCGCCCAGCGCGGACTCGACGAGCGCGCCTCACGGTCGATGCTGTCGCGCATCGACTCGCTATCTGCCGTTGTCAACAAATCACGCGACGAGCACAAGCTCATGCCTACACTGCTCCGCCGCGCCGTTGCAGAGAGTGTGGCGCAGGACTACGAGGCTGCCATCAGCGACCTGACCGCCTGCATCGGCATCGACTCCACTTCGGTGCTCGCCTTGTGGCAACGCGCGTATTGCCAGACCATGCTCAACGAGTTCGCACGCTCCAACACGGCTTCGGCTGCAAAAGACGCTGCCCTAAAGACCGTAGGCATCATGGCCGACCTCGACCGCGCCTTGACACTCGACTCCGACAACCAGTATCTCTACTACAACCGTGGATGTCTGCGCTTCCTGCGCAAGGAATACACTCTTGCCATCGACGACTTCACAAGGGCTATCGGCATCGACGCCAATCTTGCCGAGGCTTACTACAACCGCGGTCTCGCACGTGTGCACAGCGGACTGAAAGCCGACGGCATAGCCGACCTAAGCAAGGCGGGCGAACTGGGACTCTACCGCGCCTACAGCGTTATCAAGCAAGTGTCGGCGGCTGATGCCAAATAGCATGAATTATCCGTATGCTTAAACACATATCCACATGAATAGACTACGACACATATATATATCAATTGCTCTTCTGCTGCTGTCGCTGTACTGTGCGGCAACAGCCACTGCCTCCAACCGGCAGAAAGAAGCCAACGCCCTGTTCCGGTCGGGCGAGATGTCGTATTCCAACCAGCTCTATTCATCGGCTATGAAGAGCTATCTCGACGCATTGCGCATAGCCGAACACGACGGCTACAACGAGACAACAGCACGGGTGTATAATGGCATCGGCAACCTCTACAGCACTCAGGGCGACTATCAGATGGGACTTTACTTCTACCGCAAGGCACTGGCAATGAGCAAACTGGCCAACAACCGTGTATTGCAAAACGCCGTACTCAACAATCTTGTTGGGGCAGCATGTTTCACCGGACAGGTGGACAGCAGCATTGTGTACCTGCGGCAACTTGAAGCAAACACCGTGAAGACCACCGATTATAAATACAACATTCTCATGGGACGTGGATTGGTGGCCAAAAGCCAGGGACATTCAGGAGAAGCCGCCGGATTCTATATCATGGCACGCGAGTATGCACAAAACAGCCACATGGACTTTTCCTACATCGACACCTCCAACTCCTGCCTTGCCATGCTCTACATGGACACCGGACGCCCCGACTCCGCCATCATTCTGCTGCGCAAAAACGAGACATGGGCGCGCCGGACACACAAGAACGACCAGCTCGCCGAAACGCTGCACCAGCTTGCCCTTGCCTACGATGCCAAGGGCGACGCCTCACATGCCTCGTCATGCCGAATGGAGTATGTCAACATTATCGACTCTATGCACCACAGCGACGAGTTCAACGCCATGAAAAACGAGCAGTTTCTTTACGATGCCAAGAAGAATGCCAGCAAGATAAGCCTGCTCACACAGCAACAGTCGTTCAGTGAGCAGCAGATACGTATGCAGAACCGCTGGCTCGTGACCCTCGGCGTGGGCATTGTAATCATTGCGCTGCTGCTTGCCGTGGCTTACATACAGAAGCGGCAACTGCGGCTGGCCTACGACAAGCTCTACGACCAAAGCTTGCTCACACTCGCAGCCGATGACAGCGACAACAACCGCACAGCCACACCCATCCTGTCCGACAGCCAACGCTCGTCACTTCTTGCCGACATCCACCGCGTAATGGAGTCGCCAGAAGAATTCTGCCGGCCCGACTTCTCCATCGACCGACTTGCCCAACTTGTAAACTCCAACAAGAGGTATGTGTCGGAGGCTATTAACGAAGGACATGGCAAGAACTTCCGCACCTTTCTCAACGAATACCGCATAAAGGAAGCCATGCAGCGGCTTGCCGACATCGAGCATTACGGCGGCTACACCATAAAGGCTATATCAGAAAGTGTTGGCTACAAGTCGCAGGCCAACTTCATAACCGTGTTTACAAAGCTGACGGGAATGAAACCCTCCATATATCAAAAAATCTCAAAAGAACGCATATAGATGAGAGTTTGATACATTTCCGGGGAGTTTTTGTTACTTTTTCGTGAAATAGTAACGCTTTTCCATATAAAACACCCATAATTATAGTGTTTTGTCATTAACTTTGCGATTGTAAAGTCAGTATTACAAAAACCTATAATTATGGACAAAAACTTTTACACAAGTCATGCCGCATCAATGTGGCTCAAGTCTGTCGCCTCTGTTTGCGTGGCTACTTTCCTCTCAACAGCAACTTACGCGCAAGACGTGGTGAAGCCCACCAACATAAAGGCTACAGAGAACAACGGATACGTCACTCTTTCATGGGACCGTGTAGCTAATGCCGACATCCTTCTGAACGAAGGCTTTGAGGATGACACCATGCCCGAAGGATGGAAGGTGAAGACCACCAATACTTATGACAAGACGTTCACATGGTTCAACTTCCCTACTCCTGAACAAAAGGAGCAGGCTGAGGAAGACGAAACCGAGGACGAGCTCAACACATGGCGACACACCGGCAACGGCAGTGCCGTGGTGTCTTGGGACCAGGTGGGCGAGCATCCCGACGGAACAGCTGCCACACAGGATGAGTGGCTCATGACACCAGCCACAGAAGGTGCACAGTATGTTGACTTCTACACCTATATCGACCCTATGGTTCTTGAGTATGGCGCCAACGACGAGTTTCCCGACCATTACTATGTTAAGGTAAGCCATGACAACGGCTCAACGTGGAAGACATTGTGGGACGCGCGCTACGACAGCGATGGTTCTGACGGCTGGCAACACGTGTCGCTCTACCTTGGCGATGCCTCAGAGGGTGCGCCAATAGTAGCTTTCCAAGCCGTCGGCGACCAGACCGACCCTACATCAGGACTCTACTTCACATGGGCAATTGACGACGTGCAGCTCTACAAGGACGGCAATGCCTCTGCATCCGATGTTCCAGCGGCTTCCTACAATGTGCTGCTCGACAACAATGTGATTGCAAGCGGACTCAAGTCGACATCATTTACCGACAAGTCCGACAAGACCGCTGGCACACATGTATATGGCATACAGGCAGTGGCGGGCGACAAGACCGCTGAGCCAGTAGAGACAAAGGTCGAGGTGCACGCCCCGACATTGAACGCTCCTACTAATGTAAAGGCGGAGGCTGAGTATGACGAGCAGACTGGCAAATACAATGTGACGCTTTCATGGGACGCACCAGAAGGCGACCGTACGCCATCCTACTACGTATGCTATGCCAATGACGCCATGTTTGCCGGATGGGTAGAGCCCGACGAGCATTCTGTCGAGCAGACTGGCGTAAACCATGGCGTGCAGTATTATGCAGTGAAGGCAGTCTACGAAAATCCTGACGGCGAGTCTGAGCTTGTCGGCGACCTCGTGGCAATGGGCACACGCAACACTCCGTCAGACCTTAAGGCTGAACTTTCCGATGGTGACGTGAAGCTTTCATGGAAGGCTCCGAAAGCTTCTGAATACGACTGCGAGAAATATGCCATATATCGTGGCAATGACTTCGTAGCCAACGTAGATGTCCCGACAACCGAATACACTGACGAGGATGCGCCAGAGGGCAAGTACGACTACGCTGTCAAGGCTGTATACAACGACAACGTGGTTTCACTGCCTGCTACCGCAGAGGTGAACAACGGCACCAAGGTTTACGCCATCCCGTTTGAGGAGAACTTCAACGGTGGCCTGAAGCCCGCCGACTGGACTATAGAGCGCGTCAACACATCGATGAAGACCGACTACCTGTGGCGCTTCGACAACTGGTATGAGCTTCCGGTTGTTGGCGGCGGCTTTGAAGGCGGTTTCGCTTCCATGTGCTCAAGCATCTCACCAATGGTTTCAATGTTTGCTGTTCTTGAGTCACCGGCCATCAAAGCAGAGGTGAAGAATGACGAGAAGGTGGTCATGGAGTTTGACATTGACTATAGCTCTGTGGAGAAGGCCGTCAGCCAGAAGTCAAACGCTGGTCTGCGCTATTCCTACGACCAGGACGAATGGGCTGACGCTTGCGACGAATTCACTGGTTACTCGGCAGACGGCCTTGCCCAAGGCGAGACTTGCAAGCCGCAACACATGACGATTGACGTGACAAAATGTTTTGAGTCGGGCAAACCGGTTTACTTCGGTTGGTACTACGAGGCCAAGAACGCGCAGCACATAGCTATCGACAACGTGAAGGTTTACTCAACAAGCACGTCCGGCATCAACAACATCAATGCCACAACCGGCAAGTCTTCAACCGTGCTTTACAACCTTAACGGCCAGCGTGTCAACGGCTCACGCAACAGTGTCGCTCCTGGCGTATACATCCAAGGCGGAAAGAAGATTGTGGTAAAATAAAGACCTGCAGCAAATAATAACATCATCAAAAGAGGTGCATTGTCGCGGACAATGCACCTCTTTTTCTTCCTGTCAACATTAATTTGTGTTTGCGCATCCGCATTATCAAAATAATATCGTAATTTTGTAGCTAAATATAAATCAACGTAAAGAAATACTATAATTACCTACATAAAAAAATGACCATCCGACAGTTAAGACTTGTTCTCTCATTGGCGCTGCTGATAATTTGCGCCACAGTTTTCGCCAGCAACAACACTTACATTCCGCAGAAGCGCGAGTTCCGCGGAGCGTGGATACAATGCGTCAACGGACAGTTCATCGGAATGTCCACGACAAAGATGCAGCAGACGCTGGCCTACCAGCTCGACGAGTTGCAGAAGGACGGCGTGAACGCCATATTCTTCCAAGTGCGCCCTGAGTGCGACGCACTCTACAAGAGTGACATCGAGCCATGGAGCCGCTTCCTCACCGGACAGCAGGGCAAGGCGCCGCAGCCTTACTGGGATCCACTGCAGTGGATGATTGACGAATGTCACAAGCGCGGAATGGAACTGCACGCATGGCTCAACCCCTACCGCGCCAAGACCAAGACAACGTCGGCACTCGCCCCTAACCATATCGCCATGCGCAAGCCGGGCAGCGTGTTTCCATACGACGGGCTGTTCATCCTCAACCCCGGTCTGCCCGAGAACCGCGAATATATAATTAAGGTGGTGGACGACATTGTGTCGCGTTATGATGTAGACGGCATCCACATGGATGACTACTTCTATCCCTACCCTACCCCCGGACTGCAGATTCCCGACGACCGCGAGTTCCAGACCTACAACAACGGCATCACCGACCGTGGCGACTGGCGGCGCGACAACGTTAACATGTTCATCAAGGAGTGTGGTGAGAGCATTCACCACATTAAACCGTGGGTGAAGTTCGGCATCTCGCCATTCGGCATATACCGCAACAAGCGCCCTGGCGTGGAAACAGGAAGCGACACACGCGGCACTCAGAACTACGACGACCTCTACGCCGACATACTGTTGTGGATAAACAACGGATGGATTGACTATTCTGTGCCACAACTCTACTGGCAGATTGGTCACAAGACCGCCGACTACCGCACGCTCATCGAATGGTGGAACAGATATGCCTCCAAGCGCCCGCTGTTCATTGGCGAGGACGTGGAGCGCACAGTGAAGTTCGCCGACCCCGACAATCCGCGAAGCAACCAAATGCCGGCTAAGTTTGCCCTGCACTCGCAGATGCCTTATGTCAATGGCACCGTCTTATGGTATGCCAAGGCGGCCGTCGACAATATCGGCAACTACGGCACCATGCTCCGCACACGCTACTGGCGATACCCTGCATTACAGCCACGGATGCCGTTCATCGACTCAAAAGCGCCGAAGGCTCCCAAAAAGGTGAAGCCGGTATGGACGGCTGACGGTCCGGTGTTGTTCTGGACACAGCCCAAAGGCAAGAAATGGGGCGATGTAGTAACCAAATATGTTGTCTACCGCTTTGCAAAAGGCGAGAAGATAAACCTCGATGACCCATCTAAGATTGTCGCCATCACTCCAGAGACAATGTTGCGACTGAGCTACGAAGGCGGCAAGACAGAATATTGCTACGTCGTGACGTCGCTCGACCGCATGAGCAACGAGAGCAAGGGCGTGAAGAAAAAAATCAAGTTGTAAGCCGTGTAGGTGCCAAGCTTTTGCCTGGCACCTACAATTGTTCATTATTTCTTATTACCTTTATTTACTTCACGGCATTATAATCCATGAATATGCACTATTTACATGAATATAGCACGTTTTATCCATTACAAATGCTCCAAAATACTTATTTTTTAATCCATATTTCCCTACAGTTGTTCCAAACAACCAAATAAATTAAGTTTTATTTGGTGTTGTTATTTTTTTTGTTTTATTTTGCACCCAGATTGTAAAAGGATAAAAAATTCAATAAAAAATAACAACATCATTATGAAAAAGACTACGACTCTTTTCGCAGCTGCCTTGATGGCAATGTCAGCAACTGCACAAACAGTTTCTGAAAGCAAGACTTTCGACAATGTTTACGTAGGCATCAACGCTGGTGTTTCTACAAAGTCAACAGGTCACGCTTGGTTGAAGGACCTCACACCTAACTTCGGTGTTCGTGTTGGTCGCAACTTCACTCCTGTTTTCGGCCTCGCAGCTGAAAGCAACATCTACTTCAAGAACACAAGCGGTTTCACAACTGGCACATTCGTAAACCGCATCAACACAAGCCTCCTCGGTACTGTAAACCTCTCCAACTGGTTTGGTGGCTACAAGGGCGCTCCTCGCTTCTTCGAGGTTTCTGCTCTCTACGGTATGGGCTGGGGCCATATCTTCACAAACAAGGCTGAGCTTACAAAGATGGACTACCTCTCTTCAAAGGTAGGTCTCGACTTCGCTTTCAACCTCGGCGAGAAGAAGGCATGGCAGGTTTACATCGAGCCTTCTATGAACTACGCTCTCAACGGCAACGGTTACCAGGGTGTTGAGTACAACATCAACCGTTCTGCTTTCCAGCTCAACGCTGGCTTGGTGTACAAGTTCAAGAACTCTAACGGCACTCACAACTTCACAATCTCCAATGGCCGCGACCAGTCTGAGATCGACGCACTCAACGCACAGATCAACAGCCTCCGCAGCGACTTCGAGAACAAGGAAGCTAACTGCAAGAAGACTCTCGCCGACAAGGACAACGAAATCGTTAACTTGAAGAAGGCTCTCCAGGATTGCCAGAACAAGCCGGCTGCCAAGTCTGCTACTGTCACCAACCTCCAGCCGACAGTTATCTTCGGTCAGGGCAAGTCAACAGTTGACGCTGCTCAGTACGCTCCGATTGAGCTTATCGCCAACTACATGAAGAACCACAAGGACGCAAAGGTTGAGATCAAGGGCTACGCTTCTCCAGAGGGTTCTGCTGAGGTTAACGCACGCATCTCTCAGGCTCGTGCAGACGCTGTTAAGAACATCCTCGTTAAGCGCTACAAGATTTCTGCTGACCGTCTGACAGCAAAGGGCATGGGCGCTACTGACAAGCTCTTCGAGCAGGTAGAGTTCAACCGCGTTGCCACATTCAACGACGTAACAAAGGACTAATCCTTAAATAGAACAAAGGACTGACCCTTAAATAGAAAGTCGAGCGGGCTCCTCCGCTCGACATAATAAAAATCCCTGGCTGAAAGCATTTAGCTCTTAGCCAGGGATTTTTTATTATATTAGCAGGAAGTCAAATTTACAAATAGTATATTCTTAATATATATGGTGGCTACTTCATCTGATGAAGCGTCCACCATATATTTTTTTTATTCCTTTGTCATGTCGTTGAATGTGGCAACGCGGTTGAACTCTACCTGCTCGAAAAGCTTGTCGGTAGCACCCATGCCAGTAGCCTTCAGGCGGCTTGCAGAAATCTTGTACTTGTTGATAAGGGCATTCTTAACAGCATCGGCACGCTGCTGAGCGATACGAGCGTTGATTTCGGCAGAGCCCTCTGGAGAAGCGTAGCCCTTGATCTCAACCTTTGCGTCCTTGTTCTTTCTCATGTAGTTGGCGATGAGCTCAATCGGAGCATACTGTGCAGGATCGATAGTGGTCTTGCCCTGACGGAAGAGCACTGTCGGCTGGAGGTTGGTTGCAGTAGCTGGCTTAACATACTTCACCTCGTTGGTCTTCTTCTGGCAGTCAGCAAGAGCCTGCTTCAAGTTAGCGTTTTCCTGCTTAGCGGCTGCAAGCTCTGAGTCCTTAGAGTTGAGGTTGCTGCGGAGGCTGTTGATCTGTGAGTTGAGACCATCGATTTCCGACTGGTCGCGCACCTGGGCGATTGTGAAGTTGTGTGATCCGTTGGAGCCCTTGAACTTGTAGTTCACACCAACCTTGAGCTGCATAGCCGACTTGTTGATGTTGAAGTTCATGCCGTCAGTAGGCTGGTAGTTGTTGTAGAGCGACCAGTTGATTGAAGGCTCAACATACACCTGCCATGCCTTCTTCTCGCCGAGGTTGAAAGCGAAGTCAACACCAACCTTTGTTCTGAAGGTGTTTACGTTCTTGCCACCATGAGCGTTGAATGAATGAAGAGCGCCGATGCCAGCAACAGGGATTACTTCGAACACACGCGGCTCACCCTTGTAGCCAAGGAAGAGGTTGGTTGCGTTGATAGTACCAAGCAAGTTGACATTGGTTGCACGGATGAATGTGCCGCTGTTTGGATAAGGACGGTTTCTGAAATAGAAATCAGCCTCAGCAGCTACACCATAAACAGGTGTAAACCACTTGCCGACGCGCACGCCAGCCTCTGGGTTGAGATTCTTGAACCATGCGGTGTGTGTAGTTTTTACTGAAGCGCCAACGTTGACGCCTACATACCAGTTGTCCAAAAACTTGCTCTCATCAACTGTTTGAGCTGCTGCAGAACCAGCCATCACGGCGGCTGCACAAAGAGTTAAAATCTTCTTCATTGTTTTCTGTGTTTTGTAAAAAAGTGTATAAAATTGTAATTTTGCTGCAAAGTAAAGAAAAATAAATGTAAAAGCCAAATAATCAGATGATTATTTGGCTTTTACATTATAAAATAGGATTATTATTCGATATATATTCGCTGCACATCTCGGCACAGCGTTCTCCGTCAACACCTGCCGACACTATGCCACCGGCATAGCCTGCACCCTCGCCGCAAGGGAAGAGTCCCGCGATGCGCACGTGTTGCAGCGTCTCGCGGTCGCGCATGATGCGCACAGGCGACGACGTGCGGGTCTCGGTGGCTATCATCACTGCCTCGTTGGTGAGGAACCCATGACTCATCTTGCCGAACTTCTTGAAGCCTTCCTGAAGGCGGTGGCTCACCTGGCGCGGCATCCAGAAGTGAAGCGGCGACGATATGAGTCCAGGGGCGTAGCTGCTCTTCGGCAGGTCATACGACAGGCGGTCGTTCACGAAGTCGGCCATGCGCTGCGCCGGGGCTGTCTGCTTCATGTTGCCCTGCTGCCAGCACGAGCGTTCGAGCTGTTCCTGGAAGTGCATCATGCGCAGAGGGTCGCTCTCGTCGCCCGGCACATCCTCGGGGCGCGTCTCCACCACCATGCCCGAGTTGGACCACTGCGTGCCGCGGTTGCTCGGACTCATGCCGTTGACGACAATCTGCTCCTTGTCCGTGGCAGCCGGAATGACGAAACCGCCCGGGCACATGCAGAACGAATACACTCCGCGCCCGTCAACCTGCGTCACGAAACTGTATTCGGCAGCCGGGAGATACTTTCCGCGGCCTTGCTTCGAGTGATATTGTATCTGGTCAATCAGGTGCGACGGATGTTCCAGTCTGACGCCAACGGCAATGCCCTTCGCCTCAATCTCTATCTTCGCCTCGGCAAGATAGCGGTAGACGTCGCGTGCGGAATGGCCCGTCGCGAGAATCACCGGTCCGCGATATGTCTCCTCTCCCCCATTCACGAGGTTAACAGCCTCAACGCCCACAACGGTGTCGCCTTCGAGCATGAGGCGTGTCATTTTCGTTTGGAAATGCACCTCTCCGCCACATTTTATTATAGTCTCGCGCATGTTCTCAATCACCTGCGGAAGCTTGTCTGTTCCGATGTGCGGATGGGCATCGGCAAGTATCGACGTAGAAGCGCCGTGCTGACAGAACACATTGAGTATTTTCTCAATGTTGCCGCGCTTCTTCGAGCGTGTGTACAGCTTGCCGTCGGAGTAGGCTCCAGCTCCGCCCTCGCCGAAGCAGTAGTTGCTCTCGGGGTCGACAGCCTGAGTTCTCTTTATGTTGGCGAGGTCAACCTTGCGGTCGCGCACGTTCTTGCCACGCTCCAGGACGATGGGGCGCAGTCCGAGTTCAATCAACTTCAGCGATGCGAAGAGTCCGCCTGGGCCTTCGCCCACCACGATGACAGCCGGCCGCTGGCTCACGTCGCCATACTCTGTATGCACATACTCGTCGTCCTGCGGCAGTTCGTTGATGTAGACTCTCACCGTGAGGTTGATGTAGATGGTGCGCTGGCGCGCGTCGATGCTGCGCTTCAGCACACGCACGGCATTTATCGTGCGTGCATCAATGCCCTTGTCGTCGGCGATGAACTGGCGTATGTTCTGCTCGCTCGACGCCACAACTGGCTGCACGCGTATTTGGTATTCCTGTATCATATTCTGTTGTAGCTATATTTATGTTTCGCAAAATTAAGAAAATAAACTCAAATACAGCGCAATGAGACAAAGAAACCTCGATAACTTGCGCAAACGCATATTTTTATCATCTTTGCGCAGATTATCCTCAGATAACTTGCGCAAACATGCCATTTTTAGTATCTTTGCGCAAGTTATCTAAAGAACAATACAAATGAACATAGAGCAAAAGCTTATAGGACGAGAATGTGAGAAAGCCGCCTTGAACAGTTATTTCAGTTCAGGAAGATCGGAGTTCATCGCCGTTTATGGACGCCGGCGTGTAGGCAAGACATTCCTTATACGCAAGTGTGTTGACGACAAGTTCGCTTTCTTTATGACCGGTGTGCATGGAGCGTCGAAGACCGACCAACTGCTTAACTTCAGCATTGCCATGCAGAAATACACTGCATCTGCCACTATAAGCATACAGCGCAACTGGCTGCTTGCCTTTCATTCGCTCGCACAACATCTTGAGACATTGCCCGAAGGCAACAAGTATGTCTTCATAGATGAGCTGCCATGGATGGACACCCCAAAGTCTGGATTCATAGCAGCGCTTGAGAACTTCTGGAACAGTTGGGCGTCACTGCGCAACGACATAAAGCTCATCGTTTGTGGGTCGGCAACGTCGTGGATGATTAACAACCTCATCCATAACCGTGGCGGACTGCACAACCGACTCACCCACCACATCATTGTCAATCCCTTCACGCTGCATGAGTGTGAGGAATACTTCGCCACCTACCACTTTGGCTACAGCCGCAAGCAGATTGCCGAGTGCTATATGATCATGGGCGGCATACCTTATTATATGTCTATGCTCGACCGCTCACGCAGCCTCGCCCAAAACATCGACCAGTTGTTCTTCTCTGACAACGCCGAACTTGCCGACGAATTCAGTGACCTCTACCGCGCCCTGTTCCGCAAGTCAAACACCCACGTTTCTGTAGTGACAGCCCTTGCCGCCAAAGGCATTGGCATGACACGTCAGGAACTGGTGAAAGCCACCGGTGTTGTTGACAACGGACTGTTCTCTACCGTGCTTGAAGAGCTTGAGCAGTGTGGGTTCATACGCACATACGAGCCTTTCGGCTCTTCCGACACCTCAAACGGCAAGCGACAAAAGCGCAACACCATCTTCCAGCTTGTCGACTTCTACACAATGTTTTACTTCAAGTTCATCAAGCGCAACAACTACCACGACCCGCATTTCTGGTCGACATCGCTAAACAGTCCTACACACAACACATGGGCAGGACTGTCGTTTGAGATGCTGTGCATGAGTCATGTGGAGGCAATAAAGCGCAAACTTGGCATATCCGGTGTACAGACCATCGTCTGCTCTTGGCGAAGCACAAGTACAGAAGGCAACGGGGCACAAATCGACCTACTCATCGACCGCAAGGACGACACAGTGAACGTATGCGAAATGAAGTATTGCAACAGCGAATACATCATCGACCGCAACTACGAGGAACGCCTTTCACAAAGACTGCAGACGTTCGCTAAGGAGACACAGACCAAGAAGTCTCTCATCCTCACCCTTGTCACCACCTTCGGACTGAAACAAAACGAGCACAGCGCCATTGTTCAACAGCAAATCGTTCTTGACGACTTGTTCGGGTGAAAGCATCCATAACCTTAGGAAATGTGCGAAATACGAACATACGAACCTTAGGAAGAGTCGTTATACAAGAAACTGATGATGGACAAGTTGGAGATGAACGAAGGCATGCTCGTTGAGAATATTGTGGCGCAATACCTTGCCACACCTTACGTGATACACACACAGGACTTGAAGGTTGACAACGGCATTGTGTATATCCCTCTTTACATGACGGGGATGCTGTAAACAATAACTGGGATAGGGGGCGCCCTCGCCCCCGGCGCTAATTCAGTTGCCGGGGGCGAGGGCGCCCCCTATCCCAGTTAAGCTTATCCTCCACAAATCTTGCCACCCCCACCACGGACAAACTGCCATTTGGCTATCTTGGCAAAGCCTCTTATTCTTATATCTTTTTATTCCGAAATAGCCCGACGAGCGGAAATGAAACGCACAAAGGCGTAGCCGGAATAATGGGCTAAAGTTATCCTTTTGACATGCGAAACGGCAACTTTATTCATCCGAAATGGCAACTTCGGCTCTCTTACTTCGACCGAAGTAAACACGTTGAACGGTCGAAGTAAACACGTTGAACGACCGAAGTAAACACGTTGAACGACCGAAGTAAGACGATTGGCGGAGCCGTTTGGCACAACAAAAAGACTCCGCCGACAAAACTAAAAGACTACCCACAACGGAACGGCGGACTCCTGTCCGCCGCAGCCTGTCGTTACATCCAGCGCTCTCCCATCCGCCGCCAACAATAGCGGCAGCGCGTCGGACAGGAGTCCGGCGTTCCGGTGTGGGGCACGTAGCGACTGCGCAGTCGCATGGTAAAACCGGCAACAAAAGAACAACCAAATCAAGAAAATACTGACAAAGATGCAAAAATTTGGATATTTTTAGTTGCCATAACATTTATTTTTCGTAAATTTGCCGACACTTTATTAAACTTTATGTCACGACAGGGTGCTGAGCAGCCCCAATGCCGCGCCAGCCAAGAAGAAGCAGACCGAGGTGTCTCGCCCATGCCTCCCCCGTATCGAGGATTGGGACAGAAGCCAGTCTCGCTGCGCCGGCAAGCCTCAGCATCGAAACAAAAGTCGCCTCCCTTGTATGGAGGCATTAACCAAAGAACAAGAAAGAAATGAAAGTATTGAAGTTTGGCGGAACCTCGGTTGGTTCCGTAGAGAGTATTCTCAGCCTGAAGGCTATCGTTGAGAAAGAGGCTGAAAAACAGCCCATCATCGTCGTTGTGAGCGCCCTCGGAGGCATCACCGACAAGCTCCTTGCCACATCGCAACTCGCCGTAAAGGGCGACGAATCGTGGAAGGACGAGTTCCAGGCCATGGTGGACCGCCACCACAAGATGATCGACACCATCATCACCGACACGCGCAAGCGCGAGAACCTCTTCCGCATCGTAGACTCACTATTCGAGCAGCTGCGCTCCATCTATTTCGGAGTGTTCCTCATCCACGACCTCTCAAAGAAGACGCAGGACGCCATCGTCAGCTACGGCGAGCGGCTCAGCTCCAACATCGTTGCCACGCTCGTGCAGGGCGCAAAGTGGTTTGACTCGCGCGAGTTCATCAAGACCGTGCAGAAGAACCGCAAGAACACTCTCGACTCCGAACTCACCAACCGGCTGGTGCGCCGCACGTTCAGCGACCTGCCACGCATTTCGCTTGTTCCCGGTTTTATAAGCATGGACCGCGACTCCGACGAGACAACCAACCTCGGACGCGGCGGCTCCGACTACACGGCTGCCATCATAGCTGCCGCACTCGACGCCGACATCCTGGAGATTTGGACCGACGTGGACGGCTTCATGACCGCCGACCCGCGCGTCATCAAGACTGCCTACACCATCAACCAACTGAGCTACATCGAGGCAATGGAGCTTTGCAACTTCGGCGCAAAGGTGATTTATCCGCCTACGATTTACCCGGTATGCGTGAAGAACATACCAATACGAGTGAAGAACACCTTCAACCCCGATGCCGAAGGCACCATCATCAAGGACAAGATAAACAACGACTCAAAACCCATCAAGGGTATATCGAGCATCAACGGCACAACACTCATCACCGTGACGGGCCTGTCGATGGTGGGCGTGATTGGCGTCAACCGACGCATCTTCACCGCCCTGGCAGACAACGGCATCAGCGTGTTCATGGTGTCGCAGGCATCATCGGAGAACTCCACGTCAATTGGCGTGCGCGACGAGGACGCTAAGGCTGCCGTAGAGGTGCTCAACGGCGAGTTTGCCAAGGAGATTGAGACGGGAGCCATGTTCCCCATGCACGCCGAGAGCGGACTCGCGACCGTTGCCGTCGTGGGCGAGAACATGAAGCACACGCCGGGCATCGCCGGACGACTGTTCGGCACGCTCGGACGCAGCGGCATCAGCGTGATTGCCTGCGCCCAGGGAGCGTCGGAGACCAACATATCGTTCGTGGTGGACAGCAAGTACCTGCGCAAGGCGCTCAACGTGATTCACGACTCGTTCTTCCTTTCGGAATACAAGGTGCTCAACCTCTTCGTATGCGGCGTG
Organism: Prevotella sp.; assembly: GCA_050875085.1. Lineage (GTDB taxonomy): Bacteria > Bacteroidota > Bacteroidia > Bacteroidales > Bacteroidaceae > Prevotella. The sequence goes on along the minus strand of JBNMLZ010000029.1, from coordinate 1,281 downwards.
GGCACCGTGGGCGGACAGCTCCTTGAGCAGATTCACGACCAGTATGAGGAGCTGAAGCGCACCAAGCGGCTGAAGCTCAACGTCGTTGGCATAGCATCATCAAAGAAAGCCATCTTCAACCGCGACGGCATCGACCTGACCACCTACCGCGACGAACTTGAGAAGGCGCCTTCAAGCACCGACCAGACGCTGCGCGACGAGATAATAAAGATGAACATCTTCAACAGCGTGTTCGTTGACTGCACGGCAAGCAAGGACGTGGCAGGGCTGTACCAGTCGTTCCTGGAGCACAACATATCGGTGATTGCAGCCAACAAGATTGCGGCATCGTCGTCCTACGACAACTACCTGCGACTGAAGGAGACGGCTCTGGCGCGAGGCGTGCTCTTCCGCTACGAGACCAACGTGGGCGCCGGACTGCCTATCATCGGCACCATCAATGACCTGCGCAACTCGGGCGACGTGATACTGAAAATAGAGGCTGTGCTCAGCGGCACGCTCAACTTCATATTCAACGAGATTTCTGCCGACGTGCCTTTCTCCGAGGCTGTACGCCGCGCAAAGGAACAGGGCTACAGCGAGCCTGACCCGCGCATCGACCTCAGCGGACAGGACGTGATACGCAAGCTCGTCATCCTCTCGCGCGAGGCTGGCTACAAGGTGGAGCAGGCCGACGTGGAGAAGCATCTCTTCATACCCGACTCGTTCTTCGAAGGCTCGATAGACGAATTCTGGAAGAACCTGCCATCACTCGACGCCGACTTCGAGAGCCGCCGACAGCAGCTTGAGAAGGAGGGCAAGCGCTGGCGCTTTGTAGCCACCTTCGACCACGGCAAGACATCCGTAGCGCTGAAGGAGGTTGACCGCAGCCACCCGTTCTACAACCTTGCAGGAAGCAACAACGTGGTGTCGCTCACCACGGAGCGCTACCGCGAATACCCGATGCTCATCCAGGGCTACGGCGCCGGAGCAAGCGTGACGGCTGCCGGAGTGTTCGCCAACATCATGTCGATAGCTAATATATAAAAAGGTTTCGCTTATGAAACACATAATCATTCTCGGCGACGGTATGGCAGACCATGCCGTCGAACGGCTCGGAGGCAAGACCCTCCTTGAGTATGCCAACACCCCCAACATGGACCGCTTGGCGCGTCTCGGACGCACCGGGCGACTCATCACAGTGCCCGACGGCTTCCTGCCCGGCAGCGAGGTGGCGAACGCCACCATACTGGGCTACGACATGAACAAGGTGTATGAGGGCCGCGGACCGCTTGAGGCGGC